>DATFQX010000225.1:0-24378 GCA_035263865.1 Xanthobacteraceae bacterium
CAAGCTTAGCATCCCAATTCATCAATCTCTCAATCATTTGCTTGCGATCGCCGACCGAGATTGTCCGACTATTCTCGTAACGGCCTATAGCAAGCCTTTCTCGGCCAAAGGGTTTGGGAACATGGTTTCGACTGCAATCCGCGGCGCGGGGTTGCCTGCGCGCTGCAAGCCGCACGGCCTACGCAAAGCAGCAGCGCGACGACTCGCTGAGGCAGGTTGTTCGGCTAGCGAAATCATGGCGATTACCGGACACAAGACACTAGCCGAGGTAGCGCGTTACACCCGCGCGGCAGAGCAGGAGCGATTGGCGAGGCAGGCGATCAAAAGACAGTCCGAGAACAGAAGTGGCAAACCGGAACTGTACGAAGTGGCAAACCAAGAAAACGATGTTGAAATTGCAAGCGTAATCAGCCGCATGGCGCTCCCTAGGGGACTCGAACCCCTGTTTTCGCCGTGAGAGGGCAAAGTCAGAGCCCCTTGATCTGCGCCCGCGCATCCCTTTCAGGAATCTCGCGTGGACTCCTCCCTCACGTCAGACGCTTTGTAGGCTGCTACCTATATGCAGCCTGCGCTCGGAGGCCTCCCGCTGGAGCCGTATAAATAATTGAAATCCAGTTGCTATTTATCTAACCGTTTCTTGAAATCGCTCCCTTGTGGGGAGGGGTTGGGGGTGGGGGTCGTTGTGAGGCACCGACGCGCGCAACAACAACGACCCCCACCCGGCTCGCTTCGCTCGCCACCCTCCCCACAAGGGGGAGGGTAAAGACCGAGTTCGCGGCTCGCGCTGATTTCACTTCACCTGGTCGCTCCAGGGCTATGGCACGACGCCGTCGCGGCCGACGTTGACGCGATCGGCTTCGAATGTCCCGTCCGGCTTCTTGGTCGCACGGGTAATATTGATGTTGGCCCCCGGCCTGAGCTCGTCCTTGCTGCCCATCAGATAGGCGCGGATCACGGCGTCGGGGCCGACGACGACCTTCTTCTCCCCGTCCTTGTACTTGACCATGACAACCTGGCCGTCGACGCCGGCCACCGTCGTGTCCACGGTCGCGTTGGTCATAGTGGTGTTCGGCCGATCCCACGGCCGGTGACCCTCGCCGGTGCCGCGCAGCGGTTCAGCGAAGATGATCACCTGTATGGCGCGTTGGCTGCCGTCCGCCTGCGGGGTTGCGCCGACGCCGATGAAGGCGCCTGGCTTGATATCGGCGAGCGTCGCCTTGACGACGCCGTAGACCACGGCGTTTTCGGCGAGCTTCACCGTCGCGTTGCCAGCCTCGCCCGCCTTGACCGTCAGCGTCGAGCCGTCCACTGCCTCGATCGGGCCGCGCACGCGTACCGTCTGCGGCTGTTGCGCCAATGTCGACGCAGCAAGCGCCGCGAACAAGGCTGCGCCAGCAAGCAGGGTCCTTGTCATTCTGCTCATGTGTCCTCCTAAACAGCGTGCCTCCCGCAAGGGATGGCACGCATGAAACCAAAAGCGATGATGCTCACACCATCTCACATCGGCGGCACGAGGCCGTCACGGCCGATATAGATATTCGGCGCCGTTAGGGACCCATCCGCCTGCTTCGTTGCACCGTGGATGATCATGTGAGTCCCCGGCTTAAGCTCGTTCTTGTCGCCTGCAACGGAGGCGACAACCGGCGTATTGGGCGGAACAATCACCTTCTTTTCCCCCTCCTTGTACTTGACCGTGATCGTCGGACCATCGACGGCGGCTACCATCGTGTCCACGATCGCATTGGTCATGGTGCTGCCCGGCTGCCAATCGTAGGGAAAATGCCTGTCGGCCACGACGCCTTTCTGGGAATCGAGGAAGATTTGGATCGCAACGGCCTTCTGGCTCCCGTCGGCCTGTGGCATGGCGGTGACGCCGATGAATTTACCAACTTTCACGTCGTCCAGCGACGCCTTGACCAGCGCCATCACCCGCGCCGGATCAACCAGCTTCACCTTGACCATATCTCCGTTGCGCATTTTGATGTCGAGGACATCACCCTCGACTTTTTCGATCTGGCCACGGACGCGCACCGTCGGTGGTTGCTGCTGGGCAAAGCTCGCGGACGTGGCGAGCAGCAGGGCAAAGCCGGCCACCCCGAAAACACGGCGTGTCATCTGATTCATGTCGTCCTCCCGAAAGTTCTTGTGCTCCGCCAATTCAGGACGGTGCGCGCATGAAAGCGAATGCTGCCTGCACTTTTCGGTCCCTCACCTCACGCATCACGCCCAATGGTGATGTTGGTTGCCTGCAGCGTTCCGTCCGGTTGCTTCTGTGCGGCGAAGATGAAGATCTTGACCCCGGGCTTGAGGTCGCTCTTGTCGCCTGGCTTGGTCGTAATGATCGTCGCGTCCGAAGGAACGATGATTTTCTTCTCTTCGTCCTTGTACTTCACAGTCAGCACTTGGCCGTCGACCCCGGCGACTGTTTGCGTGACCGTGGCATTCGTCATCGTGCTTTGCGGCCGCGAATCCCAAGGCCCGTGCCCCTCACCGGTTCCGCGTTGCGCCTCCGGGAAAATCATCACCTCGATCGCGCGCTGATTACCGTCCGCCTGCGGCATGGCCGTGACCGCGACGTAACTATTCACTTTGACTTCGGACAACGGCACCCTGACCGCAATTGAGACGCGCGCGTTATCGGCGAGCTTGACGGTCAGATTCGAGCCGTCACGCGATTTGACCGTCAGCACGCCGTTATCGAAGGCCTCAATCGTGCCGCGCACGCGCACCGGCGGCGATTGCTGGGCGAAGCTCTCGGATGTCGCGAGCAGCAGGGCAAAACCGCCTACGCCGAAAGCGCGCCGCGTTATCTGGTTCATGTCGTCCTCCCGAAAATCTCGCGGTCGAAGAACGCCCGTCGACCGAATGAACAACCCTGCGCGGTCCGCGGTTATTCCCGTCGCGCGGGTGCAATTTCCATAACAGCAACCCCGGCCGCCGCCCGCAAGGTCCTCGAAACGTGCCGTTGCAATCTGAACTCGCTCAATACACGCCAGCGGTCGCGCCGCCGTCGACCGCGATGGCGGTACCCTGGACATGGCGTGCGCGCTCCGAGCACAGGAACAGCACGAGTTCGGCGATGTCCTCCACCTTGCCGAAGCGCCGCACGTTGCTCTTGCCGAGCGCCTCCGCGCGCAGCTCGTCGACGGTTCGGCCCAATGCCGCCGCGCGTTGGCACCGCAGCTCGTCCTGCCGCTCGGTGTCGGTGTTGCCGGGATGAATGACATTGACGTTGACGTCATCGCGATTGCCGAGCTTCGACAGGCCCTTGGAGAAGTTGGCCACCGCCGCGTTGACCGACCCGCCGATCAGGAATTCGGAATCCGGGGTGCGCGCCGCGCCGCCGACGATATTGATCACGCTTCCGTGCGAGGCCTTCAACAGCGGCCAGAATAGCCGGGTGAGCCGCACGGCGCCAAAGAATTTCAGCGCAAAGCCGTCGAGCCAAACCGCGTCCGGTAATTCCAGAAATGCGCCCGCGCGCGTCGCGCCCGCGTTGTTGACGAGCACATCGCACCGGCGGAAGCGCTTGTCGACGCGGTTGAACAACTGCTCGCATGCCGCGAGCGTGCGCAGGTCGCCGGCCACCGTGACCGGCTGCGGCCCCTCGGCCGCGATGACCTTGGCCGCGGCCGCTAGATTTTGCTCGGAAGAGGAAGCCAGCACGGTTTGCGCGCCCGCGCGCGCGAACGCGAGCCCGACGCCGCGACCGATCCCGCGGCTCGCCCCCGAGATGACGACGACCTTGCCCTCAAATTCGCCAGCCATGTCCCATTCTCCATGTGCGCCCGTTGATACGCTATTACTATGCCTGCAAACGATGGCGAGGAAACCGGCGCGGCCATGAAATCGATCTTCATCGACTGCAACAATCAGCTGGCGCCGGTGTTTGTCCGCGTGCAGCGGCCCGATGATCCGCCGATCACCGTCAATAGCCAGCCGTTTCAATCCCCCGACCTACCGCGGCTGCTCGCCGGCTATGACGTGTGCCTCGACGATCATTCCTATATGCCGACCGAGGTGATGGCTCAGTGCCGCGGCCTCAAACACATCGTGTTTCTCGGCACCGGCGCCTCGAGCTACATGGACGTGCCCGCCCTCAACGGGCTTGGCATCGAGGTGCACACCATCAAGGGCTATGGCAACATCGCGGTCGCCGAACACGCCATGGCGCTGATATTCGCCTGCTGCCGTGACCTCGCGCGCATGGACCGGGCGGTGCGACGGGGTGTGTGGGACCCGCTGGAAAGCATGCAGCTCAACGGCAAGACGCTCGGGCTGATCGGGCTCGGCGGCATCGGCCGAGAGGTGGCGCGCATCGCCCGTGGCGTTGGAATGGAGGTGATCGGTTGGAATCGCACGCCTCGTCCGGAATGCGGTGTGCCGCAGGTCGAGCTCGATGAACTGCTGGCGCGCGCCGACGTCATTTCGCTCCATCTCGCGCTCAACGACGAGACGCGCGGCTTTCTCGACGCCAAACGCCTCGCGCGCACCAAACGCGGGGTTATCCTCGTCAACACCGCGCGCGCGGCGCTGGTCGAGGAAGCAGCGCTCCTCGCGGCGCTTGCGAGCGGCCATATCCGGCACGCCGGTCTCGACGTCTTTCACGCCGAGCCGCTCAAGCCGGATGATTCGCTGGCGCGTATGGAAAACGTCACAATAACGTCACACGCGGCCTTCCGGACGCTCGAAGCATCGGAAACGCTGATGCGGCGGGCAATCGACATCGTGCGGCGGATCATCGCCCCAACATCCCCGCTCTGACCGCCGCGCCGAAACCTTTCGGCGGCTTGGCGGTTGTCATGGGCCTGCGTGGGAACAAGTGATGGCCGATCAGACCGCGACCTTGCCGAGCGTTGCCACGCATGGCGCCGCCCGCCTGCCTGCGGTCGAGGTCGACAGCTACAATATCGAGTCGAAGGACGACGAAGGCTTGCTCGGCGATCGCGCCAACAAGGGCGCGTTCCGCGAGATCCTCGAGCGTTGGCGCAAGCCGTTGCGCAAAGCTGGCGACGATCCGTTTGGAGACGAACCGAGCGAGGAGGTCAGTAGGAAGAAACTCGATTCGCTGCTCACGGAGGGCGATCCGGAGGCCGCCGGAGTCGTGCAAGGCGCAATCGAGGATTTCGCGCAGGAGCTCGCGCTCGTCACCCGCCGTTTCCTCAAGCTCAGGTCTTGGCGCGATACCGAGAGGATCGTCGTGGGCGGCGGCTTGCGCGACAGCCGGGTCGGCGAGCTCATCATCGGCCGCGCCGCCGTCATCCTCAAAGCCGATAAAGTGCCAGTTGACCTCCTGCCCATCCGCAATGAGCCCAACGACGCGGGGTTAATCGGCGCGGCGCATTTGGGGCCACGGTGGATGTTCGAGGCGCACGATGCGATCCTCGCAGTCGACATCGGCGGCACCAATATCCGGGCTGGGGTCGTCGCGCTGAATTTGAAAAAAGCGAGCGACCTGTCCAAGGCGCTCGTATGGAAACTCCAACTCTGGCGATATGCCGACGAAGACGATGTGACCCGCGAAGGCGCGGTGAAGAAGCTGATCGAGATGCTTGAAAGCGTGATCGCGCGGGCCGGCAAAGAGGGATTGCGCCTGGCGCCTTTCATCGGCATCGGCTGTCCGGGAATCATCGCGGAAGATGGAACCATCGAGCGTGGGGCACAGAATTTGCCGGGCAACTGGGAGAGCAAGAGCTTCAACCTGCCGATCGCTTTGCAAGAGGCGATTCCGACCATCGGCGAGCATGACACGGTGACCCTCCTGCACAACGACGCGGTCGTGCAGGGCCTGAGCGAGGTGCCGTTCATGCGCGACGCGACCCGTTGGGGCGTGCTCACGATCGGCACCGGCCTCGGCAACGCGTGCTTCACCAATCGAAACGCGGCGGACGAGGATTGACGGCTTCTGTCAACCGGCGACAATAAGCTCGACAGTGTCGCTGGGAGGACGGGTTGAAGCCGGCACCGTTTGCATACGCCAAGGCTCGCTCGGTCGCCGACGCGATCGAATTGCTGGCAAGCAACGATGCGCGGCTGCTCGCAGGCGGACAGAGCCTGATCGCGACGCTCAACATGCGGCTGAGCCAGCCCGCGCTGCTAGTCGACATCAACGACATCGACGGGCTCGACCGCATCACGTTGAGAAATGCGCATATCGAAATCGGCGCGCTGGTGCGCCACGCGCAGGCGGAACGCTCCGCCGAGATCGCGCAAGCGGCGCCGCTCATCGCTTTGGCGCTGCCGCATATCGGTCACCCCGCGATCCGCAACCGTGGCACGGTCGGCGGCTCGCTCGCCTTCGCCGATCCGGCGGCCGAGCTGCCGGCCTGCATGGTCGCGCTCGGCGCCGAGATCGAAATCGCCGGTCCGCAGGGGCAGCGCGCGGTCATAGCCGACGAGTTCTTCAAGGGCCTGTTCGAGACCGCGCTCACGGGCTGCGAAGTGCTCACGGCCATCCGCGTTCCGGCGGCGAACGGCGCCACCCGCGTCGGCTTCGCCGAGTTCGCGCGCCGCCACGGCGACTACGCCATGGTGGGACTTGCCGCCTGCGCGCAGGCGGACGGCAAGCGCCTCAACGATGTCCGCCTCGCCTATTTCGGCGTCGGCGGCATGCCGGTGCGCGCGCGCAAGGCCGAAGCGGCCCTGGCCGATGGGAATGTCGAGGCGGCGGTGGGCGCCATCGCTGCGGACCTTGACCCGCCGGATGACGTGCAGGCATCTGGCGCGGTCAAGGCTCATCTCGCCGGCGTGCTGCTGCGGCGAGTAGCGCGGCAACTGGGGCGGGCGCCGTCATGAGCGGGCGCTTCCACGAGGTCGCGATCGTCGTCAACGGTGAGGAGGTGCGCGAACGCATCGATGCGCGCAAGACATTGGTCGATTTTCTGCGCGAGGAGCTTGCGCTCACCGGCAGTCACGTCGGTTGCGAGCACGGGGTCTGCGGTGCTTGCAGCGTGCGCGTTAATGGAGTGGTGGTACGCGGCTGCCTGATGCTCGCCGTACAATGCGACGGCGCTCGCGTCGAGACCATCGAGGGAGTGGCCGATACCGACGAGATCACCGATCTGCAGCAAGTCTTCGTAACGCGCAACTCCCTGCAATGCGGTTACTGCACGCCGGGCATGCTGCTGACCGCGCAGGAACTGCTGGCCCGCGGCGGCGTTCCGAGCCGCGAACAAATCCGCGCGCATCTCTCCGGCAATTATTGCCGCTGCACCGGATATCAGTCGATCATCGACGCCGTCGAGGCGGTGGCGCGAGCTCGGGCGGAAGCGAAACCATGAGCGTATGGCGAAGGTGGATGCCGTTGCTGCTGCCGCGCGCGTGGCTTGCCGACATCTGGCTGTGTGGCAGGTACCCATGAGCATCACCGACGATTCCCCGCCCATCGTCTCCGCGCTCGACCGGCCGAACTCCTATATCGGGCGTTCGGTGCCGCGGCCCAATCTCGCGCGCCTCACCCGCGGCCGCGCGCAATTCGTCAGCGACCTGACGCTGCCGCGCATGGCGCACGTGGCCTTCGTGCGCTCGCCCCACGCTCATGCGCGGATCGTCGCGATCGCGACGGCGGCCGCCGCCAAGGCGCCCGGCGTCGTCGCTGTGGTCAACGGCGCCGAGCTCGCCAAGGTGATCACACCATGGGTCGGCGTGCTCACGCACCTCAAGGGCATCAAATCGGCGCCGCAATACGCAATCGCGATCGAGCGCGCTTGCTGGCAAGGCGAAGCGGTGTGCGCGGTCGTCGCCCGCACTCGCGCCGAGGCCGAGGATGCGTGCGAGCTGGTCGAGGTCAGCTACGAAGAGCTGCCAGCCGTCACCGATCCGGAAACCGCGCTCGAGCCTGGCACCCCGGTCATTCATCCGGAGCTCGGCGACAATCTGACCTTCGAGCGCGTGCATGTCGGCGGCGATCCAGACAAAGGCTTCCGGGACGCCGACACGGTGATCGAGACGACGTTCTGCTTCGGCCGCCACACCGGCGTCACCAACGAGCCGCGCGCCGTCCTGGCCGATTGGAACGAAGGTGACGAGCGTCTCACCGTCTACCAGGGCACCCAGGCGCCGCACATGATGCAGAACCTGTTCGCCAAGCACCTCGGTCTCGAGGAGCATCAGGTTCGCGTCGTGACCAAGGACGTCGGCGGCTCGTTCGGCATCAAGGTGCACACCTATGCGGACGAGATGGCGACGGTCGCACTCTCCAAGCTGCTCAAGCGTCCCATCAAGTTCGTCGCCGATCGCATCGAAAGCTTCGTCACCGACATTCACGCCCGCGATCATCGGGTGAAGGCGAAGATTGGGGTCAAGAACGACGGGACCATCACTGCTTGGGAGATCGACGATCTCACTGGTATCGGCCCCTATTCGGTCTACCCGCGCACATCGGGCATCGAGGCAAACCAAATCGTCAACCTCACCGGCGGGCCTTACACCTGTCTCAACTATCGCGCGCGGGCGCGGGTCGTGTTTCAGAACAAGAATGTCATGTGCCAATACCGCGCGGTCGGCCACCCGATTGCGACGGCGGTGACCGAGGGACTGGTGGAACTGGCCGCCGTCAAGATCGGCATGGACCCGCTGGAAATCCGACGCCGTAATCTCATCCCGGACGACGCGCATCCATCCAGCGGGCCGTCAGGCATCAAATTCGAGGCGCTTTCGCACCACGAGTCGCTCGCCCATCTCGACGCTATGATGAATTATGCGGGGCTGCGCGGCGAACAGAAGCGCTTGCGCGCAGAAGGGATCTATCGCGGCATCGGCTTTGCCTCCTTCATCGAGGTGACCAATCCAAGCGCCGCCTTCTATGGCATCGGCGGCGCAAAAATCTCCGCGCAGGACGGCGTCACCATGCGGCTCGACGCGCAAGGCGCGCTCATCTGCCATACCGGCGTCACTGAGCAGGGCCAAGGGGCCGAGGCGGTGATCGCGCAAGTTGCCGCCTCCGCCTTCGGCGTGCCGATCGAGCGCGTGCGGGTCATCACCGGGGATACCGACAACACCCCTTATGGCGGTGGCACCTGGGCCTCGCGCGCGGCCGGAATCGGCGGGGAAGCCGCCTGGCAAGCTGGCAACGCATTGCGCGCCAACGTGCTCGCCTGCGCTGCCTCGATCTTGCAGGCCAAACCGGAAGACCTCGACCTCCGCGACGGCGCCGTGGTCGATCGCGACGACGGCAACGAACGGCTTCCTTTGCACGAGCTTGCCCGCGTCGCCTATTTCCGTCCCGACACGCTGCCGCCGGGATTTCAGGCGGAGCTGGTGGCGACGCGCCACTACGTGCCGCGCGCCTGGCCCTTCGCCTTCACCAACGGCGTGCAGGCGAGCTACGTCGAAGTCGACCCGGACTCGGGTTTCGTGAAGCTGCTCAGGCACTGGTGCGTCGAGGACTGCGGCACCGTTATAAATCCACAGCTCGTGGACGAGCAGATCCGCGGCGGTATCGTGCAAGGGATCGGCGCGGCGCTGTTCGAGCATTGCATCTACGATGCACGCGGACAGCTGCTCAACGGCAACATGGCGGACTATCTCGTACCGATGGCCGCCGAAATGCCCGATATCGAGGTCGGCCACGTGGTCAGCCCAACCGCCGATTCGGAGCTCGGAGCCAAGGGCGCCGGCGAAGCCGGTACTGCCGGCGCGCCTGGTGCGGTCATGAATGCGATCAACGACGCGCTGCGCCCGCTCGGCGCACAACCCCTCACGGACATGCCATTCACGCCGGGCAAGATTCTGCGCGCGCTCGGCAAAGTGTAGCGGCGCGGCGACGTCCGGGCGTCAAAGGAGCAAAAGGAGAAGCCGTCGATGGACATCAAGGTCGGCAGACAAGCCATAGCCGAAGCCACGGAGAAGCTGAAGAACTGGGGCCGCTGGGGCAAGGACGATCACGTCGGCACGCTCAACCATGTCCGGCCCGAAGATATCGTGAGGGCCGCCCGCCTGATCCGCACGGGTAAGGTGTTTGCGCTCGGCATCCCGCTCGACAGCAACGGCCCGCAGACCGGCCTGTTCGGCGGACGCTTCAATCCCATCCACCAGATGCTGGCAACCGGCACCGACGCCGTCGCCGGCCGGCAGGACTGGAACAAGATCCGCTACGCTGACGACACCTTGAGTTTGTGCGTGCAGGGGGCGACGCACTGGGACGCGCTTGGACACATCTTCTACGAGGATAAAGCCTACAACGGCTATGACGCCAGGCTCATCGATGCCAAAGGGCTGAACGTGCTGGGCATCGAACATTCCAAAAGCAAGATGGTGGGACGCGGCGTGCTGCTCGACATCGCGCGCCTCCGCGGCGTCGATTGGCTCAAAGACGGCGAGGGCATTTCCAACGACGAGCTCGATCGTTGCGCCAAGAAGCAGAACGTCGAGATTGGCCGCGGCGATTTCGTCATCATCCGCACCGGACAGCTGGAGCGATGTCTGAAGGAGAAGAAATGGGGCGGCTATGCCGGCGGCGATGCGCCCGGCGTCAAGTTCGAGAATTGCTACTGGTGCCAGGACAAGGAAGTTGCAGCCATCTGTTCCGACACGTGGGGTGTCGAGGTGCGGCCGAACGAGACCACGGAAGCGAACCAACCCTGGCATTGGGTGGTCATTCCGGCCATGGGCCTGTGCATGGGCGAAATCTTCTACCTCAAGGAACTGGCGGAGGATTGCGCCGCTGACGGCGTTTACGAATTCTTCTTCTGCGGGCCGCCACTGATCATCACTGGCGGCACCGGCTCCCCCATCAATCCGCAGGCCGTTAAATGATAGGACGTCGCCCTCGAGCGAAGGAGCGCAGCGAAGAAGATTCCACAAGCAGAGGCCGCGGGTTCAGCCCGCTCGAGCGCGAAGACACCACGTAAAACGGGAGACCCCGATGGCTCGCTATCTCAAGCGCGGAATTGACGCGAGCGCGATAAAAGCCGCCGATGCCAAGGTGCGCGAGACGGTGGAAAAAATCCTCGCCGACGTCGAGGCGCGGCGCGACGCAGCGGTGCGCGAATTGTCGCAGAAATTCGACGGCTGGTCGCCGCATTCGTTCAAGCTGACGGCGAGCGAGACCGAGCGCGCGATATCCCAGGTCGGCAAGCGCGATCTCGATGACATCAAGTTCGCGCAGGCGCAGGTGCGCAATTTCGCGCAGAAGCAAAAGGACACCCTACACGATCTCGAGGTCGAGACGCTGCCCGGCGTCATCCTCGGTCACCGGCACATCCCGGTGAACTCGATCGGTTGTTACGTGCCCGGCGGCCGCTATCCCATGGTCGCCTCCGCGCATATGTCGATCGTGACCGCGCGCGTGGCGGGCGTGAAGCGCATCATCGCGTGCGCGCCGCCATTCAAAGGCGGGCCGCACCCCGCGATCGTCGCCGCCATGCATTTCGGCGGCGCCGACGACATCTACGTGCTCGGCGGCGTGCAGGCGGTTGCCGCCATGGCGCTCGGAACCGAGACGATCGGCCCTGTCGACATGATCGTGGGACCGGGCAATGCCTATGTGGCCGAAGCCAAGCGGCAACTCTTCGGCCGCGTCGGCATCGATCTACTCGCGGGTCCGACCGAAACGCTGATCATTGCGGACGACAGCGTGGACGGCGAGATCTGCGCGACCGATCTGCTAGGTCAAGCCGAGCACGGTCCGACCTCGCCCGCCATCCTCATCACCAATTCGGAGAAGCTTGCGCGCGATACAATGCGCGAGGTGGACCGGCTGCTGGCGATGCTGCCGACCGCCGACGCCGCCGGTAAAGCGTGGGCGGATTTTGGCGAGGTCATCCTCTGCGACAACGAGGAGGAGATGGTGCGCGAGGCCGATCGCGTCGCCTCCGAACATGTGCAGGTGATGACGCGCAATCCGGATTACTTCCTGGACAACATGAAGAACTACGGCTCGCTTTTTCTCGGGCCCCGCACCAACGTCGCCTATGGCGACAAGGTGATCGGAACCAACCACACGCTTCCGACCAAGAAGGCCGCGCGCTACACCGGCGGCCTGTGGGTGGGAAAGTTCCTCAAGACCTGCACCTATCAAAAGGTGCTCACCGACCGGGCATCTGCGATGGTCGGCGAGTACTGCTCGCGGCTGTGCATCCTCGAGGGCTTCTATGCCCACGCGGAGCAGGCCAATGTACGCGTGCGCCGCTACGGCGGGCGCAACGTCGCCTTTGCCCAGGCGGCGGAGTGAGCAGCCTGCGCCGTGGGCGCGATGGATTCAGTCGAGCTTGCCAAAACGCCGTCGTTTCGTCTCGACGGCAAGCGCGCGCTCGTCACCGGCGCCGGGCGCGGCATCGGGCTCGCGGCAGCCTCGGCGCTGGCGCAAGCCGGCGCGCACGTGACGCTCATTGCACGCACGCAAGCGCAGATCGAGGCTGCGGCGGACGCCATTCGCGCGCGCGGGGATAAGGCCGACGCGCTTGCGCTGGACGTGACCGATCTCGACGCGGTGCGCAGCGCAATCGCCGGAGCCGAACCGTTCGACGTGCTCGTCAACAATGCCGGCACCAATCGCCCCGCTCATTTAGTGGACGTCAAGATCGAGGACTTCGACGCCATCTTTGCGCTCAACGTGCGCGCCGCCTTTTTCATGGCGCAGGCCGTGGCTCGCCGGCTGATCGCGGCGAAGCGCCCCGGTTCGATCATCAACGTGTCGTCGCAGATGGGTCACGTCGGGGCAGCGCGCCGCAGCGTCTATTGCGCCAGCAAGCACGCGATGGAAGGTTTTACCAAAGCGATGGCGATCGAGCTTGCCCCAAACAATATCCGCGTCAACAGTCTTGGCCCGACGTTCCTGGAGACGCCGATGACGCGCCCCTTCTTCGAAGACAAGGCCTTCCGCGCGGAAGTGCTTTCCAAGATCAAGCTCGGCCGGCTGGGCCAGCTCGACGAGTTGACCGGCGCGATCGTGTTTCTCGCCTCCGATGCCTCCTCGCTGATGACCGGAGCAGCCCTCGTCCTCGACGGCGGCTGGACGGCGGAATAGCGCCGCCGCGGACGTCGGGGATCAACTCACCTTGACCGGATAGATGGGTGCCTCCCCGCTCAGCACACGCGCGACATCGGCGGCACATTTGGTCTGCAGCTCGTTGAGCGCCTCGACCGAATAGAACGCCGTGTGCGGCGTCAGCACGACGTTGTCGCGCCCGATCAGCATCGACGCCTTGGGCAAGGGCTCGACCGCGACCACGTCGAGCGCGGCTCCGCCGAGGTGCCCGGCATCGAGCGCCGCAACGAGCGCGTCTTCGTCGACCAACGGCCCGCGCGCGGTGTTGATGAGGCATGCACCCTTCTTCATCTTCTGGAAGACTTGCGCATTGAACAGACCGCGCGTGGTCGGCACCAACGGCGCATGGATGGAAACGAAATCGGAGATTTCGAGCAAGCGATCGAAGCTCAGGCTTTCAACCCCGACGGCGGTCACGGCGTGTTGCGGCACGTATGGATCGTGGGCGACCACACGCAGCCCGAACGCCTTGGCCTTCGGCGCCAACGCGCGCGGAATATTGCCGAAACCGACGAGACCGAGCACGCGCCCGGCGAGCCGATGGATGGGAACCAACGCCGGCATGTCCCAGCGGCCCGCCTGGACGAGCGCGTTCGATTGCGGAATTTTGCGCGCCAGCGCGAGCAGGAGCGCCATGGCGTGATCGGAGACCTCCTGCATACAATAGTCTGGCACATAGGTGACGGTGATGCCGCGCTCGACCGCGGCCGGAATGTCGATGTTGTCGACGCCGAGCCCAAAACGGCCGATCGCCTTACAGCGCGTCAGTTGCCGCAGCAGATCGCCCGATAGCTTAGCATAGGTGACCAGGATGGCGTCGGCATCTTGCGCCACTGCCAAGATGTCGTCGGCCGATGCGCTCCTTGCCAACCGCAGTTCGGGGTCAATGCGCGCAAGCGCGGCCTTGGCCGGATCCAGCGAGGGGAACGGGCTGTCGGTGACCGCGATCAAGGGACGGGGCATGAGCCACTCCCGGATGGGCTGGCGTCACCTTTGCAGGACTTCCGGATTGACGCAATTCGGCGGCAGCTTCCCGTCCAGCAGCGCGAGGACGTTGTCGACGACGATGTTCGCCATCTGCTCGCGGACTTCGCCGACTGCGCTGCCCAGATGCGGGGTGGTGACCACGTTCGCCATTTTCAGCAGCGCCGGCGTCACCTTCGGCTCGTGCTCGAACACGTCGAGCCCGGCGCCGGCGATCTGCCGCTTCTTGAGCGCGCGCGCCAGCGCCGCCGCATCCACGATTGCCCCGCGCGCCGTATTGATCAGGTAAGCGGTCGGCTTCATGAGCGCCAACTCGCGGCTTCCGATCTGATGGACGGTTTCCGGCTTGAGCGGCGAGTGCACGGAGACGAAATCCGATTCCTTCAGCAGCTGATCGAGCGGCACATAGCGCATGTCGAAGTCCTGCTCGAGACTTTCCGGTTTGCGGCGCGGCGCCCAATAGAGCGTGCGCATATCGAACCCCTTGGCGCGGCGCGCAACGCGCGTGCCGATACGCCCGCCGCCGCCAATCAGTCCAAGGGTTTTGCCGTAGAGCGCGGTTCCCACCAGGTAGCTCGATTGCGCGCCGGGAAAGCGTCCCTTGTGGACCAAGCGATCGGCTTCCACCATGCGCCGGGCGGCCATCAGCATCAGCCCAAAGGTGAGGTCGGCAGCCGCTTCCGCCACGATCGGCGGCACGACTGTTACCGGGATCTTCCGCTTCGTGGCCGCGGCGACGTCGATATTCTCCGGCGTGATGGATTGCGTGGCGATCATCCGCAGTTTCGGATTTGCCGCAATCACCTGACGGTCAATCTGGTCGTGCAGCAGTGCAAACAAAACATCACATCTACGGACAGCGACGATCAGCGCCTGCTTCGTGATGATGCGGCTCGAGTCGGAATTGATCTTGACGCTCGCGACCCGGCGCAGGCGCTCGATCGCGCTGCCAGCAACCGGCTGGGTGATGAAGACGCGCGGACGCATTAGGCCATCCAGCGCACGATGCCGGCGACGCCGTCGACCGCAACCTGCGAGCCGTCGGGGATACGACCGGTGGCCTCGAGCACGCCGAGTACCATGGGGATGCCGCGCTCGCGCGCGAGCGAGGCGAGATGCGACGTCGAGCCGCCGAGCTCGGCGACCACGCCGGCGACGCGCGGCAGCACGTGGCTGAGCGCCGGGCTGGCGATGCGCGTGACAAGCACGTCGCCGGGCGAAACCCGCGCCAGCTCACATTCGCAGTTCACCACCACGGCACGCCCGACGCCCCAGCCGACGCCCGCCGGATGTCCGGAAATCCCGGGATGCTTGCCCCAGAGCTCGTCGGGAATGGCAATGGGTTCGACCGCGAGCGGGCGTGCCTGCAAGAGTTTGAAACCAGCGGCGTCGAGCGCCCATTCGATTTCGACCGGCCCGCCGATCGCGCTTTCCGCCTTGCGCATCACGCGGCCGAGCGTGACTGCCTGCGCCGCGTCGAGACATGGCATGCCGATGAGATCGCTCGGCACCGCCTGCGGCGTGCCGCCATGCCCGCAGCTCTCGCGGTGGTGCTTGCGGCCGGCCTCGATGCTGCGAACAAAACCCTGACGCGAGAGCACGATGCGGTCGGGAACGATCTCGCCCTGCGCAATGGTGGACCCCAGCCCCCAGGTCGCGCTGATGAGCATTCCCCCGGCGGCCGTCTCGCTCAGCCCGCCACCTGAGGCGTGTGCATCGACGAGCGGCTGGATGAGCACGGCCATGGCGGTGTCTGCCGGGCAGTATCCGTGACTGTCCATGGCTCGGCGCGCAGTTGTGGCCCACAGCGCAGCCCAGCAGGCGCGCACGGCAGTCATCAGTGCGGCCTCCTCGTCGACGCCGAGAAAACTCTCGAACTGGCCGGCGAAATTGCTGCCCTTTCTATCCTCGAGGAGGGCCGACGAGCGCACCGCGCTTGCGCGCTCGCATGCCTTGCGCTGCGCCTCCCACGCCGCGCGCAGCGGCGCGAGGATTGCCGGCGCGATCGGCCGCTCGTAGAGCGCGAGTCTGATCTCGACCGAGAGCCGTCGCCGCTCGGTCGGCTCGGCTTCGGCGAAGCGACGGATCAATGACGTCAGTCCAAGGGCCGCGATCTGTGCATCATATGCATCAGCGCTCAGGCAGAAGCCGCCGGGCGTCGGCAGGCCGGCACGCGCCAGCGCCGCGAGGTTGGCAGCCTTCGGTCCGATACGCTCGGCATCGAGCGCTGTGGCCTCGGCGAGCGGGATGATGAACTTCGTCATAGGCGTCAGTCTCGTTTCGAGTCAGCGCACCTGCGGTATTCGCGTCTCCAGGCGCTTCATTTCCAGGCTCACCAAATCAAGGATCACCACCGCCGCACTAGGCATGAGTCCCGGCGATGGCGTCGAACTGCGTCACTTCACGTGATCGGCGTAGCCTGGGATGGGATCGACAACGGTGATCTGCTTGACCGGGAAGTTGGAGATGATCTCGATCTCCTTCTCGTGCACGATCAGCATCTCTTCGATGCGCACGCCGTAGCGGAAGCGCTTGCCGTGCTGGGTCTCGAGCGCAAACGTCATTCCGGCCTTGATCTCGACCGGATGGTCGAGCGACCAGATGCGCGAGATCACCGGCGGGTCGTATTGCGCGAGCCCCAGACCATGGCCCCATAGATTCGCCGCCGCCTGATCCTCTTCCTTGTACCCCCAGGCCTGCTTCGCGGACGGCCACTTCTTGGCGATTTCGCGCGTGGTGGTGCCGGCTTTGACCGCTTGAATCGAATCGTAGAGCCATTCCAGCGCAGTCGCGTAGGTATCCTTCTGCTCCTTCGTGGGCTCTTTGCCGACGCAATAGGTGCGGTAATAGCAGGACTTGTAGCCGTTCCAGGTAAGCGCGGCCAAATCCATGAAGACGATGTCGCCGGGCTGAATGATGCGGTCGGAGAAATTGCGCCAATTCGGCCAGGTATTGGGCCCCGAGGAGACGATCACGTCCTCGACATCCTCCATTCCGGGAATGCTGTAGAGATATTTCATCAGGTGCGCCGTGACCTGATTCTCGGTGATGCCGGGACGCAGGAACTTCATGCATTCCCAATGCGTGGCGTCGCCGATTGCGCCGACTATGCGCATGCACTCCTGCTCATCGGCGTTCTTGACGGCGCGCGCCTCCATCATCGGCGTCATGCCGTCGACCCAATTGATTTTCTTCTCCTTGAAGATGTTGATCATGTTGATGTCGATGAAGTCGACGCCGAGCTTTTGGCCGGCGACGCCGTGACGCTTCATCTCGTAGAGGATCGCGTCGGTGAATTTCTTCACCTGCTGTTGCGAGGCGGGGCCGGCCGCGCCTTTGATCCAGGCATAGGAGTAGCGGACGTTCTCTTTCGGGATCCACGGCGAGTGGCGTTCGATCTGAAAGCCGAGATCCCCCTGCTCGAACAGCACCGGCGCGCCGTCGCCGCAGAGGAGCGCGTAGCGCAGCCCCGGCTTGAGTCGGTTCCAGCCGGGCGTGAGCGTGCCGGTGAGATAGCGCACGTTCTCGTCGTACATGCACAACAGCGCGCCGAGGCCATGCTTCTTCATGTGCTCGCGCGCGCGTTCCGTGCGGTATTTCTTCAACCGATCCCAGTTGACACGCTGCTGCCAATCCAAGCCGGCGATGCCGAAGTTGGCCGTTCCCATGGGTCCTCCGGGCGCAGGACGCGCCGATGTTCTTGTTGTTCGCGCGAATCCTAGCCTTGCGGTCAGCCTTGCCAAAATAATATATTTTGCTTCTGGGCATCAGTTTTCGTGATAGACACTCAGCATGACCGACATCGCGCTGCGCCAGGTTCGCGCCGTCATCGCCGCTTGCGAGGAGGGTTCGTTCACGCGCGCCGCCGAGCGCGAGAATGCAACGCAGTCCGGCATTTCGCAGCACGTCGCCGCGGTGGAGCGCGCGCTCGGCGTCAAGTTGTTCGAGCGCTCGGCGCGCGGCATCGTGCCGACGCCGGCGGGGCTGCGTTATTACAAGAATTGCATCGAAGCCCTCGGCCGTCTGGAACACGCCAATGAGGAAGCGCGCAGCCTGGCAGGCCAGATCAGCGGCGATCTGCGCGTCGGGCTGATGCCCACCTTCACCCGGGCGGTGCTGGCGCCCACCTTGGAGGATTTTGTTCCCCGGCATCCCAACGTCCGGCTGCACGTTTTGGAGGGCTACAGCGCCTTTCTCACCGACATGGTCCTGGCCGACGAGCTCGATTTCGCCATCGTGCCGGCCTTCGAGGGACGCACCGGATTGAAATCGCGGCTGCTGGTGCGCGACCGCGAGATGCTGCTCTCAGGCCGGCAGCGGGGGCTCGCGCCGCTCGCGGAGGTGCAGCTCGCCGATTGCGCGCCGCTGAAAATCGTCGTGCCCGGGGCGCAGAACATCCGCCGCCGCAACCTCGAAACCTATTTCCAGACGCATGGTGTGGAGATTGCCGCCAGGCTGGAAATGGATGCCATGATCGGCACGCTCGAATTCGTTGCGCAGTCGGATTGGGTCACGGTGCTGCCGAGCCTCATCTGCATCAACGACGTCAGAAAGGGCGATCTCGTCGTCAATCCAATCGTCAAGCCGACGCTGCGCGCCGAATTCGTGATTATTCAGCCGGCGCGGCGTACCTTGAGCGCGCTGGCGCGCCGCTTCCTCGACTGCTTCGAAGCGCAAGTGGCCAATATCCATGACGCCTGGGAGCGCGTGCTGGCGACGCCGGCCACGGCAATTGATCGCAGGCGGCAAAACGCCGGCTTCCGCCGTCGCGGCTGACTGATCCACCACTGCCCCGCACCACCGACCCGTCTTTGCCGGACTTGACCCGGCAATCCATCAACGTTCGCAAAAAACTTTTCCCAAAGGAGATGGATGCGACTCACTCGCTCAGTTCGCGTCCTGTCCGGGATCCGCCTTGAGCCCCGCCGCCTCGATGCCGGCAATGGCGCAGGCCTCGTCGCGATCGGAGGTATCGCCGGAAATGCCGACGGCCCCGACGATGTCGCCGGCTGCGCTTCTGATCAGCACACCGCCAGGATTGGTCACGATGCGTCCGCCGCTGGCCGCCGCCAGCATCGTGAAGAACTGCGGCGTCTTGGCGGCACGCGCGGCGAGCGTGCGCGAGCCGAAGCCCATGCCCAGCGCGCCCCAAGCTTTGCCGAAGGCGATGTCGAAGCGCAGCAGGCCGGATTTGTCCTCGCGCTTGAACGCCACGAGGTGACCGCCTGCGTCGAGCACGGCGACGGTGAGCGGCGCGCAGTTCGTCTCCCGGCCCTTCTTGAGGGCGGTGTCGACGATGGTCGAGGCTTGAGCAAGCGTTACAGTGGACATATCGCCTCCTTGTCGAGACAGTACGTGTGTTGGCTCAAACGGTTCCGGAGCGCTGCATCGCGCGGTTTGCCCAGTAGACCGAGACGGCGGACACCTCTGCCGCGCCCGAAACCTTTCGTTTCGTCTCCTCGTAGCAGGCGAGCGTCTTCTCGGTGAGCGGTAGCTCTACGCCGCGCGCCTTGCCCTCGGCCAGCATGGTGCGCAAATCCTTGACCGCGCTGTCCACGTCGAAGGTGACGGGCCCGGCATCTCCGCCCTTGAGCATCTGCGCCACGCCGGCGCCGCGCACCTTGAGCACGTTCGGGCCACCCGAAGTGTCAGCAAGCAGGTCCATGATCCGCGCCGGATCGAGGCCGAGCGGACGGCAGAGCGCGAGCGCCTCGCCGAGCGCCTGCCAATAGATCATCAGCGGCATGTTGATGGTGAGCTTCATCACCGAGCCGGATCCGATCGGGCCGCAATGTTCGAGCCGGCGGCAAAGCTGTTGCAGGATCGGCTGCGCGCGCGGCGCGTCGGCGTCCTCGGCGCCCATCAAGCCGATGAGCTTGCCTTGCCGGGCCGGACCCGTCGAACCGCCGACCGGACACTCGACGAAGGCGGCGCCCTTCGCGCGCACCTGGGCGGCGAGCGCGACTTCGGTGCGCGGCTCGACCGTGCTCATCTCGATGAAGAGTTTTCTCCCAACATCGGGAGCGAGCAATCCGGAGGCGCCGCCATAGACCGCGTCGATGGCGGCGGCATTGGTGAGAATGGTGATGATAGTCTCGTTCCCGCTTGCGAGCTCGGCGGGAGTTGCGGCAACGGCGGCGCCGGCAGCAGCAATCGGCTTTATTTTGTCGGGCGAGCGGTTCCAGACCGTGAGCGTGTGGCCTACTTCGATAAGACGAAGCGCGATCGCCGCGCCCATTTTGCCGATCCCAGCGATCCCGATTCGCATCGGACGTGCCTCCTTATGCTCGTTTCCACTCTGCCATCTTGGGGAGTTGCTGGCGACGATACATTGCACTTGAACGCAGCGGAAGCCGCCGTGTAGCGTCCGCCTGCCTCGATCGGCAACGGAGAGGGACCATGACGAAAGGCAAAGTCGGCATCGTCGGGTTGGGCATCATGGGAGGCGCGTTCGCGCGCAATCTCGTTGCAGCCGGATGGCGCGTAATCGGTTACGATGTCGACGCGAACCGCCGCCGTGCCATGGCGCGCGCAGGCGTCGAAATCGTGGCCGATGCGAAGGCGCTCGCGGCCGAGGTCAAGACGATCATCACCAGCCTGCCGAAGCCCGCCGCACTCGACGCGACGGTAGCGGCGATCGTCCAGGCACGCGTGTCGCCGCGCGTCGTCATCGAAGCCAGCACCTTTGCCATCGACGATAAGCTCAGGGCCGAGCGCGCGCTGCGCAAAGCCGGCCACGTGCTGCTCGACTGCCCCGTGAGCGGCACGGGCGCGCAGGCGAAGACGAAAGATCTGGTGGTCTATGCGAGCGGCGAGCGCAAGGCGATCCGCTCCCTGCGTCCGCTGTTTGCGGCCTTCGCGCGTGCGACGCACGACCTCGGCGCGTTCGGCAACGGCAGCCGCATGAAATATGTCGCCAATCTTCTCGTCGCCATCAACAACGTCGCCAGCGCCGAGGCGATGGTGCTTGGGCTCAAGGCCGGGCTCGACGCGCAGACGGTGTTCGATATGGTTAGATCGGGCGCGGCCAATTCGCGCGTGTTCGAATTGCGGGCGCCGATGATGGTACGAGACTGTTACGACGACGCCAGCATGAAAATATCCGTCTGGCAAAAGGACTTGGCGGTCATCGGTGAGTTCGCGCATTCGCTCGGCTGCCCGACGCCAATGTTCGACGCGACCGTGCCGATCTACCAGCGGGCGATGCGCGGCGGACACGCCGCGCACGACACCGCAGCGGTCTGCGCAGTCCTGGAGCAGATGGCAGGCGTGAAGCGGGGCGAGGTAAGGCAGCGAGCGAAGCGGTCGTGATGATGGTCTACTGGCCGCAGCGCGTCCGCGCGCCCACAAGATAAACATCCGTTCATCCATAATTTTTGCTGCGCGCGGAAACCCAACGTCCGCGGCCAGATTGTCTTGCGGGGAGGCCCTCCTCAGGAGAAAAAAATGCGAATACTCGCAGTGATGTTCGGGGCCGCGGCAGTTCTCGCTGTCGCCGCCCCAGTGGCGGCTGATTCGGGAAGCCGTCTCCAGCGCGCAAGCGCAGGATTCCGGCATGCAGTCGGGTTCCAGCACCGGCGCGAGACAACAAGGTAGTTCCGGCAGCCAGCAGGGTAGCTCCGGCATGAGCCAGCAGGGCAGCAGCGGGCAGCGCCAGAGCGGCACCGCTGCGAAACAGAATGTGTCCGGCGGCACGGCGGCGACGGTCCAGACGCAAGGCACCAGCCGTACGAGTGTGCGTGAGCGCTCGCGTGGCGCGCGCATGGCGGTTCACAGCGGCAGCCGCACCACAGTCGGCGTGCGCCGTCACGTTTACAGTGAGCCCTCGACGACCTCATCAGAAAGAAGAAGCGCTCCGCGATCTATCACGAGCCAGCCTCGAGGTCCGTGATCGTCCACAAGCGCCGCGCCGGCGTGCCGGCAGGCGGCACCTCGACGCGCACGACGGCGCGCAGCGGCACGTCGACGACGGTCGGGCGATCGAGCTCCAGCCGTGAAAGCGTGGGAGCGGGCACCGGCGGCTCGCCAAGGAGCATCCGGCCAAAGCAATACCGGCGGAAGCTCACCGAGCGGAACCTCTGGTCAAACGCGCCGTGCGCCCAGCGGCGGGGGTTCCTCCGGCAGCAGCGGCGGAGGCTCCTCCGGCAGCAGCAGCGGAAGCGAATCGACGGGCGGAAGCCAGTAACGCGTTGCGTCGATCACGATGAGACGCGCGGCGATCGGCTTGCCGCGCGTCAGACGCCCAGCTCACGGCTCGTCGTGCGCGGGCTTGACCCGCGCATTCATCTTCTTCGCAAGAAGGTTTTACGCACCCCAACTCGGGCTTGCCCTGAGTTGCGCATTATTACGCGCCGCAAGTCGGGTAAACCCACTGGCGGTGTCAAGCCCGGCAATGACGGCGGATGGGTCAGTGTCACGGATGCCCGCGTCACTCCCGCAAAAAGTCGAGCACCCCGGTCTCCGCCAGGACCGCTTCGGGGATGCTGTGGCGCTGCGAGCGGGCGCGCTCCGCGGGGGTCTGGGTCGCCTGCAGGTAGGCGCCGAGGTGACGGGCGCGCTCGATGATGCGGCGTCCGACCGGCAGCCGTTGCGCCTCGAAGCGTCGCAGCGCTGGCTCGACCTCGTCCACATCCAGCGCCGCGGCCATCGCTGCCGCATCGTCCGCCGCCTTGGAGACGCCGGCGGCGACGTGCGGCCGCGCGACGAAAGCCGCATCGCCGATGATCGCGACCCGCCCGAACGCCATGCGCGGCGTTTCGAGGTCGTAGATCGGCTGCAAGAGGGGCTCTTCGATGATGCGCACCACCTCGCGGAATTGTGGCGCGAGCAGCTGCTCGGCGGCCGCGCGCATCTGCGCAATCGTCTCGCGCCGGATCAGCGGCGGCGGGATTGATATCATGTGGGTCGTGCCTGTCTCATCGGTAAGCAAGCGCTTGAGCTCGGAGCTCTCGTCCGCCGGGCGGTACCAGACCACGTTGTAGCGGCGCCGCCCCGGACGCAGATCGCTGTCGGGACCGGCGATCGGATAGCCGACACACTGCTCGCCTGGCGGCAGACAGAAGGTCATGAAATTGAACAGTTCGCGATGGATGCCCGGCGTCAGCGCCGCCTCGGCAATGAGCCCGCGCCAGGCCACGTAACCGACATAGCCCGGCACGAGCTGTGGGAGGCATTGCTGGCGGATGGTGGAACGAAGGCCGTCGGCGCCCACCAGCAGGTCGCCCTCCGCCGCGCCGCCGTCGCCAAACTGCGCCAGCACAGAGCGTTCGGTCTGCACGAAGCCGCTCACGCCGCGACCGCGGTGGTAATGCTCGCGGGCGAGTGAGTCGCGCAGCAGCCGGTAGACGCTCTCCCAGGCGGTCAAAACCTGCGGACAGGCGAACTCGCCGGCCAGGCGGCCGGACGCATCAAGGATTTTGCGCGTCGTGATCTCGACGCCGAGATCGGTTGCGTCGATCCCCAATCGGCGCAGCGTCTCGATCAGATCCGCCTGCGCGATGATGCCGGCGCCGCGGTCCGCAAGCTCGCCTTCGACCCGCTCGAAAACGTCGACCTGCCAACCACGGCGCTGCAGCAAGAGCGCCGCCAAGAGCCCGCTCATCGAGCCGCCGACGATGAGCGCACGCCGTTTGCCAGCCTTTCCGCTCGATGTCGCCATTTCCTGCTGCGCAAAAGCTGCTATATATCGGTGAAAGCTGGAGGAATGCCATGGCCCTGACGATGTTGGATAAAGCGCCGCAGAGCTCCGTGAAATCCGCATGGCCGGCGGAGATCGCGACCGAATTCGAGCGCGAGAAAAACAACCCGAATCCTTGCGTCGGCAACGCGCTGGTGTCGGAGAGCGATCGCGTGCGGGTGTGGACGATCCGGCTCAAACCCGGTGAGCGCTTCGGCTTCCACCGCCATGTGCTGGACTATTTCTGGACTGCGGTCACGCCCTGCCGTGGACGCCAGCACGTGCACGACGGCACGACCGTGGAATATACCTACGCGCAGGGCGAGACACGGCATGAGACCTACCCCGCGGGCCAGTACAAAGTGCACGATCTCGAAAATATCGGCGACACCGACATGGTGTTCATGACCGTCGAATTTCTGCAGAGCGCCAATCAGCCGCTGCCGCTGCCCGAAAGCGTGCGCCCGAAGGCGGCAGCGTAAGCAACGCGAGCACAGGTTCGCTTCCAAGTATCAGGCAAGCGTGCACCCGCCCGCCCGCGCAGTGCCTAGAGGCTAGCCAAGTCGTCACCGTTCCTGCACACTGACGACGCCTCGCCCGCGTGCATGAGCGCGTCGTGGCAAGAGCGAGGCTTTGGGGGGAAAGAGGTGGATCTCAGCTTCGATCTGCTGATCAACGCGCTGATCGCCGGGATCCTGCTCGGTGGATTTTATGCGGCGGTCACAATCGG
>DATFQX010000226.1:0-61491 GCA_035263865.1 Xanthobacteraceae bacterium
TCAGCGCAAGCCGCGAACTCGGTCGTTACCCTCCCCCTTGTGGGGAGGGTCGGTCGCGAAGCGCCGGGGTGGGGGTCGTTATGAGGCACGCGCCTCGCGCCACAACAACGACCCCCGCCCCCCAACCCCTCCCCACAAGGGGGAGGGGAGCGCACCGAGTTCGTCGCCCGTTCGTTGGCCGTTACCCTGCGCGCAGCGCGGCTTTCAGCGTGGCGCGGCGCGCGGGGTCGTAGAGGTTGGCGTAGTCGTAGGTCAGCGGCTGCGAGCGCTCCACGTGCAGCGTCGCGAACACCGGCCCCTCCTGCTTGAGCACGTGGCCGGCCTGCTGCTCGAAATTGGCAAGCTGCGAAAATTCGTGCACGTGCGCGTAGCCGGCCCCGCGCGCCATGGCGGCAAAATCGACCTGCGTGTTGGGGATCGGATGCGAGCCGTTCGCCTCGTAGGTGCCGTTCTGCACGACGAAATGCACAAAATTTTTCGGCGCCGCCGCGGCGATGGTCACGAGCGAGCCGAGATTCATGAGGAGGCTGCCGTCGCCCTGCAGGCAGATGACGCGCCGCTGCGGCTCCCCGAGCGCCAGCCCCAGCGCGTGCGAGGAATCAAGCCCCATCGCGCCCACGGAGAAATAGTTGAGCGCGCGCTCGCCGAGCGCGAGCCAATCGACGGCGGACGAATAGGTCGCGACCACGACCTCGTCGCTCACGTGCCGCGCCAGCGCGCGAAAGCATTGGTCGCGCTTCATCATGTGATGCTGTTTCCCGTTCGTCCCCGCGAGGGGTTTTCCGTTCGTCCCCGCGAAAGCGGGGACCCAGGGTCCGAGTCTGTGGCCGCTGGATTCCCGCTTTCGCGGGAATGAACGGAGTTTGCCGATGTGTCCGTTTCCACCGACCGAAGCGCGGCCGAGGGCCTGCGCCCGATCAGCAGCGCGAGCGGATGCGACGCCGCGTAGGCATCCTCGATCGCCGGGGCAATTTTTGCGACATCTTTTTCTTCGTTGATCAGGTGGTGCGGGATGCGCATGGCCTCGAGGATCGGCTCGATGATGCGCACGCCGTAGCGCGGCGAATTGCGCGGCGTTGTTGCGGGGTCGTGTTGCAGGAGCCCGATCATCATGCAGATCGGCTGGCGAAACTCGACCGCGACGCCGCGGATGGCGTTGATGGAATCGAGAAAGCCCGTGTGCTGGATGAGCGTGAGCGCGCGCTTGTCGCAATAGGAAAGGCCCGACGCGATGCCGATGCACTCGTCCTCCTTGCACACGCGGATGAGCTTGAAGGACGGATCGCGCGCGATCGGCCGCAACAGTCCACCGCTCGTGACGATGTCGGGCACCGAGAGGATGAACTCGATCCCGCTCGCCTTGAGCGCGGCGACGATGCTCGAGCCGTGAAGTTCGCCCGTGTCACCTTCCGCCGGCAGCAGATCCACATCCATGCGCGCGCCCCACGCGGCGAGAAGCATTGCGGCTAGCTAAACGAAATTACGCCATGCTCGCAATGCCTCGAGGGCGACGTATTAGAGCGGGTCCGTTCGTCCCCGCGAAAGCGGGGACCCAGGGTCAGAGTCTGGGGCCCCTGGATTCCCGCTTTCGCGGGAATGAACGGAGGAGAGGTCCGTCGCTCCTGGGATTCCCGCAGGGATGACCGGCTACAGGTCAAGGTAAGTGCCTGAGACAAAATGAGTATCGCCTACAAATAACTACACTATTGGCTACTCAATGCGTCCGAGGGTATAGATTCGCATCCTCGCTCATGAGGGGCGTCTCCGGAGGCGATCCCGCAGATGGAGCGAGGAGTGGCGTCCCGCGGCGGCGTCTCGCAACCGCTCGCCGTTGGGGCTCGGCACCCGCCCTCCGGCCACTATACGGCCGGGGTGCGAGGAGTGCGCTGGGACCGATCCGGATGTTCAGTCCGGCGAGGGAAAAGCGCCCGCCCGGCCCAAAATCGCCACGGTGGAGCGCCGAGAGGCGAGCGTCTCCAAGAGACGCGGGCGCCTCACACGCGCCCTGGGCGCGCCGCAAGGCGCGCTCCGCGGGTGCCGCAGCACCCGCACGTTATCTCGGCGCTCCGCCACCCCTCATTTCGGGTGCGCGAAGCCAAAAGCAAAACCCATGCGCAAAAAACGCGCCGCGGCAACGAAGAAATATGTGCTGTTTGACAAGTGAATAGGACTGGCGAATGCCGTTCAACGCCGAGTCGCGACGCCGCGCGAGTGCGTGCGTGTGGAGCAATCAACGCGTGACCGTCACCGCCGTGTTTTGAGTTCAATCGGCCGCACCGCACGGGCGGCTTCGCTGCGCAAATTCCACAAAATGCCGGTGATGATGAGCGCCGCGCCGGCGAAGACGAAGACGTCGAGTCGCTCGCCGTAGAGCCACCATCCGACCACCGCAATGAGCGGGATGCGCAAAAAGTCGAGCGGCACTACCACGCTCGCATCACCCCACCGAAAGGCATTGGCGAGGCAGTAGTGCGAGGCCAAGCCCGAAATTCCAACGGTGATTGCGGCCGCGACATCCGCCAAGCCGAGCTTGGTCACGAACAAAGGGTTGGAGAGGATCAAGGCGAGTGGCAATTGGATGAGGTTCATCCAGAATATGATCGCGAAGGTGGTGTCGGTGCGCGTGAGCTTCTTGGTGATGATGAGCGTGTTGGCGAATCCGAGCGCCGCCAGCAAGACGAGGAGCGCGGCCGGGTGAAACGTCGCCAAGCCCGGCCGCACGATGACCAGCACGCCTATGAGCCCGAGCACGACGGCGCCGATGCGGCTGGCGGTCATGCGCTCCCCAAGCACTGGCACGGCGAGCAGCAGTGCCCATGCCGGGGCGGTAAATTCCAGCGCGAACACGGTGGCGAGCGGCAACAGCAAGAGGCTTGTCGCCCACACATATTGCGATCCCAGGTGAACAAGGTTGCGAAAATAATGCAGCGGAAGCTGGCGGGTGAAGGTTGTTGCACGCAGGTCGGCGCGCGCAGCCGTCAAGGCCGCCATGACCACCAAACCAAAGCCGGAGCGCACCGCCAGGATTTCCATGATGCTAAGCGTTGCGGCTAGTTCGCGGATGGACACGGCCATCGCCGAGAACGAGAGCAGTGCGCCGGTCATCCACAGGACGACGCGAATGAGGTGTCTAGAGGTCACGCTTATGTCGTCGCTGGAAAGCCTATCGCGCGTGGATGCGATCGCCGAGAATCACTCCGCGTCGGGCTGGTTCTCCGGCCGCGCCCGCTCGAAGGCCGCAAGCTTCATGCAGGCAGCATCGATGGCGACGAGCTTGGGGAATCGATCGAGCGGTACTTTCAGACGCCGCGCATTGTAGACCTGCGGCACCAGGCAAATATCGGCGAGTGTGACGGTGCTACCGAAGGCATAGGGGCCCGGGCCGACCATGGGCTCCAATGCTTCGAAGCCCACGAGGATCCAATGGTGGTACCAGCGATCGATCTTGGCTTGGTCCTGTCCCAGCTCGTTCTTGAGATAGCGCAGCGGTGAGGTGTTGTTGAGCGGGTGGATGTCGCAGGCGATCAGTTGGGCGAACGCCCGCACTTTGGCCCTCGTGAGCGGATCGCGCGGCAAGAACGGCGGCTCAGGATGGATTTCGTCGAGATATTCGATGATCGCCAGCGATTGCGTGAGCACCTCGCCGGAATCGAGCCGCAGCGCCGGCACCCGCATCTGCGGGTTGACGGCTCGGTACTCCGGCTTTTTGTTGAGGCCGCCTTCTTTCTGCAGATGGATTGGGACCGTCTCCGCGGTCAAACCCTTGAGGTTGAGCGCGATGCGCACCCGATAGGCGGCCGACGAACGAAAGTAGGTATAAAGCTGCACCTCTCCTCCGCAGAGTTGCGACGCCATGAATTGTGATTCGGCGTCATGCGCGGGCAAAAGCGCGTCGAAGACGCGCGTAAACGCGATGTGACCTGCGCATCCATCTTCTTCGCGAGATGGATTGACGGGTCAAGCCCGGCAATGAGCAAAGAGCGGCGTTGCACGGCACGCACGATCGCCGGGCGCGACCGGTCAAACCTTGCTCGGCGTCTTGCCGCTTTCGATTTCGGCGACGAGCTCGGCCGACCGCTTGGTCAACTGCTTCACCGCGCGATCGAAAGCTGCACGATCGGCGGGTGCGACCACCTCAGCGAGCCGGTCCATGAACGCCAGCGCGCTCGGCGCTAGCTCCTCGTAGACCGCGCGACCGGCGGGCGTCAGCGACAAAAACGACTCGCGCAGATCCGCGCGATTGGCGCGCCGGCTCAGAAATTTGCGTTGCTCTAGGTGCGCAACCGCGCGCGAGACCTTGGTCTTGTGCATGTGGGTGTGGGCGCCGACCGCTTTCCCCGTCATTACGCCGTTCTCGCCGAGTGTGACCAGAACCCGCCATTCCGGTATGCCAATACCGTAGCGGCCGTAAACACGCGTAAGCGCCTGCGACACGAGGCTGGAGAGGACGTTGAGGCGATGGGGCAGAAAATCTTCAAGCTTCAGGAGCGGCGCCTCTGGGGGCGCGGCGGCAGTATGCGCCGCGTTGTCACGGACTGGACCGGAATTCATCGTCACCCGCGCCGGCGTGTCGCGCGGCCCGTTCAAACCTCGACCACCGCATCGAAGATTGGCCGAAGATCGCCATCCGCGCAACGCAGCGCATCGGGCCGCGACCCCCAGCTTTCACTGGGTTATGTGCTGTAAAAGCAATCCGCAGGCGAAAAGAGCGGCGTCGCGGGAGGGCCGGCTCAGCGCAGGCACTCGATCGCGACGAATTCATCGCGGGCCGAACTGCCGGTGGTCGCAGGCTTCGTTCCGGCGATCTCCCTGCGGTCGACCTTGCGAAATGAGGCGGCTTCCACGAAGTCGCGGGCCTTGCAGTAGGCGGTGGCGACCGGCAATCCGCAGCTCGCCCCAGTGGCCAGACAACGATCGACGCCGTAGCCGTCGGAATTGTTGGCAATGATGAAGACGCGCTTTTCAGCCTGCGCCGCCGTGCCGAAAGCGGCAGCCGCGAGCACGAGCGCGGCGAACAGATACCGCATCCCAACCCCCCTTCCCCCGGTTTCCCGAGGAACCTTGCGAAGAAAAGCCTTAAGACCCCCTTACCGGCCTGTCCCGCGCCCCCGATGTAGCGGGCTTTGCCAGCCTTTGCCTATGACATGAAAGCCACACTTCCGGGCGTTCTTGCGGCGTGCGCGAGGCAGAAAAGGCCCCGAAGGGCAAAGATCTTGCGGCAGCCCCGCCGCACTTGACGCGCTCGGCGCCCTTGCCCATGCTCTGGCGCGATGAACGGCCTTAACCATATCGGCGGCATTTGCCGGGAGATTATTTGCTAGCGATTCACGCTGGCTGCGGCCGTCTTTTCTCCTCATCCGAGATGTTTGGACGCCCGGCCAGCGAGGCCGAGGCGCTGGTTTCCGCCGTGCGGTCGTGACGAGACTCTGTGGTGCGATGGAGCTTACGCTTTACGATACGCTCACGCGTGAGAAGCGCCTGTTCAAGCCGCTCGATCCGGCACATGTGCGTATGTATGTGTGCGGGCCGACGGTCTACGACTTCGCCCATATCGGCAACGCGCGTCCGGTCATCGTTTTCGATGTTTTGTTCCGGCTGCTGCGCCACCTTTACGGCGCCGACCACGTCACCTATGTGCGCAACATCACGGACGTCGACGACAAGATCAACGCGCGCGCCGCGGAAGACTATCCCGATCTGCCGCTGAACGAGGCGATCCAGCGAGTCACCCAGACGACCGACAAACAGTTTCACGAGGATGTGGCCGCGCTCGGCTGTTTGCCGCCGACCTACGAGCCGCGCGCGACCGAGCATATCGCCGAAATGAAGGCGCTGATCGAGCGTCTCGTTGCGTCGGGTCATGCTTATGTCGCCGAGCAACACGTGCTGTTCCGCGTCTCCTCGATCGCGGATTACGGCAAGCTCGCAAAGCGCTCGCTCGACGAGATGATCGCGGGCGCTCGTGTCGAGGTCGCGCCGTATAAGCGCGACCCCATGGACTTCGTGCTGTGGAAACCGTCAAAGCCGGGCGAGCCGGCGTGGCCCACGCCCTGCGGCATCGCTGCGCCGGGGCGGCCGGGCTGGCACATCGAGTGCTCGGCGATGGCGTGGAAGCATCTGGGCGAAACCTTCGATATCCACGGTGGCGGCATCGATCTCGTCTTCCCGCATCACGAGAACGAGATCGCGCAAACGCGCTCTGCATTCCATTCCCCGGGGATGGCGAATTTCTGGATGCACAACGGCTTCCTGCACGTCGAAGGCAGGAAGATGGCGAAGTCGGAGGGCAATTTCGTCACCATCCGAGATCTTCTAGCGGACTGGCCGGGGGAGGTGCTGCGCCTCAACATGCTGCGGACCCACTATCGGCAACCGATCGACTGGACGATAAGAGGTTTAGAAGAAAGTTCGAGAACGCTGGACGAATGGTATGCCCTTTCCGCCAGTACGAACGCGAAGGGGATTTCTGGCGGAGAGCATCGCGAGCTCCAGTCGCCGTTTCTCGATGCTCTGTGTGATGATCTAAACACTCCAAAGGCACTCACGGAGCTTCATCAGCTTCGTGACGCAGTCGTGCATGGGCGCGGCCTGAATGTGCTTATTGCATTTGTGGGCGCGCTAAAGTTTCTCGGATTTTTAAACGCAACGTTGTCTAACTGGGATGCGCGCAAGTACTCGACCCGTGGCATCGATGCTTCAATGGTCGAGAGGCTCATCGACGACCGACACACCGCCCGGAAGGCAAAGAATTTCAAAGAAGCCGACCACATCCGCGACGAGCTTGAGGCGATGGGCATCGAGCTCGAAGACCACAAGAATGGCACGACGACCTGGAAGGTGAAACGATGACCGCGCGGGCCAAGCCGAAGCTTGCGCTGCGGCCGTTCCTGCCCGCGGACGCGCCGCTGCTCGCGGAAATCTTTCGCGCCAGCATCGCCGAGCTGACCGGCGAGGATTACAGCGAGGCCCAGCAGGAGGCTTGGGCGGCAACGGCGGATGATAAGGCGACCTTCACCGCGCGGCTCGCCAATGCGCTGACCTTGCTCGGCACCATCGACGGATCGCCCGTCGGCTTCGCATCGCTCGCCGACAAGGAGCGCATCGATATGCTCTACGTCCATCCCGCCGCTGCAGGACAAGGGGTCGGCAGCATGCTCATCGATGCGCTGGAGAAGCTCGCGGCTTCGCGCGGGGCGGCTCGTTTGACTGCCGAGGTAAGCGACAGCGCGCAGGATTTCTTCCGGCGCCACGGGTTTGTCGCCACGCAGCGCAACAGCGTTCAACTCGGTGGCGAGTGGCTGGCGAACACGACGATGGAAAAACGGCTTGCGGCCAAGGAGCGCTCGCAATGACAAGGCTATCCGGCCGGCCGCGGCTTCAGCGCCACCATGTCGCGATGGCGATCGTCGCAATCGTGGTCGCGGCCGCGCTGGTGCTGAACTATTATCTGTGGTGAGCGATGACCCGCGAACGCCTTTATCTCTTCGACACCACGCTGCGCGACGGCGCGCAAACAAACGGTGTCGACTTTACGCTCAACGACAAGCTCGCCATCGCCCGGATGCTGGACGAACTCGGCATCGATTACATTGAGGGCGGCTATCCCGGCGCGAATCTGACGGACACACAGCTGTTCGCTGAGCCTCGCGGTTTTAAAGCAACTTTTACCGCGTTCGGCATGACCCGTCGTCCCGGTCGCTCGACGTCGAACGATTCGGGGCTTGCAGCGCTCCTCGAGGCTAAGGCCAACGCCATCTGTTTCGTGGCGAAATCTTGGGATTATCACGTGCGAGTGGCGCTCGAGACCAGTGCGGAGGAAAACCTCGCCTCGATTCGCGACAGCGTGCGCGCGGCTGTGCGCAGTGGGCGTGAGGTGTTGCTCGACTGCGAACATTTCTTCGATGGCTACAAGGCGGATGCGCGCTTCGCACTCGCGTGCGCCAAGGCCGCTTATGACGAAGGCGCCCGTTGGGTAGTGCTGTGCGATACCAACGGCGGCGCGCTGCCGCACGAGGTCGAGAAGATAGTCGGCGAGGTGGTAAGGGTGATTCCGGGCAGCGACGTCGGCATCCACGCCCATAACGACACCGAGCAGGCCGTGGCCAACTCGCTCGCCGCGGTGCGCGCCGGCGCGCGGCAGATCCAGGGCACGCTCAACGGGCTCGGCGAGCGCTGCGGCAACGCCAATCTCGTGTCCATCATTCCGACGTTGAAGCTCAAGCGCGAGTTTGCGGACCGTTTCGATATCGGCGTCTCCGACGCCCAGCTCAAGACCCTGGCCCACGCCTCGCGCACGCTCGAGGAGTTGCTCAACCGCGCGCCCAACCGGCACGCGCCCTATGTCGGCGAAAGCGCGTTCGCGACCAAGGCCGGCATTCACGCCTCTGCGATCATGAAGGAACCCGCGACCTACGAGCACGTGCCGCCCGAGGCGGTGGGTAACCGGCGCAAACTTTTGGTGTCCGATCAGGCCGGTAAATCCAATGTCCTTGCCGAGCTCGATCGTATCGGGCTCAGGGTCGACAAAGACGATTCCCGCATCGCTCGACTTCTCGACGTAGTGAAGGAGCGCGAGGCGATGGGTTATGCCTACGAGGCGGCGGACGCTTCCTTCGAGCTCTTGGCGCGGCGCGTGCTCGGCAAGGTGCCGAACTATTTCGACGTCGAGAAGTTCGACGTCACGGTCGAACAGCGCGACAATGCGCTTGGTCAGCGCATTACGGTCTCATTGGCCGTGGTCAAGGTGAAAGTCGATGGCGAGCATTTGATCTCGGCGGCGGAAGGCAACGGTCCCGTCAACGCGCTCGATCTTGCGCTGCGCAAAGACCTCGGCAAATACCAGAGCTACATCAGCGGGCTCGAGCTGACCGACTACCGCGTGCGCATCCTCAACGGCGGGACCGAGGCAATCACCCGCGTGTTGATCGAGAGCCAGGACGAAACCGGCGAGCGTTGGACGACGGTCGGTGTCTCGCCCAACATCATCGATGCCTCGTTTCAGGCGCTCATGGATTCGATCATCTACAAGCTCGTGCGCTCCGGCGCGCCAACGTGATCGCTCCGCAGCGTTGCCTGGGTCGGGCGAGGCGAGATGCGGGGTCCTTGCATGAGGCAATGTCATTCCGCATTTCGTTGCGTTCAATGCTGGTTACTCACGTCACCTCTGGCACGCAATGATCGACCATGTCTCCATCGCAGTTCGCGATCTCGACCGGGCCGCACGGTTCTATCAAGCGGTACTTGGTGCGATCGGCTACGAAAAGCTCGTCGTTCGCCCGCGCACCGTGGGCTTCGGCAAGACCTATCCCGAATTTTGGCTCAATCTGCGCGCGACCATGGTGCCGATCAACGGGGATGCCGGGGCGCATACGGCGCTGCGCGTGCGCACGACCGAGTTAGTCGACGCATTCCATGCCATAGCGCTTGCAGCCGGCGGCGTCTCCGACGGGGCGCCAGGGCTGCGGCCACAACACGGCGAAGGTTATTTCGCGGCATTCATTCGTGATCTCGACGGCAACCGCATCGAGGCGGTCACCTTTCTCAAGGCGCAAGAGTAGCGCCGTCGTCGGCTACATTCGCTCGTCGGCGACCGGCGTCATTTGTTTTTCCGCTTCCGGAACGAGACGTGCGGCCTCGAATAGTTTTGGCAAAATGTCTTCGACGCGATCGGCCACGAGCAGCTTGACCGGGAGATTCGCGCGGATGAAGTCGAGGTTTTCCATCTGCTCGAGCAATACGCACAGCGGATCCCAGAAACGCGCGATGTTGAGAATCATGATTGGCTTCTTGTGGCGGCCAAGCTGCGCCCAGGTCAGCTGCTCAACCAGCTCCTCGAGCGTTCCGACCCCGCCGGGAAGCGCGACGAAAGCATCCGCGCGCTCGAACATCACGCGTTTGCGCTCGTGCATGTCGGGCGTGATCACCCGCTCCTGTACGCGCAGCAGCATGTGCTCGCGATTGACCAGGAAGTCCGGAATGACCCCGGTGACCGATCCTCCGTGGTCGAGGACTGATTCGGCAAGCGCTCCCATCAGTCCGACCGAGCCGCCGCCATAAACGAGCCGGATATTGTTCTCGGCGAGGATTCGGCCGAGCTTCCTCGCCGCCTCCATGAATGCTGGATTGTTGCCGGGACCGGAGGCGCAATAGACGCAGATCGAGTTGACTGTGCTCATTGGATAAGGATCTGGCGCGAGGCAACGAGCCCCGTCAAGCGGAGGTCCCAAAGGGGCAATGCTGCGCTTGACCGACCCGCGAGTGGGTCCGCGGGTGACGTAGGGCGGCTCGATGGACCGTGATTGCGGACGTAAAAATCTCTATATGGAAGCCATGCGACGGTCTGCGCCCGCGGCCGTCACTGCAGGCCGGTGTGCAGAATGGATCCCCATCCGCGTGCAAGCGAGGCGTTGAAGCGCGACGTGTCCGCGGACGACGGCGCCTCGCTGTTTGCGATCACGCGCGGGCTATGGCCCTACATTTGGCCGGCCGACCGCCGCGATCTTAAGCTTCGGGTTGCCGCAGCGATGGTGCTGCTGCTGGTAGCCAAGCTCGCCACCATCGCGGTCCCCTTCACTTTCAAATGGGCCACCGACGCGCTCGCGGGGCGGGGGAGCGCGCCCGTAGCGCCGTCGTCATGGCTCCTCTGGGCGCTCGCGGCTCCGATTGCAATGACCATTGCCTACGGCGGCACGCGCATTCTGATGGCGGTGTTCACGCAGATGCGCGACGGCGTGTTCGCCCAGGTCGCCATGAACGCGGTGCGCCGGCTCGCCTATCGAACTTTCGAGCACATGCACCAGCTCTCGCTGCGGTTCCATCTGGAGCGCAAGACCGGCGGCTTGACGCGGGTGCTGGAACGCGGGCGCAACGCCATCGAGACGATCGTGCGCATGGGCATCATGCAGCTCGTGCCGACAATCATCGAGCTGGCGCTGGTCTTCGCCGTGCTGCTCTATCAGTTCGATTGGCGCTACGTGGTCGTTATAGTGGCCGTCGTGGCGCTTTACACGGGATTCACCTATCAGGCGACCGAGTGGCGCATCAATATCCGCCGCCGGATGAACGACAGCGACACCGATGCCAATATTAAGGCCATCGACTCGCTGCTCAACTACGAGACCGTGAAGTATTTCGTAGCCGAAGGGCGCGAAGCCAGACGCTACGACCGGTCGATGGCGCGTTACGAGGAGGCGAGCGTGCAAGCGTATGTATCGCTCGCCGTGCTCAACGCCGGCCAAGCGACGATCTTCACGCTCGGTCTCGCCGGCGTCATGGTGATGTGCGCCTACGGCGTCAAGGAAGGCACCAATACCGTTGGCGACTTTGTGATGATCAACGCGATGATGATCCAGCTCTATCAGCCGCTCAATTTCATGGGCATGGTCTATCGCGAGATCAAGCAGGCGGTGATCGACATCGAGCGGATGTTCTCGATCCTGGCACGCGAGCCCGAGATCAAGGACAAAGCGGGCGCCAAGCCGCTCGTGGTCAAGCGCGGGACGATCCGGTTCGAGAACGTCTCGTTCGCGTACGAACCCGATCGGCAGATCCTCAAGGGTGTGAGCTTCGAGGTGCCTGCCGGCCATCGGATCGCGGTGGTCGGTCCGTCCGGCGCCGGCAAATCGACCATGTCGCGGCTTCTGTTTCGTTTCTACGAGGTCAGCGACGGGCGCATTTCCATCGATGGCCAGGATATCCGGGACGTCACGCAGGATTCGTTGCGAGCAGCCATCGGAATCGTGCCGCAGGACACAGTTCTGTTCAACGACACCATCCGCTACAACATCCGCTACGGCCGCTGGGAAGCGAGCGATGTGGAAGTCGAGGAGGCGGCGCGGCTCGCGCAGATCGACGCATTCATTCGCCTTTCGCCCAAGGGTTACGAGACCGAGGTGGGCGAGCGTGGGTTGAAGCTTTCCGGCGGCGAGAAGCAGCGCGTCGCCATCGCCCGTACCATCTTGAAAGCCCCGCCCATCTTGGTGCTCGACGAGGCTACTTCCGCGCTCGACAGCCATACTGAGAAGGAGATTCAGGACGCGCTCGAGCGGGTGGCGCAGAATCGCACCACGCTCGTCATCGCGCATCGCCTCTCTACTATCGTTACGGCCGACGAGATTCTCGTGCTCGATGAAGGGATCATCGTCGAGCGCGGCAGCCATCATCAACTGCTGGCAAAGGGCGGACTTTATGCCAGCATGTGGAATCGGCAGCGCGAGGCTGCGGCGGCGCGTGAGAAGTTGGCGCTGGTCGACGACGAAGTCATCGCGCCCAACCGCAACCCGCCGGCGCTGGAGGAACCTGATCTCTCCGTCGACAAGGAGCTCTCCGGCCCGCCGATCGAGCGCGCCGACGCGGCGGAATAAGCATGTCTATCCTTGGCTCGATCCGCTCCCAGCTGGCGCCGGTCCACCGCGAAGGCCTGCGCTTCATCGGTGCCTTCGCGCTGGTGAGCCTGTTGTTGTTCTGGCTCTGGCCGCCACTCGGCTGGCTTGGCCTCTTGGCGACGCTCTGGTGCGCCTATTTTTTTCGCGACCCCGCGCGCGTGACGCCGCAGCGCGATGGCATCGTCGTTGCTCCCGCCGACGGGCGGGTGAGCCGCGTCATCGACGCGATGCCGCCGAAGGAGCTCGAATTGGGCGAGCGGCCGCTGCCGCGGGTGTCGATCTTCATGAGCGTATTCGATTGCCATGTGAACCGCAGCCCGTTCGGTGGAAAAATCGAGCGCGTAGTCTATCATCCCGGCGCCTTCGTGAGCGCCGATCTCGACAAGGCGAGCGAGAGCAACGAACGCAACTGCCTGCTTATCATCGGCAACGGGCGTCGCGTCGGTGTAGTACAGATCGCGGGTCTGGTCGCGCGGCGAATTGTCTGTTTCGTGCGCCAAGGTACACCGGTCGCCGCCGGCGAGCGCATCGGCATGATCCGGTTCGGCTCGCGCGTGGATGTCTACTTGCCGGCGGGCGCGCAGCCGCTCGTTGCCGAGGGACAGACCGCAATTGCCGGCGAAACGGTCATCGCCGACCTCGCCGCGGGCGAGCCGCAGCGCAGCTTCCGGGTGAGTTAAACTATTAAGGCATCACGGTTAATCGGTATCCTGCTCTGGCGGGGCCGCAAATCATCCATTATCTTCGGCACATGCCGTTTTCCCCCTTCGATCCCAGTCGCCTCGAGGAAAAGCGCCCGCGTTTTCGCTTGATCCCGGTGCGCACGCTACTGCCGAACCTGATCACGCTGCTTGCGCTCTGCGCGGGCCTCACGGCCATTCGTCTGGCGGTTGAGGACAAGCTCGAATGGGCCGTGGCGGCAATCGTGTTTGCCGCGCTGCTCGACGGCATCGACGGCCGCATCGCGCGCATGCTCAAGGGCACGTCGCGTTTCGGCGCCGAGCTCGACAGCCTTGCCGATTTTGTCAATTTCGGCGTGGCGCCGGCGCTGATGCTGTACTTCTGGGGACTGCATCAGCTTGGCAATCTGGGTTGGATCGCCGCCATGGTCTTCGCGATCTCGACGGGGCTGCGGCTCGCGCGCTTCAATGTGATGGTCGATGATCCCGACAAACCGGCGTGGGCGGCAAAATTCTTCATGGGGGTACCAGCGCCGGCTGGCGCGATCACCGTGCTGCTGCCGATCTACATCTATTTCCTCGGGGTTCCGCGGCTGCCCGGTACGGCGCTTTTGACCTTCCTCTACACGTTCGCGATTGCCGTGCTGATGGTCTCTCGCCTGCCGGTCTTCTCCGGCAAGCGGGTGGGCAAGCGCATCGCTCCCGAGATGGTGCTGCCGGTCTTCGTCATGGTGGTGTTGTTCTTTGCGCTGCTGATTTCTTATCCCTGGGTCGTGCTCACCACGGGCACGGTCTGCTATCTCGCAAGCCTGCCGGTGGGCTACCTGTCTTACCGCCATCACCAGCGCAAGGACGCGTCAGGCGCGAGCGCGGCGGCCTCGAGCGCTCCCGCCGGCACTCACGCGCGTACGCCGAGCGAGGCACCGGCGCTGTCACCCGGTCACGGCGAACATCCCACCGACCCGGATCGACCCGCACGGCTCAACTGAGGCGTGAACCTCGTCATGCGGGCTTGACGAGCGCATCCATCTGCTTCGCAAGAAGGAGCACCGGGAGCAGGAAATGAGGACGCATACCTCAGCCCGGCAGCGGATGGCCCGGCATGAGATCGTAGGGATGTTTCCAGCCCGGCAGCGCCTTGATCCGGTCGAGCCACACCGCGATGTTCTTGTGCTGGGCTGCGATGTCGAAGCCGAATTCCTCCGCCGGATAGTAGAGGTAGCCGACCAGTGACAGATCGGCGATGGTCGGGCGTGCGCCGAGCAGGAAAGGCCGGCTCGAAAGACGCTTGTCGATGATGGCCACGTTGTTGTCGATTCGGCCTTTGAGGAAAGCAAGCACCGCCGGATCACCAGGCGGCTTGGCAAAACAGCGCAAGAACCGATACGGACCGAGAAAGCCGTTGACCTTCTGATTGTCAAAAATGATCCAGCGCAGTGCCTCGAGCTTTTCGTCCTCGCCTTCGGGGCGGAATTGTCCCGACCGGTCGGCGAGATAGGTCAGAATTACGCCGGACTGGCTGAGCTTCTTGCCCTGATGCGCCAGCACCGGCACCTCGCCCATCTCGTTCACGTCGGCGCGATATTGCGGCGAGCGCGGCTCGCCCTTGCCGAAGAAATCGATCCAGATCGGCTCCCAGTCGGCGCCGATGAGGTTGAGCATCAACGCGGCACGATAAGCGTTGCCGGATTGAGCGAAGCAATAGAGTTGGTACTCGGCCATGGCCGCTCGCGCGCTCACTTCATCGTCGGAATGACGAATTCGGCGCCTTCCTTGATGCCAGAGGGCCAGCGCGACGTCACCGTCTTGGTTTTGGTGTAGAAGCGCACCGCGTCCGGACCATGCTGGTTCAAGTCGCCGAATCCCGAGCGCTTCCAGCCGCCAAAGGTGTAATACGAGAGCGGCACCGGGATGGCGAAATTCACGCCCACCATCCCGACATTCACTCGCGTGGCGAAATCGCGCGCAGTATCGCCGTCGCGGGTGAAGATGGCGACGCCGTTGCCGTAGTCGTGCTCCGAGGGAAGGCGCAGAGCCTCCTCGTAGGTCTTGGCATGCACCACCGAAAGCACCGGGCCGAAGATCTCCTCCTTGTAGATGCGCATAGTGGGCGTCACTTCGTCGAATAGACAGCCGCCCATGAAGAAGCCGCCCTCGTAGCCTTGCAGCTTGAAGCCGCGGCCATCGACTTTGAGCTTGGCGCCTTCTTTGATGCCCAGATCGACGTAGCTCTTCACTTTTTCGAGATGCGCCTTGGTGACCATCGGCCCGTAGTCGGCCTGCGGATCGCTCGAGGGCCCGATTTTCAAGCTCTCGACTCGCGGCATGAGTTTTTCGACTAGAACGTCTGCCGTTTTCTCGCCGACCGGTACCGCCACCGAGACCGCCATACAGCGCTCGCCGGCCGAGCCGTAACCGGCCCCGACCAGCGCATCGACCGCTTGATCTATGTCGGCGTCCGGCATCACGACCATGTGATTCTTGGCGCCGCCGAAGCACTGCACGCGTTTGCCGTGCGCACACCCCGTGGCATAGATGTATTCTGCAATGGCGGACGAGCCGACGAAACCGATCGCATGCACACGGGGATCGGTGAGCAGTGTGTCCACCGCTTCCTTGTCGCCGTTGACCACGTTGAGCACGCCCGCTGGAAGTCCAGCGTCGACGAGGAGTTCAGCGAGCCGCATCGGCACCGAGGGATCCCGCTCCGACGACTTGAGAATAAAGGCGTTGCCGCAGGCGAGCGCGGGCGCGAACTTCCACATCGGAATCATGGCCGGGAAGTTGAATGGCGTGATGCCAGCGACAACTCCGAGCGGCTGGCGCAGCGAGAACAGGTCGATGCCGGGCCCAGCGCTCTCGCTGAATTCCCCTTTCAGCAGGTGTGGGATACCGCAGGCGAACTCGACTACTTCGAGTCCGCGCTGGATGTCGCCTTTGGAGTCGGCGATCGTCTTGCCGTGCTCCGAGGAGAGGAGCTTGGCGAGACTGTCGAATTCCTTCTGCACCAGCTCGAGGAACTTGAACAGCACGCGCGCGCGACGCTGCGGGTTGGTCGCCGCCCAGACTGGCTGCGCCGCCTCGGCATTGGCGATGGCCTGCTCCACTTCCGATTTGTTGGCAAAACTGACCTTGGCTTGTATCTCGCCGGTATTTGGGTTGAACACGTCGCCGCTGCGGCCGGATGTTCCCGCCACACGCTTTCCGCCGATGAAATGACCGATTTCCCGCATCAGGGCCTCCCTCGCATGCTTGGCCCGCGTTGAGGAGCCGTTCTGTCCGGTTGGAGATAGCGCAGCTTGCACCGCGCGGGAAGTGGGCAACAAGTGGCGAGTAGCCAAATCAAATTCGTCCTAGCCTGCCGCGCCTCGAACATTCCCAACTGTCGGCGGAGGAATGCGAAATCGGCTACTGTTTTTTTATGCCAACAATAAGCGAGATTTATGGTTCTATAGGCCATGCGAAGCCTCAACCTCGATCAGCTCAGGGCCTTCGTCGAGGTCGTCGAGCGCGGCAGTTTCACCGCGGCGGCAAAAGAGCTCAATCTGACCCAACCGGCGGTCACGCATCAAGTGCAAGAGCTCGAGCGGCGTTTCAACGTGGACTTGGTAGAGCGCTTCGGCAAGCGCGCCTACCTCACGCAAGCCGGTGAGAAGCTGATCGCCCACGCGCGACAGCTTCTGGAAGACGATGCACGCGCACAGATGGAGATGCGCAGGTTCGACGGGGGATGGCTCGGCCGGGTGCGCATCGGCACGAGCGCAACCGTGCTCATGTACGCTCTGCCGCCGGTCCTGCGGCGGCTCAAGACCGACCATCCGCAACTCGAAATCAACCTCAAAGCGGGTCTGACCGCGACGACTTTGCAAATGCTCAAGACGAACACGCTCGATCTGGGGCTGTGCGCGTTTCCGGTCGACGATCCGGCCTTCGAGACGATCCCGCTGTTCGACGATCCGCTCGTCGCGATCCTGCCCGCTAAGATGACGAAGGTCCCGAAGAGAGTGACGCCGGCATTTCTTTCCCGCTGCCCTTTGATTCTGGTCAACGAGGAGTCCGCACTTCGTCGGACCGTGGGGGAATGGCTTGCGGAGGCTGGACCGCCGCCAAAGCCGTTGATGGAGTTCGACCACGTCGAGGCGATCAAGAGCGTCGTCGCCGTGGGGCTCGGGTGTTCCGTGGTTCCTAAGATGTGTTTGGGCCGCGGGCACGTGGGGATGGCCGGTATGGTGATGCGGCCGCTCAGTCCATCCGTGGGCAGGGACGTCGGACTCGTTCGACTGCGGGGCAAGCGCAGCACCGACGGCATCGACCTGGTCTGGGCGGCTTTGTTGAAGTTGCAACACCGGCATTAAGGACCATGCGCGCCGCGGATGCCGTACGCGCGAACGTTTTCCGCAAGAATTAGCGCGCGTGCACCAGCGAGCCGGGATGGCGTGCGGAGGTCGTATTGTCGGCAAAGTGAGGCATCACTTCGGCTGCAAACAGCCGCATGGATCCTTGCGCGGCACGGAAATCGAGCGCGCCAAAGTTGACCTGCAACGAGGCGTGCTCGAAATAGCCGGTCGAGGAGAGGACGCGCCGGATAATCGCCTTGATCTCGTCAGGGGTGCCGACCCAGGCGCCGCCTGACTCGATCTGGCCGTCCAGCGTGAACGAGCGCAGTCGGCGCATCGATTTGTCGTAATCGCGGTAATCCTTGGAGGTCGTGCCTCTTGCCCAATCGCCGACGGCTTCGTTGAGTGCGCGGAAATATTCCTCGAACGGCGGGCGCGCGATTTCTCGCGCGAGGCGCGCGTCTTCGTGGCAGAACATGTGGAAAGCCACCATCACTTCGCCGTCGCCGGGATGGCCGGCCGCGCGCCAGGCCTTGCGGTAGAGTTCGATGAGCGGCCCAATCGGTCCGATGGGGATTGCCATCAGCGAATAGCCTTTGCTGCCGGCGAATTCGAACGATTCGGGCGTCTGGGTCGCCGCGATGTAGAATTTCGGACGTGGGCGCTGCGTTGGCCGCGGCAAGGAAGTCACGTTCTCGAACGAATGGAAGCGGCCGCGGTGTGTGGCATTCTCCTGTGTCAGCAATAGCTCGATCTGCTCGAGGCCTTCGCGGAAACGCGCGTGCGACTCGTCGGGCGAGACGCCGAAGCGCCGAAACTCGTGCGGCAGAAAGGCGCGGGCAAATCCAACGTCGAGCCGGCCGCCCGAAATGCCGTCCAACATCGCGATTTCGCCCGCGAGCTTGAACGGGTGATTGAACACCGGCAGCACGGCGCCGGTAACGAGGCGTATCGTCTTCGTGCGCTGTGAAGCGGCGGAGAGAAAGACGATCGGATTTGGACTATAGCCGCCATAGCGAGTGAAGTAGTGCTCGACGGTGCGTATGTGCCGAAACCCTAATTCTTCCGCTTCTTGGGCGATCACAAGGGATTGCGAGTAGTATTCGGCGGCGCTCTTGTCGGTGTGATCGACGGCGGGAAAAAACTGCACGCCGAATTGCATGGAACGCCGTCCCGTTGTGCGCGCGGTGATTTTTTCGGCCGCTGCAAGTGCGCGGCGCACTATAGGGCGGCAGAGCGTCCAGTCAATCAAACCGCCGTTCTGTCGTCCATTTCCTGTCGGTTGACAGCATGCGGACGTGCTCTAGACTTTGCTCAGTCGCCGCCGGCACGAGAAAGGATCGCCAGCAATGTCCTCCGCCCGGCCCGATATCAGCGAAATCCGCAGGGCATGGAAGGACGCGAATCTCGCGCCGCTGTGGGAAAACGTGAAGGCGCATCGCCCTGCGCCAGCGCCGGAAGCCGCACACCTATGGTCATGGCAAAAGATCCGGCCGCTGCTCTCTGCCTCCGCCGACGTAGCATCGCCAGATGTCGTCGAACGGCGGGTGCTGCAGCTCGTTCCGCCAACACATGAGGAGGAGCAGCGCACCTCGAGAACGCTCGCCGCCAACATTCAGATCTTATTGCCGGGTGAGAAGGCGCGGTCACACCGTCATTCGATGAATGCGCTCCGGTTCGTGCTCGAGGGCTCGGGCGCGACCACGATCGTTGACGGCAAACCTTGTCCGATGGAGGAGGGAGATCTCATCCTCACGCCGGCGTGGACCTGGCATGAGCATATTCACGAAGGAAGCGTTCCGATCTTATGGCTCGATGCGCTGGACGTACCGTTTCAGCGCTATATGGGAACGGGCGCGTTCGAGGCGGGCCCAGCCGCACAGCTGGCCGAGACGATTCCTGATGCCGCCTTCGCCGAGGCAAACGTGGTGCCCGACATCGACTGCGCGACAAAGGACTATTCCCCTGTGTTCCGCTATCCGTACGCAACGGCCAGGGCCGCGGTCGCCGCCGCTCCGCCCGCACGCGACGGGTCGCGACGGGTGCGCTATGTCAATCCGCTGACCGGCGGATCGGGCATGGCCATGATGGATTGCTTCCTGGTGCAGCTCGATGCGGGCACCGTCACGCTGCCATTCCGGACAACGGCAAGCTCGGTTTGTTGCGTGGTGGAAGGTTCGGGGGAAAGCCGGATTGGAAGCGAGATCATCCGGTGGAATAGGCGCGATATCTTCACCTTGCCGCAGGGCAACCGGATCGTTCACAATAGTAGCGGCGGCCCGGCTCGCCTGTTTCAGGTTTCTGACCGCGATCTCTACGCCCGGCTGGGGCTTCTCAGAGAAGAGTACGGGAATATTGCGGCTTAAAGCTTGCGCGAGAAGTGGCAAGCACCGAGGTGGAACTTATCTTGCGAGGGCATGTTGCCCCTCAACGGGCGGTGATATAAGCCGCCGGCTCCTTGCGGTGTGCTTCGAAACTGACCAAGCCCCATGGTGCAGGTAGCGCGCGAAACCACCGCCTCTGGTGCGGCCGCTTCGGGCAGCGAGCATGCCTCGCGTGACAAATCAAACCTGTGGGCGCTGGCGGTCGGCAGCGTCGGCGTTGTCTACGGCGACATCGGCACCAGCCCGCTTTACGCGTTTCGCGTGGCGGCTGCCGCGGCGGTCGAAGCCGGGCCAGTCCAGCGCGACATCGTGCTCGGCGTGCTCTCGCTGATCGTGTGGGCGTTGATCGTGGTTGTCGCGATCAAATACGTGCTCATCCTGTTGCGGGCTGATAACAGCGGGGAAGGCGGTACGCTGTCCTTGACCGCGCTGGCAACGCGCGCGTTCGGGCGGCGCACAGCGGTGGTGTTCCTGCTCGGCGTCGTCGGCGCGTCTATGTTCTTGGGCGACGCGGTGATCACGCCCGCCATCTCCGTGCTGTCGGCCGTCGAAGGACTGACGCTGGTGACGCCCGCGTTCGAGCATTATGTCGCGCCGCTAACCATCGCCATCCTGCTTGGTTTGTTTGCCGGACAAAGCCGGGGAACTGCGCGCGTCGCCAGTTTTTTCGCACCGGTGATGGTGGTCTGGTTCGTCGCCATTGCTGCCGCTGGCCTGCTGCACATTCACGATGATCCAGGCGTGCTTGCTGCCATCAATCCCGCATATGCGGTCGCATTTCTATATGGCCACGGACATGTTGGGCTGGTGACGCTCGGCCTGGTGTTCCTCGTGGTCACTGGCGCAGAGGCGCTCTACGCCGACCTCGGCCATTTCGGGCGCAAGTCAATCCGGATGGCCTGGTTCAGCCTTGTGCTCCCCGCACTGCTGCTGAACTATTTCGGACAAGGCGCCAAGGTGCTCGCTGATCCCAGCGCACTCGAAAATCCGTTCTACCGCCTCGTGCCCGAGGCTTTGCTGCTGCCCATGGTCGCACTTGCGACCGCGGCGACCGTCATCGCGAGCCAAGCGGTGATTACGGGAGCCTATTCGCTGGTGCGTCAAGCCATTCAGCTTGGGTTGTTACCGCGGCTTGCGATCCTGCACACGTCGGAGTCGCAGGCAGGCCAAATCTATATCCCGCGCGTCACCGGCGCACTGCTGCTCGGCGTGCTGCTGCTGGTCGGCCTGTTCCGTACATCGAGCGCGCTCGCATCCGCCTATGGAATCGCAGTCGCGACCACGATGGTTGTCGACGGCCTGCTCGGCTTCATCGTGATCTGGAAATTCTGGCAATGGCCGTTGTGGCGGGTCGGACTAGTCATTGCACCCCTCGTCCTCGTCGACGTCGTCTTCTTCTCCGCTAATCTTCTCAAATTGTTCGAAGGCGCTTGGGCGCCCATCCTTTTCGGTTCCTCGATGGTGCTCCTGATCCTGACTTGGCGGCGGGGTACCCACATCCTTGCCCGCAAAACGCGGCGCAGCGAAGTGCCGCTCGAGACGTTGCTGGTGAGCTTGCAAAAGCATCCGCCACACATCGTGCCGGGCACGGCGGTGTTTCTCACCAGCCAGCCCGCATTTGCTCCGACTGCACTCCTGCACAATCTCAAGCACAACAAGATATTGCACGAACGTAACGTCATACTGACCATCATCACCACCGACACGCCGAGAGTCTCGGATGAGGAGCGGGTCCACATTACCGAGCGTGGCCCTCGATTCACTCTGATGGCGCTGAAGTTCGGCTACATGGAATCGCCGAACGTACCGAAAGCGCTCGCACTCGCGCGCAAGCACGGCTGGCAGTTCGACATGATGTCGACGTCCTTCTTTCTGTCGCGCCGCGCGCTAAAACCCGCCACCCATTCCGGCATGCCGCGGTGGCAGGATCGGCTATTCATCGGATTGGCAAAATCCGCAAGCGACGCCACTGACTTCTTCCACATTCCGACCGGGCGGGTCGTCGAGGTCGGCACGCAGGTGGCGGTTTGATCCTTGACGTGTTTTGTCCAAAAAAAACGTGGGCATCGCGACGACAGAGGAGACGCAGTCTTGCGTCTAATGCGGGTCTCCTCTGTTCCTTCCGCAAACAAGGGGAACAGACGGCGTAATCGGGCCCTATTATAAGCGCGCCGATTCTTTATTGCGCTGCAGCATTTGCGGTGACCCATGATTTCTCCGCTCACCACGGCAACCGCGGACCGCGGCGGCACCATTGTCAGCGAAACTGACGGCAAGACGCGCCCGGCCGGCGCCAGTTTTTGGGCGCTCACGCTCGGAACGATCGGGGTCGTCTACGGCGATATCGGCACGAGCCCGCTCTATGCGATGCGCGAAGCCGTGGTCGCCGCGGCCGGGACGGGGAACCCGGCGAATGAGACCGCGGTTTTCGGAATTCTGTCGCTGATTATCTGGGCGCTCATTCTGGTCGTGACGCTCAAATACGTCGTCATTCTGCTGCGGGCGGACAACAACGGCGAAGGTGGCACGCTGGCGCTGATGGCGCTGGCGCAGCGTTCATTGGCAAAGGGCGCGGGTCCTGTCGTGCTGTGCGGCATTATCAGCGCGGCGCTGTTCTACGGCGACGCCATGATCACGCCCGCGCTGTCGGTGCTCTCCGCAATCGAGGGCCTTAAGGTCATCACTCCGACATTTGATCCATACGTGGTGCCACTGACGGCGCTCATTCTAGTGCTGCTGTTCTCGTTCCAATCGAGCGGCACTGCCAGAGTGGCCACGTTCTTTGGCCCGGTTATGTTCGTTTGGTTTACTGTTATCGCCGTCGCCGGACTATGGCATGTCGCGAAAAATCCGGCTGTGCTGTGGGCTCTTAATCCGGCGTATGGCATCGAATTCCTCGCAACCCACGGCATCATCGGCCTCGTTACGCTGGGGGCCGTCTTTCTAGTCGTCACAGGCGCAGAGGCGCTTTACGCTGATCTCGGACATTTCGGGCGCGCGCCGATCCGGGCCGCGTGGCTCATGGTTGTGCTTCCGGCGCTCACCCTCAACTATCTCGGCCAGGGCGCGCTTGTGTTGGTCAATCCTAAGACCATCGAAAATCCTTTCTTTCTGCTTTATCCGGACTGGGCGCTCTTGCCGATGGTGGTATTGGCAACGGCCGCAACGGTGATCGCGAGCCAAGCGGTCATCAGCGGCGCGTATTCTTTGACCCGACAGGCGATCCAGCTCGGGCTGCTGCCGCGGCTCGAGATTCGACATACGTCGGAGGCGCTGTTGGGCCAAATCTACATGCCACGGGTCAATATGCTACTGCTGATCGGCGTGTTGCTGCTCGTGGCATTGTTCCGCTCCTCGAGCGCGCTCGCCTCGGCCTATGGCATCGCGGTGACGGGCACGATGGTGGTCACTGTCACGATGGCCTTTGTCGTGATCTGGAAAGTATGGCGCTGGCCTGCGGTAGCGGCGGCCGTGCTGATCGCCCCGTTCCTGTTCATCGATCTTACCTTTCTCGGAGCCAATCTGCTCAAGGTCGTGGAGGGCGGTTGGGTGCCGCTGGCGTTCGGCGGCTGGGTAATGGTGATCATGTACACGTGGCGGCGCGGTAGCCGGCTATTGTTCGAGAAAACTCGCCGCCAAGAAATCTCACTCGATGAGCTTGTGCACATGCTGGAAAAACGGCCGCCCACGCGGGTGCCGGGCACCGCCGTGTTTCTCACGAGCACACCCCAGGCCGCCCCGACCGCCCTTATGCATAGCCTGAAACATTACAAAGTGCTGCACGAGCACAACGTTATCTTGACCATCGAGACCGCAGACATGCCGCGGGTCGACGCGGCGGAGCGGGTACGTATCAAAAAAGTCGGCGAGACCTTCGCCCGCGTGGCGCTGCGCTTCGGCTTCATGGAAACTCCGAACGTGCCGAGAGCGCTTGCAATCGCCCGCAAGCATGGATGGACGTTCGACATCATGTCGACGTCGTTCTTTCTGTCGCGGCGTTCGCTCAAACCCGCGGTTCATTCCGGGATGCCGCGCTGGCAGGACCGCCTGTTCATCATGCTCACCCGCATCGCCAACGATGCCACAGACTATTTTCAGATTCCCACGGGTCGGGTGGTGGAGGTGGGAACGCAGGTGACTATCTGATCTCGATCGGATCTAAGAACTTTGAGCGCCCTTGATTCTGAGCCGCCAACGCGCGACTTGTTGGCTGGCGCCCCGCGCCAAGGTTCAAGGAGCAAATTTGATGTCCGTCCAGCTTGGCCGAGAGAACGTTTACGATCTGCCGCCGGAAGAGGTGGCGCGCGGCCTCGCCGAGGGCAAGATTCTGCTGGTCGATGTGCGCGAGCCAAACGAAACCGAAATCGAGCGCTATCCAGAGGCTTTTTATCTGCCGATGTCGGAGTTTGATCCGGCCGCAATTCCCGACCCCAACGGCCGCCGAGTCGTGTTCGCCTGCCGCTCAGGCAATCGCTCCGTCACCGCCTCGCTGATGGCGCAAGCCGCGGGGCTTCCCTACGATGCGCACCTCGCCGGGGGCATGAAGGCCTGGAAGGAGCTCGGCTTGCCGACCGAGAGCTGACCTGCTCTGCTGCGAAGCCTCGAGCGTTTGAGCACGCCAGGGCTCCCGCCCCGCTGTTCGTTAAGGACTTGCACCATGCGTCAACTGATTCCGCTCGCCGTGCTCGCGGCCGTGTGCGTGGCACTCACGTCCGGTCACGCCCAACCGACGAAGGAGCGCATCGTCAACGTCTACAATTGGTCCGACTATATCGCTCCCACCGTCGTTGAGGACTTCAGCAGACAGACCGGGATAAAGGTCCGCTACGATACCTTCGATTCCAACGACACGCTCGAGACAAAGCTTCTCGCAGGCAAATCCGGTTACGACGTGGTCGTGCCGACAGCCTATGTTCTCGAGCGCCAGATCAAGGCCGGCGTCTTTCTGAAGCTCGACAAAGCAAGGCTGCCCAACCTCGCGAATATGTGGCCGGAGATCACGCAGCGATTGGCAATGTATGATCCCGGCAACCAGTACGCCGTCAACTACATGTGGGGCACAACGGGCATCGGCTACAACGCTCGAAAGGCGCGTGACATCTTGGGCGGCAACGGCAAGATCGATAGCTGGGACATTATCTTCAAGCCCGAGAATCTCGCCAGATTCAAGGACTGCGGCGTGCATCTGCTCGACTCTTCCGACGACATTCTGGCGGCGGCGCTGCGCTATCTCGGTCTCGACCCCAACAGCGCCAACGAGGCCGACTTGCAGAAGGCGGCCGATCTCGTCATGAAAATCAGGCCTTATGTCCGCAAATTCCATTCCTCGGAGTACCTCAATGCTCTCGCCTCCGGCGAGGTCTGCTTGGTCGTAGGGTTTTCCGGCGATATCAAGCAATCGCAAAAACGCGCGGCGGAAGCGAAGAACGGCGTCGAACTTGCGTACGCCATTCCGAGTGAAGGGGCACAGTTGTGGTTCGATAACCTTGCAATCCCGCGTGATGCCAGAAACATCGCCGAGGCGGAGGACTTCATCAACTATCTGCAACGGCCGGAGGTCGCCACGACGAACACGAATTTCATTTCCTATGCAAACGGCAATCTCGCCAGTCAGAAATTCATCGACAAAGCGATTCTCGATGATAAGGGCATCTATCCGGACGAAGCAACGATGTGGCGGCTTTACACCATCAGCGCGCACAATTCGAAGACACAGCGGCTGATAAACCGGCTGTGGACCAGGATCAAGACCGGGAAGTAGAGTCCTCAGCCCCGTTCGCGCAATGCGGAAATCCAGAGATCCTTGCTCACGAGTCGCACCCGCGGTTTCGCCGGTGCGCACGTTACGCGAATACCGGCTGATCGCGCCATTCTACTTAACGCCAGCGCCGGTGCACCCACAACCATTGCTCGGGATGTTCGCGCACCCATCCTTCAACCACTGACGTGATCGCCTGCATCGTGCCCTCGATGTCGATCTTGCCTGAAGCGTCGCGCGGGGGCGCGATCGCCTCGGTGAGATCGATCTGAAAGCGATGGTTATCGGGCAAGCGAATGATACGGGTGCCATGGATTGGGCACTCGACTTGGCGCGCGAGGCGGGCGATGAACGGATTGGCCTTGCAGCGGCGGCCGAAGAAGGTCACGTCTACGCCATTGACGTAATGTTGGTCGACGAGCATGGCGACGTGGCCGCCGGTTTCGAGCACGCGCGCGAGCCTCACCGGCGCGTCGAGCCCTGTCGGAATGAGGCTGCCCATGTTGCCTTTCCGTAGTTGGATGATCGCATCGCTTACCGCACCGATGTTGGGCCGGCGGTAGAGGACCGTCGTATCGAGCCGAAACTTGGCCGCAACCAGCGCCGGCAATTCCCAGTTGGCGAGATGGGCGGCAAAGACCAACGCCGGCTTTCCGTCACACCGCAGCCGTCGGAACCGCGCATCGACTTCTTTCGTGTAAAGGATGTCGCCCTTCTCCTCCGGGTCGGGATCGAACATTTGAAGACGGTCAATGTGCGCGAATTCGGCCGCAACCCGTCCGAGATTGTCCCAAACGCCGCGAAGCATCACTTCAATTTCGTCCGCCGATTTTTCCGGGAAAGCGGCGGCGAGGTTGACTCGGCCGATCCGGTGTTCCTTGAGCTTCGGGCCGAGCCCGCGCATGAAACGACCGGCAAGATCGGCCATGTGCTTGCGGTTCGTTGTGCGGATCGCCCGCAGCATGCCGACTGCCAACGATCCAAGCGCAGCGTCAATGCCGGACTTGACGTGAGTTTGCACCCGATGGGCTAGCATTCTCGAGGGGGGCATGCGCGCTTGCAGCGGCTCGTCAAAACGCGACGACAATCTTTCCGAACACCTGACGGCTTTCCATGCGCGCCAGTCCGCGCTCGAAGTCGGCAAGCGCAACCTCCGTATCGATCGCCGGCAACAAACCTTTTGCCATCTTAGCGAGACTCTCGCGGATGTTGCGCATGGAAGCGCCGAACGAGCCAATGATGCGATATTGCTGTTGAAAAAGCTGCATCAAATTGAGCGTCGTCGACGGTCCGGAGGTTGAGCCGCAAGTGACCAGCCGTCCGCCCCGCTTGAGGCAAAGCAGCGAGCCATTGAAGGTTTCCGCCCCCACATGCTCGAACACCACGTCGACGCCTTTTTTGGCTGTGATCTTGCGCACGACGCCCTCGAAACGATCAGTCCGGTAGTTGATCACATGATCGGCGCCCAGCGCCTTGGCCTTCTGCGCCTTGGCATCGTCTCCGACTGTGGTGATGACGGTGCAGCCGATTGCCTTTGCCATCTTGATGGCGGTCGAGCCGATGCCGGAACCGCCGGCATGCACGAGCACGCTCTCGCCCGGCTCGAGCCTCGCATTATCGAACAGCATGTGCTGTACGGTTGCAAAGGCGATCGGCGCGCAGGCGGCGTCACGCAGGGCGACCCCGTTCGGGACCGGGATCACTAAACGGGCAGGCATGTTGAGGAGATCGCGGGCGAACCCGTCGATATGGAAGCCCATGATGCCGCCGACGTTTTCGCACAGATTGTCGCGCCCCTCGCGGCAGGCTTTACAGGTGCCGCAGGTCAACGCGCCGTACGTGACGACGTGATCGCCGGGTGTCAAGTCAACCGTATCAGCGCCGACGGCCGCAATCTCGCCAGCGGCCTCAACCCCGACCACGATCGGCATCTTGCGCTTCGCAAAAGCCATGCCGCGGTAGCCCCAGAGGTCGAGGTGGTTGAGCGCGACTGCCTTGATCCGAATCTGCACCTCACCCGCCGAGGGTGCTGCTGGCGCGGGGACGTCGGCAAGCTCAACTTTGCGGTCGGCGATCAGCGTGAGCGCCCGCATGCGTCAAGCGAGCTCGCGGCTCATCACCAGCGAGACGTTCTGGCCGCCGAAGCCAAACGAGTTCGAAAGAGCGTGCCGGACGCTCGCATTGCGTGCGGTGTTCGGCACGACGTCGAGGGGAATTGCCGGATCGGGGATGTTGTAGTTGATCGTCGGCGGCAAGCGTTGATGTTCCAACGTCAACAGGGTGAACACGGCCTCCACGGTTCCAGCCGCGGACAAGGTATGCCCGATCATCGACTTGTTCGAGGAAATCGGAATTGATCGCGCCCGCTCACCGAATACCGAAGCAATGCCGAGATATTCCATCTTGTCGTTTTCGGGCGTTCCGGTGCCATGCGGGTTGATGTAGTCGATGTCGTCAGGGGCGAGACCGGCATCCTCGATCGCGTTGCGGATGCAGCCGATGATCGCTTTGCCGTCCGGGCTCGAGCGGGTGCGATGGAAGGAGTCCGCCATCTCGCCGCATCCCGCCAACACCGCGAGGATTTTTGCCCCACGTGCTGTGGCTGATGGGTAGCTCTCCAGCACTAGTGCCGCGGCGCCTTCCGCCATGACAAAGCCGTCGCGGTTCTTGGAGAACGGCTTTGCCGCCGCTTGCGGTGGGTCGTTGGCGGTCGACAGCGCCGATAGGAGCGAGAAGCGGATCAGCGATTCTGCATTCACCGAGCCGTCAGTGCCCATGCAGAGCGCGGCGTCGGCCTCGCCGCGGCGGATCGCCTCCACACCGAGCTGAATCGCGCTAGCGCCCGAGGCACAAGCGGTCGAGACCGAAATCGGCGAGCCTTTGGTCCCGAAGCGCTCGGCGAGGTGTTCGGCCACCGAAGCGAAGAGGCAGCGCTCGTGAGTCGCACGAAAGCGGCCCGAGGCGCTCGCCCGCAAAAGATCATTGTATCCGACCGCATCGTTGGTGCCGGAGCCGACCGCCAGCGCGTCGCGGTGCAGCCACTCGATCTCGACGGGGGCGACCGCGAGAAACAGCGGGCCTGGAAAGTCGCCTTTGCTTCCGATTCCTGCCTGGTCAATCGCCTCCTCGGCGACGATCGCCGCCATGCGCTCGCCGAGCTCGGTTGAGCAGAATGGTTCGACCGGGATGAAGTCCACGGTGCCCGCAATCGTGGTCTTGAGGCCTTCATTGGCAAAGCGGGTGATGCGGTGGACGCCCGACTCGCCGGCGATGAGCTTGGCCCAATTGTCGGTCTTGCCCGCACCCAGCGAAGTGATCAGGCCCATGCCAGTGACCACCACGACCGGTTGCCCGTTTTTGCCGGATGTCATGCAAACCTCCTCAGCCAACCGCTTCGATAAGCGCCATGCCCTCGCCGCGCCAGTGGCCGACGGCGGTCACCGCGATTCCTCGGAGCGCGCCTTCATACTCCCGTTCGATTCCCGAGGAGTCCATCGGCGGGAACAACTTTTCGCGAGCGAGCGCGACCGTGGCAAGCGCAATGTTCATGGCAAATTGCGGCTCGAGCCCGTGTCCCAGCAGGCTGCCCGTTGCCCGCACCCGCACGCCAGGCAGCGTCTCGAGCCACGCGCGCTCCTCGTTCGTCGCCGGCTGCGCGCCGGTTGCACCGGAGATTACGGCAAGGTCCGCAGGCGGCCCCTGTGGGGCGAGGCTGTGCCACATCCGCCCCAGTGCGGCTGTGATCGCTCCGGGGCGCCGCGGAGACCGCTCCGAGAGCACGCGCGAGAGTCGCCCCAGCGGCTTGGCATTGCGCGTCTGCGCATGCTCGCGCGACTCCAGAACCAGAAATGCGCCGAGCGAGCCCAGCACCATGCCCTGTTGACGCTCCCAGACTGGCTGGAAGCGCCCCCGCAACATGTGTCCGCCCGCATCATAGAGCAGTAGCAAGTCCTCCCGCTCGCCGTTATGAGATCCGCCCACCAGCGCCAAGTCGCTCTGCCCGGCGGTTATCCGAGCGAGCGCGATGCGCACCGCGTCGACGCCTGCTCCCTCCTCGCCCATAAACGTGCGCGAGGAGCCAGTCACGCCGTGGACGATGGAGATGTTGCCGGCGAGCAGATTGGAGAGCTGCGCTAGAAACAGCGTAGGCCGCAGGTCGCTCATGAGGCGCTCGTTGAGAAAGGCGTCCGGATTGGCGGATTTGCGCTTGTTGCTCAGAATCGCGGCGTCGACTGCGACATCGCGCTCGCCGCCGCCGGCGGCGACGATCATGTCCATGCGAGCGAGCAGCTCGCTGTTTCCTTTGACACCGGCATCTGCCAGCGCAAGCCCAGCGGCATAGGTCCCGATCCGCTGCCACGGCTCCATTTGGCGCTGATCACCTTTTTTCGGGATCTGCTTGTCGAGGTCGAGGGGAGCGAGCGGGTGGACGAGGTATGGCGCGAAGCGTTCGGCGTCGATCTTGACTCGTCCCTCTGTCAGGGCTTGCCAATGCGCTTCGGCGCCTTCCCCGAGGCAAGATACAATGCCGATGCCGGTGATCCAAACCTCGCGTGGCACATCAGCCATGAGCGAGGGCCCCGACGGGGAACTCGAGGATCGCGGCCATCTTCTCCATGCTGGCGCGGAACTCGGGATTGGGAAATTCAACCAGCCGGAACGTGATCTCGGCGTTGCACGCGAGCTTACCGTCGCAACGGATCTCGGCCTTGGTGACAGCGTAGCCCGAGCCTTCGTGCAGCAATTTGGCCGAGAGCGAAAGACTTTGCCCGGGATGGACGAACGAGCGCAGCTTCGCCTCCTTGAGCGCGGCGAAGAACGGCATGCGCGAGAATCTGGTCACCGCAATCACGAGCCAGCCCGAGGTCTGCGCCATCGCCTCGATGAGTAGCACGCCCGGCATCAGCGGATAGCCGGGAAAGTGCCCTTCGAAGATGGTGGACGTGCTCGGAACGCGTGCCTCAGCGCAGATGGTCTGCTGGGCAAGATCGAGATCGACGATGCGATCGATAAGCTGAAAATACTCGAGGCGCATGTGAGCGCATTAGGCGCCCTTGGCAGCGACAAGTTCGTCGATGCGGGTGCAGAGGTTGTTCAATTGAAAATATTGATCAGTCGTCGCTTTGCCGTCGTTGACTTCTTGCGTCCACTGCTCGAGCGGCATTTTGATGCCGAATGCCTTGTCGATGGCAAATGCGATGTCGAGAAAATCGAGGCTGTCGATGCCGAGATCGTTGATGGCGTGGCTTTCCGGCTTGATCGTGTCACACGGAATATCGCAGGTCTCGGAGATGATATTGGCCACGGTCTCAAAAGTCGAAGGCATCAGTAAATCCCTGATCGGTCACACGTTTCGAGCGACCGCCGCCGACGTGTTTGCGATTGCGGGTTAGATCGCCCCGGAGCGGCCCATCTCCCCGCGAGAGGTCGGCTGCCCGTATAGCGAAGAGGCAGCACAAGTTCAATGGCGCGAAAGTTTCGATGCTTGAAGGCATTAGCCATGATTTCCGGTCGCTTACATTGCCGGCGCTGGTAAGGTCCTGCGCGGCTCGAAGAACGATGAGTGGTATCACCAATTGTTAGATGATCCTCGAGCGAGCCCAGGCCGTCACGACTTCCGCGATCATGACCACGATAAAGATCACGAGCAGGACGAGGCCGACCTCATCCCAATAGAGATTGGAGAGGGCAGTATCGAGAGCCATGCCGAGACCGCCGCCGCCGACAAGGCCGAGCACGGCCGACTCGCGCACGTTGATATCCCAGCGGAACATCGAGATGGACAAGAATGCAGGCTTTACCTGCGGCCAGTAGCCCTTGAGCAGGACGGCGAGTGGTGACGCTCCGGCTGCGACCAGCGCCTCAATCGGTCCCGGCTTTGCCTCTTCGATTGCTTCCGAGAGAAACTTGCCCGTGAAGCCGATTGAGTGCATGGCAATCGCCATCGTCCCAGCAAGCGCACCGGGACCAAAAACGGCAACAAAGAACAGCGCCCAGATCATTGCGTGCACCGAACGCGTCGCCACCAGAATGAAGCGGCCGATGCCGTTGAGGAGGACCGATCGGGTGATGTTGCGCGCCACCATCAGCGCGACGAGGCTCGCCATTGCCACAGCGAGAATTGTGCCCAGCGTCGCCGTATGCAGCGTCTCGATCAGCGCGGCGTGCACGACCTTGGGGTACCACGCCCAGTCGATCGGCCACATACGTACGAACAAATCGACCGTCTGTTGCGGCGCGTCGTAGAGAAACTCCGGAATGATCTCGATGCTCCGCAGCGACCACACGAGGGCGACCAGCGCTCCGACATAGAAGACGGAGCGCATGACTCGCTGGGCGAACGTAAAGCGCTGCCAACGGCGAATACGGGTGTCCGCGGGTGCGACGGCGGTGATCATTGGAACAGTCTGCGCATCCAGCCGGAAACGATCTCGCCCACCATGACGACGGCAATGATCGCGAGCACGATGGTCAGCACGAAATCGTAGTCGAAGCGCTGAAACGCGGTGAACAGCGTCGCGCCGATACCGCCGCCGCCGACGAGCCCGACCAACGCCGAATTGCGCAGGTTCGAATCGAGCTGGTAAGCGGAAAAGCCGATGAAGCGCGCCATGACCTGCGGCAGCACGGCCATGATCACCAGCGACAGAAATGGTGCGCCGGTTGCGCGCACCGCTTCGACCTGCTGCATCGACATCTCTTCGACGGCCTCGGCCACGAGCTTCGAAAGGAATCCGAGCGACGCGACGATCAGCGCTAGGACTCCGGCGAGCGCGCCGAATCCCACCGCCTTCACGAACAGGATGGCGATGATCACGGGGTGAAAAGTGCGGAACAGGGCGATGAGCGCGCGGGCTGCCCACGCCAGCGGCAAGGGTGAAAGGTTACGTGCGGCGGCAAGCCCGAGCGGAAGCGAGATAAGCACGCCCACCGCGGTCGCGATGATGGCGATCTGCAGGCTTTCGAGCATGCCGTCGTAGAGTAGTTCGAGCTTATCGGGGGCCAAATTCGGGGGAAACATTCGCGAAACGAAGCGCGCACCATGGGCAAAGCCGGCCACGAGGCGCTCTCGGCCGATATCGAGAATTGAGCACGCATAGGCGACGTAGAACGCGAGCGCGATGACGGTGATCCGCGTCGACCAGTTCGGTGGGAAGGCAACGCGCGGCCCAAAGGAGGGGGGTGGTGGGGAGGCGGACAGGTTAGTCATGCCTCGCGCAGCTCTGTCGTCGCATTGTCACTCGAGCCAGCCCTCCCCGCCGTAAATCTGCAACAGGCGCGCATCCTCCAGCGCCCGCGGCGGGCCATCGAACACGATCTCGCCCCTCGACATGCCGACGATACGATCGGCGAAGCGACGAGCAAGATCCACATTGTGGATATTGACGATCACCGGGATATCTCGCTCACCGGCGCGACGGGCGATCAGCTCCATGATCTCGACGGATGTCTTCGGATCGAGCGAAGACGTGGGCTCGTCGGCCAGCAGGAGGTCGGGCTCCTGCATGAGAGCGCGCGCAATGCCGACGCGCTGGCGCTGCCCACCGGAGAGTTGATCTGCGCGCTGCGTGGTAAGCTGACCGAGGCCGACCTCGTCAAGGAGATGGAAGGCGCGGTCGATATCCTGCGCCGGAAACCTGCGCAGCCAGGCGCGCCACGCCGGCACGTAGCCGAGCCTTCCGCACAGCACGTTCTCGATCACCGATAGTCGCTCCACGAGATTGTATTCCTGGAACACCATGCCCATGCGACGGCGTGCCATGCGCAGTTCGCGGCCACCGAGCTGCGCCAGATCCTGCCCGCGAAAGATGATTTCGCCTGATGTTGGATCGACGAGTCGATTGATGCAGCGGATTAGGGTCGACTTGCCGGTGCCGGAGGGACCAATGATCGCGGTCATGCCGCGCGCCTCGACGGTGAGCGAAACGTCTTTGAGCACGGGCTGGCCCGCGCGATACTCCTTGCGCAGGTTACGGATCACGAGCGCGCGGTCGAGGTCTGTCGCCGTGGGTTTGAACGGACTCGATTCGTCCATGTCACCCGCGCGCCCCGTGGCGGGTCACTGTTTCGGCGCCGGCTGCGGTTGCTGCTTTTTCGCTAGCGCCTCGGCCTCACGTTTTGTTTCCGCCTCGTAGGCGGCCTTATTGTAAGGCGTGCCCGAGCCCTCCGCGATCTCGCGCACCACCTTCCACGTATCCTTGTAGGTGATCGGAACGAAGCGGTCGTCGCCGTTGAATTCTTTGCGCATCGAGGGCGGGAAGTCGAAGGCGAAGAAGCAGCCGCGGATCTTCTTGGCGAGATCCGGATGCAGGTCGTGTGCATGGGCGAAGGACGACGTCGGGAAAATCGGGCTCGTGAAGATGATGCGGAAATCGTCGGCCTTGAGTGTCCCCCGCGCGATCATTCGATCAAATACGTCGGAGGCAACGCCGGCCATGTCGTAGTCGCCCGAGGCAACTCCAAGCGCCGACTTATCATGTCCCCCGGACATCAATGGCTTGTAATCCTCGTTCGGCTTGAGCCCTTCGGGCGGATAAAGCACGAGCGGCGCGAGGTTGCCCGAATTCGACGACGGCGATGTGTGCGCGACGCGCTTGCCCTTAAGATCGGAGAGTTTCTGATAAGGGCTATCCTTTTTCACAATCGAAATGAGGTGATAGCCGTGCGGCCCCTTCTCAGTGCCCTTCGCCGCGAACGGCACTGCGCCGGCGAGGTTGACGGCGAAGCCGGTCGGCCCGGTGGAGAAGCCGGCGACGTGCAAGCGACCCGAGCGCATGGCTTCGATCTCGGCCGAGTTCGACTGCACTGGGTAATAGACCACGCGCTTACCGGTGCACTGCGCGAGAAAGTCGGTGAACGGCTTGAACACGTTTTGATAGACGGCGGGATCCTCGACCGGCGTGTAGGCAAAGACCAGCGTTGAAGGGTCTCTGAGCTTCTTCGCATCGCTGGGCACGTCTGCGACGAGGTCGCTGTTATCGTCGCAATAGAGGGTATCGAGCTGCCCGCGATTTTTGCATTCCTCGCCGAGCGAGGCCGTGGCGCCCGTCACAATCCACACAGCGACGGCGCTCAATCCCGCATGCGCAACGCGGCGCCACAGGTCGTTCATTATGTCCTCCCCGCGCGAATCCGCACCGCGCTCGCAACTTGCAACGATACGCGTCGCCCCACCGCTGGGCAACGGCACGGATGGAACTTTCGCAACGTTCCGGCGAGCGCGGAACCAAAGCGCGCCTGAGCGATTATGGCGGCAAGATCGCGGGGGGTTTTGCGGCATCGCTGCCCATCAACCGCCGCATTCGGAAACGAGGCGCTCGGCCGTTCAAAACGGCCGACAAAACGCTGTCGCGCCGTAGTGAAAGGAGGCCGTGGTGAAAGGTAGAATGATGCTCTGTATTGTATCGATCTTAGGCTGCGCGTTTTCTCCCACCAGTGTCACATCATCCCTAGCAGGCCAGGCCGGCATCGCGTCGGTCTATTCCCACGAAAGTGGAAGCGCGACCGCAAACGGCGGGAAGCTCAATCGCGAGGCGCTCACCGCCGCGCACCGTACGCTGCCGTTTGGCAGCAAGGTGAAGGTCACCAACAAGAGCAATGGGCGCAGCGTGGTTGTCACCATCAACGACCGGGGTCCCTTCGCGCGCGGCCGAATTATCGACATAACCCCGGCGGCGGCGCGGGTTCTGGGATTCTCCGGACTTGCGCAGGTCAGCGTCGAGGCCACGCCATAGCTCGGGCGCTTAACGCTCGAGCGCGTGCACGTCGATCGGTGCGCAGTTGCGCCGGCCGGACAGCAGGCAATCCTGGTTCTTGCGCATATCGGCGATTTGCATCGCGAGCCACACGCCGGCGAGCGCCAGGATTACGGTGAAAGCTAAGGCCGCGAGGTTGACGATCATGCGGTGGCGATAAGTGTCTTCTCGCTCTTCCCCGCCTTCGTATTTGGAGAGCGCTTCGTTCGGGTCGGGCGGCTGCGCGCGGCGAGGGGGGCGGCTGCTTGCGCGGAGGTTGCGGGGTCGAAGTGGGACGACCCGGTTGTCATCGTCCGTTGTTTGGGTCCGCTGAGCTGCCACGTCCAATTCCAGTTCGATCGACGTTTTCCCGCGCCTCTATCGGCGCCTGCGCGAGATTTCAAGCAAAACCGAACGTCATAGCGGCGGCAAAGGTTTTGCCCGTCAGCGGGCACTTTCCGTGTAAGCCGCAGCCGGGGCGAATAAAAAATTCCGGTTGCCAAGCGTAAAAGTTCCTTGTCGACTCCGCTGTCTTGATCTAGATTTACACAAAATTTACGGGAGACGCCGGCTCAGCGCGATTATCTCGTGCTTTGCAGAGGGATGTAGCGCAGATCGAGATAAAAATGCCGCCAATAAGCGGTGCGTTCGCAGGTCCACGATCCCGATAATTCCCGGCGCTTACGCCGGGAGAAGCTTTGCTGCACCTTTCCGCGCACAATTATTCATGGCTCGCGCAATTTTTTTCACTCCTGTTTCTACCGTTCGCGCATGAGGACCTCGCAGTCATTCTGGGCGCGTACGTCGTCGCGAACGACATCATGCCTGTGGGCCTCGTCGCACTGTGCATCTACGCGGGCATGGTAGCGAGTGACTTCGCCTTGTACGGAATCGGTGCCGGCGCGAGGCGCTTGCCCTGGCTCCGGCGCCTCGCGGTCGATGACCGCGTCCGCAATTTTGCCGCCACGCTCCAACGCAATCTGTTCGGGATCGTAGCGCTCTGCCGCGTGGTGCCTGGCGCCGTGTTCGTCCCCTTTGTTGCCTGCGGTTGGGCACGCGTGCCGCTCGCCCGCTTCACCACGGCGAGCCTCGTCGTTTCCGCGCTTTATCTGCCACTCATGCTCTGTATTGCCGTCTTCTTCGGTGACACGCTTGATAGCCGCCTGGGTTGGTGGACATGGCCCTTCCTCGTTTGCGTGATGTTGGCGACCGGGTTCCTGCGTCGACAGGTGTTCAATTTCCATGAGGATACGGGCTTGCGACCGGCAAAACTTGCTCGCCGCGACATCCGCAACGACGCTGCGAACAATCGCGTCCCGCCGAGCCTGTTCTATCTGCCCCTGATCGCGAGCTGGATCGGCTTTGCGGCGAATTACCGGTCTTTGACCTTGCCTATCATCGCCAATCCGCCTCACTCGCGAGGCGCAATCTGGGGCGAGTCGAAGAGCGCCTATTTGCTCGATGTGGGAGGGTCCGAACGGCGGCATGTTGCGGAGGCGGTGGCGGTCATCCGCAGCGCGGGCCGTCGCACGCTCTTCGCCGACCTCGAGCGGGTCCGGAAATTGTTGTGCGGCGCCGGCCTGGCTTTTCCGCTCGTCGCCAAGCCAGACGTCGGTCGCCATGGCGCATGCCGGCTCGACGACGTCACGGCGCCGCGCGAATACCTGCGGCATTTGCCTTCCGGTCAGAAGGTTGTCCTCCAGCGTTTCATCCCCTATCCCGGCGAAGCCGCGGTGCTCTATGCGCGGCTGCCCGGCGACCAGAGCGGCAGGATCCTCTCGCTTACTTTCCGCCTGAACGGTCACTGGTGCGACGCATGGCGCCATGTCACGCCGGAACTCGAAGAGCGGATCGATGCCATTGCGCGCAGCATGCGCGAATTCCACTATGGACGGTTCCACCTGCGCTTCGCGTCGGCCGACGATTTGATGCGGGCAAAGAACTTTTCCGTGGTTGAGATCAGGGGCGTCGGCGGCGGCACAGAGCCCGATTGCGATCCATTCTTACCGACGACGGAACTCTACCGCCGCCTGCTCGACCAGCAGCGAATCATGTTCCTCATCGGGGAAGCGAATCGAGCGCGCGGTTTTACGCCGGTGGGATGCGCCGGCGTTCTCAAGTCGCTGTTTCGGCAAAACCAGTTCAGCCGCCGATACCCGGCGTCCGCTTGATTACGAAGTCACAGCGCGCGAAGGCCCCTGCGGGCGATCGTGGCGGCGCCGATTAGTCCGATCACCGCGAGCGGCAGGCCGAGGTACCAGCGTTCGCGTTCGCGTCCGCGCGTGCGCAGGTAATCAATGACGAAACGCTCCCCGCGACCCATTTCGGTCAAGGTTTGTTGCATCGAACCCATGCGGCGAATCTCGTCTGCTGTAAGCTCCTCGCCGTCCCAGCGCGACTGCCGTTCGCGGTCGTAGAGCCGGTCGATCTCGGCCTTGTGGCGCCGCTCGGTCAGCGCGGCTTCGACATAGGCTGAGCGCTCGCTCGCCGTCATGAATCGATCTGGTCCGATTCCCGTGGCCAGCTCTATTGCAGCCAGAATGGGATGATCGCCGGCGGGAGTAACGACCACCCAAGCACCTGAGAGGCCGAGCAGGGTGCAGAGGATGAGCCCGCCGAGGTGCAGTCCGAATCTTCGATTGCGGCTGCGCTCTGCGGCGTGAGCTGTGATGAAGGCACGTATCGCACCGGCGATCACCAGCGCCGCGGCGAACGCCACCACCATGACCGCACCAGTCGGTGCATCGAGCAGAAAGGAACCGAATATCCCGGCCGCGCTTGCAGCGCTGCCGGCGATCCAGCCGATCGCCAGCGCCACACCGATATGCGGAGAGAACAGGTTGCCGACAAGCGCCGGCACGATGAGAAAGCAGAACACCAGCAACACGCCGGCGGTAGTGACTGAGGAGGTTACGACCAGTCCGAACGACAGATAAAAGACGAGGTCCCAAAATAGGTATCTGCCGATGTCTTTGCGCCCCTCGTCATTCTCCGCAGCAGCCAGCAAGGGTCGTCGAAAGAGCCAATGAAAGATGCCGATGATGCTGTAAAGGACGGCGAACTTCAGCAGTTCGTCCGCGGTGACCGACAGAATTCCGCCCACCAGCATCTTCTTGACGTGCTCGGCGCCCTGCGGAGAGCGATCGACAACGAGCACGGTGGCGGCGGTGGCGAACACATAAAGCACGCCGATGAACGCCTCCTGCCGTACACTGCGGGCCATCCCGCGGCTGGCGGTAAGCAACAGCGCGCCCACGGCGGTGAAAATGAGCGTGTAGGCGTAAGCGGCGGCACTCTGCATCGGATGCCCCGCGACCACGGCCACGGTAGCTCCCAATGCCGAGACCTGCGCCAGCGCAAGATCGGCGAACACGACATTGCGCCGCAGCACCTGGAGACCGAACCACGTGTGAATGCCGGTGAAGACAACGGCCGCGGCCAGTGGCAGCGTCGCAAATGCGAGGACATCCTCAAACATGCTCGCTCACTTCGCCGCGCCGGACAGCGCCTGCACCAACGTCCTCACGTTGTAATCGAAAAGCGCAAGATAGTCGGTCGCCGCGGGCATGCTGCGGACCGATGGCGCGAGCTTGACGACCGCCGCACCGGTCCGGTGCGCCAGCAACTGCGAGGCCTCCTCCGGCTCGAACGGCTCGTGCACGATCAGCCGTATACCCTGTTCCCGAATGATCGCGGCGAGCTTCGCGAGCCGCGCCGGGCTCGGTGCGACCCCCTCCTTGACCTCGATCACATCGACGACGTTGAGCCGGAAGCGGCGCGCAAAATAGGGCCAGGTGTTGTGATAGGCGATGAGCCGCGCGGCGCGATGTGGTGCGAGCAGTTGCTCCCATCCGGCGAGACTTGTTCTAAGCCGCGAGAGAAACCCGTCGCGGTTGGCGATGGTCTTCGCGGATGCTTCCGGCGCGACGTGAATGATCGCCTCTGCAATTTCGCCACTGATGATCTCTGCATTGGCAGGGTCGAGCCAATAGTGTGGATTGGCGAGGCCATGTGCATGCCCGTCGCGGCTGGCGGGGTCCAGTCGCGATCCTTTGATTTCGAGCAGGGGAATGCCGACAGAGGCATCGACATAACCGGCACCGCCGCGGTTGACCGCGGCATCGCCTTGCACCGACAGCAGTTTATCGAGCCAGTGATCGTAACCGAGTCCGACCCGGACCACGATTGAAGCGCCCTTGAGCTTTGCGAGGTCGGAAGGCCGCGGCTCGAAAGCTTCTGGATCGGCTGCCGGCGGAATGATCGTCTCGACCTGTGCCAGATCGGCCGTTACTGCCTGTGCAAGGCTGGCGAGATCGCTGGTGGTGGCGACCACGCGCAGGCCCCCTGCCGCCGCGCTCGTGCCAATGAGCGGCAAGCCGAGGACCAATGGGACGAGGAGCACAAGGCGCGGGCTGCAGCCCCCGCGCCCTCTGTGTTTTTCGATCGCAGCTGCCTCGACCGTCACCGTTTCGCAACAAAGATGCTCTTGGGAAGCAGGCAGTGCACGTTCTTCTCGCCCTCCGAGATGGCGCCAACCCGGCAATCCATCGCGACGCTTGCGAGTCCATAGGCGTCGAGGCGCGTGATTTTCTTTTCGGTCTCCAGCCACTTCATCATGCCCATCGAGGCCGTATCCATGGCCTTGTTCAGATCCGCATCCTTCGCGTGGGAAACATAGTATTTCGCCGTTTCCTTGGTCGGGCGTTCCATATCCTCGCGACCGGACCGGTCCTTCGGATTAAGGCAATGAATGCCCTTCTTGATGTTGACGACCTGCGACACGCGGCAATCGGATACGGTTGGCATCAGCCGTGCCGCTTGCTCGGTCGAAATATTGCGCTGCTCGGCGAGCAATTTCAGCGTTTGCGCCTTGGCCTGATCCCACGCCTTGTTCAGATCTTGATCAAAACCCATGGTGATCCACGATGTTTTGGTCTCGATGCGCGGGAAATCGAGCGGCTTGCCTTTGACCACCTCGAGAGTGAGGTTGAGTTCCTTGTAGGCGGTTTCGACCGCCGTGAGGTTGACTTCGCCATTGCCCTGCGCGGCATGGGAATCGCCCGACCACAACAGCGCGCCGCGCACGTGCACAGGCACGTAGAGCGTGGTGCCCTCGGAGAAGTCGCGGATATCCAGGTTGCCAGCATATTCTCCTGGCGGCACCGAGCTGTACCGCCCTGGTTCCTTGCGAGCTACGCCGAGCGTGCCGGGGAATGGCTTGAGCGGAATCTCAATGCCGGGCAGAAACTCGACGATCTTTCTGTCCCAGTCGAGATAGAAATACTTCACCTGACCGTCTTGATAGATGTTCGGAAATTCCCCGAACATGCCGGGCACGTTGAAATTTGACGCATAGGCGCGTGGCACGATCTTGTTGATGGTGACCTTGAGCACGTCGCCGGGCTCGGCGCCCTCAATATAGATCGGTCCCGTGAGTGTATGCGGCCCGCGCCCGGGATAATCGGTCCGCAGCTTTTTGATCTGATCGATCGTTGTCCCAGGAATGACTTGGTTGTGGCTGTGCATCATCGTTTCCATGACGACGGTATCGCCGGAATTGACTCGCAGCACAGGCGGTTGCGCGTTGTCGAACCAGCCCCATTGGGTCGTTTCCAACGTCGCCGGCAGCAGATGCACCTTCTTCCCGCTGGGCAGTGAGACGGTGCGCAGATTAGGGTCCGGCGGTCCGATCGGCGGCACCGCCAGAGTGGGCGCCGGTGCCGGTTGCTGCGCCGGCTGCTGCGCGCGGATGGCGCTTGCCCCGACAAGCCAAGCGCCGCCGATGATCACGCCGGCGGCCGCGAATACAATTGATCCTCGCTTCATGCTGATCGCTCCTGAGATGCGGGCATTATCACAAGTGAATATAGCAAAGAACGTGCCACCGCCTGCTAGGTCTCGGCGAAGGGAAGCGCCTCGCCCGGCGGCGGCGACATGCGAAAGACGTTGAGTACCATCGATATCAGGACGTAATAGCCGAGGATGCCGACGAACTCGACGGTGGCGGGGTCGCCGAGCAGAGCGCGCACCCGCGCGAAAGTCTTATCGCTGACGCGGCGCGTTTTGTAGAGCTCTTGAATGAAATCGTAGATTGCCCGTTCGTCCTTTGGGGCGGTTTTCGGCACGCGCCCCTTATGCAGGTCACGAATGGTCTGCGGCTTGACGCCGGCCCGCTCGGCTTGCGGCACATGGGCGAACCATTCGTATTGCGCGCGCCAGAGTCGTGCCGTGACCAGAATCGCGAATTCGGAGAGGCGCGGCGGCACCCTGGTATTGAACCGGCAATGGCCGCCTAGTTGCTGCGCCAGCTCGCCGAAGGCGGGCGCGTGCAGAAACACTGCGAATGGGCCGCGGATCGTCGTGCTACTGCCGCGCGGGCCGGAGCGAATCGATTGGAGCAGCGCGCGCTGGGCGGGCGTCAGTTGCTCCTCGCTCAGAATGGGGAGCCGTGGTTGCGGTATCTTTTTGGCAGATTTTTTTGCAGGCATAGGGCTTCCCTCTGTTCGTTGGTTGATGCGACCGCCACGTGCCGAGCTTACTTGAATAGCAGCGACTTGATGATGATCGGCACCACGTTGGTGGGCTCGATGACGCTACCGATATCCACATAGTCGAATTCCTTAAGCTGCACGGCATCGATCGCGATCACCTCGGCCGCAGGCGCGACCTCGTTTAGAACGATGCGGCCGAGGCTCTTGCCGACATCGCCGTCGATCAGCAGCACCAGCGGCATGTTCTCGTCAACGGTCCGCGGCAGTGCCGCGCATATACCGGCCGCCACCGCGTGCAGCCGTTCATGCGAAGGATCGCCGCGCCACGGAAACGAAAGCGCGACAGGGCTTTCTCCTTCCTCGAGGTCGGCGCGCGCGAGCGCGCTACGCACGCCCGCCGCGACGGCTTCGGGAGCGATCTTCCCGTCCAGAGCGAGCTCGCAGGTCAGCACGGGCAAGTTCTGCAGCGGCAATTTGCCGGGATCGGCGATGAGGATGGTGTTGCCGCTGATCTGGACCGAGAATTGCGCCGCGCCGATCACGGTCGCGCGGATGCCTTGGCCCGGGTCCCAGACGGGAGGCAAATCGTGCCGATGCGCCAGAACGTGGCGCAGCTCCTCGGCCAGCTCCAGGCCGAGATCGCCAAACCCACGCGTCTCCCGCTTGTAGAGGTATTCGCTAACGCCGCCGGAAAAGGTAATGGCGTCGATGCGCCTGTTGGCAAGCTCGGCCGGCCAGGCCTCGGTGACCAGTAGCGAGCGGGCGAGTTCACCAGGCTGGCGCAAATCCATCAGGCCCATCACCATGCGGGCCATACGTGCGGCGACGCGCCGGCGATCCGCAGGCACGAGCGTTGTGCCGGGTGCGACTTCGAGGTCGAGGGCCTTGGCGATGATTCGAGCCGGTTCCTCGATGCGCGCCAGGCGCCCAGCGTCGTCCGCGACGATCAGCCGCCCGCCCACGGCAATGGCGCACGTGGCAAGGATACGGCCGCTTTCGATCAGGGCCAGCTTCGTCGTGCCGCCGCCGATATCAACGTTGAGCAGCGTCGCGTTGTGCCCGCGCGAAAGCGCAACCGCACCCGACCCATGCGCCGCCATCTGGCATTCCATGTGATGCCCGGCGGAGGCGCAGACGAATTTGCCGGCTTCCTCGGAAAAAAGGTCCGCGATGGCGCGGGCGTTGCGTCGCTTGAGCGCCTCGCCCGTCAAGATGACGGCTCCGCTGTCGACCGCCTCAGGTTCGATGCCGGCATAGGCGTAGCAGCCGCCGATGAAGCCGCCGAGATCGTCGACGTCGATGGTGTAATCGCCCCGGTAAGGTGTCAGCAGGATCGGCGATTGCCACAGGATTTTTCGCTCGACGACTACGAAGCGGCTCGACAGCGCGCTGGAAAGCCGCTGCAGATGCACGCGCGCGAACATCAGGTGCGATGTCGAGGACCCGATATCGATTCCGACCGTCGTCAGCTCGACGTTATCGGCGCCCCAGGCGACCTCGTTGACAGCGGCATCGTCGGGACTGACGTGAAGATGCTCGAATTCGAGATCGTGCATCGAGTTGTGCGTCGCGGCTAGGCCGGAGCTTTGGCGTAAGGCCGTTCGTCGATGAACTTGCCCATGCCGGACGGCACGCCGTGCTTGGCGAGCTCTTCGAGATAGATCGCGTGGATGCGCGGGTCTTGGTGCTCGTATTCGATCTGGCAGCCGCCGTCCTTGACGCTCACGTCCATGCCCAAGAACACGCGGCGTTTGTCGGCGGTGAACGGATAGCGCAGGCTGCCGAAGGCGACGGCCAGATAGCGCGCGGGATCCTGCGCGGTGTTGAAATGCTGGTGGAGCATTTGATCCGGCGGCGCGAACACCCATCCATGTTTCCAATCGATGCGCACGAAGTCCTTTTCGCCCTCGTACCACAGCAGCGAGAAGCCATGGCCGGTGACGGCAAAGACGTGAAAATCGGGACCGTGGCGATGAGCCTTTTTATAGGTGCCGACCAGCATCTGCGAAGTATGGGCATGCATGGTGCCCTCGGCGAGGATGAACATCATGTTGGACCCACCGGCGCCGCGGCCGTCCCAAGCCTTGAGCTCGAAGCCGGCGAGGTCAGGAACGAAATTGGTCTCCCACATATTGCGGCCCGGGCGCACGGGAATGAACTCGCCTTCTCCGCTGAAATATTTGGCCGCGCCCTGGCGTTCCGAAAACTCGTACGCGTTGTCGAACACAAAGGATTCGTTGTGGAACAGATTGAGCATGAGGGCGAGATTGTTGGTGGAGGCAAGCCGCGCGCGTTCGCGCCCGCTCGAGTTGAAGTGTTGATAGCGGGCGTTGAGCGGTAACGCGAACAGGCTCTTGGGCCCCCATTCGAAGCTGTGCTTGCGTCCGTCACTCGCTTCGACGGTGGTGTTGCCATGCCCCGACAGCACGTAGACCACCTCCTCGAACAAATGTTTTTGCGGCGCCGACTTCGCGCCGGGGGCAAGATCGAGAATGAAGATAGACACGAAATCGCCGCGTCCCTTCAGGTGGACGATGCCGCCGTCGACCCCGAACCGCGGCCACGGGGCGGTTGCAACCTCGAGCAAATCGACGCCGAAATCATCGGTAACCGGCACCCCTTCCTGCGCCGCCCACGTGGCGTAGGGGTCGAGCAGCATCTTGGGGTGCGGGATATCTGTGACCGGCTTATTCATGGCTGACCTCGACAATCCACGCTTCCTATCCAGGCTGGGCCGTCGCTCCCTGCACGTCAAGGTGCGCGGCACCGTCGGCTTACCGCGCTTGCGACCGGGGTTTTCGGCCGCTGAGCGCGCGTGCTAAGCCTCAAGTCTCGCTCAGGGCACCGGGGACGCCAACCAATGGCCAAGTTGCAGCTTTCATTCGCGTGCGGGCTCTACGACCGCATGCAGCCGCTCTATATCGGCGAGGTCGCTGTCGAAGGCGTCGAGCTCAATTTCATTGCCATAGATCAGCCGCGCCCGATCTTCGACCGGATGGCGGGTGGGGAGGAATTCGACGTCGCCGAGTTTTCGAGTTCGGAATTTATTCAGCGGTTTGCCAACAAGCAGTGCCCGTTCGTCGCCATTCCGGTGTTTCCCTCGCGCGCGTTCCGTCACGGGTTCATCGCCGTGCACCGCAAGGCGGGCATCAAGACGCCCAAGGACCTCGAAGGCAAACGGGTGGGTGTGCCGCTGCTGACCATGACCGCGGCCATCTACATCAATGGCCTGTTGCAACACGAATACGGCGTCGATCTGCGGAAGATCCATTGGGTCCAGGGCGCCATGAACACCGGGGGCGCGCACGGCAGTCCGACCGTGCTGCCACTGCTCACGCCGCTGCCGGTCGAGCAAAACACGTCGAACAAGTCGATGAGCGATCTCATCGAAGAGCGCGCGGTGGATGCGACGCTCGGCACGAGCCTTCCCGCGGCCATCCGCACCAATCCGGACGTCGTGCGGCTTTTTCCCGATTACGTGGAATTGGAAAAGGCGTTCTACAAGCGCACGAGGATCTATCCGATCATGCATCTCGTCGCCATCCGCAAGCAGCTCTATGAGAGATATCCGTTCATCGCGACCAGCCTCTACAACGCGTTTTGCGAGTCCAAGAAGATCGCGCTTGAGAAAATGTACAACTTGCGTGCGCTGCGCTACATGACGCCATTCCTGATGCGCGACATCGACGAGATTTACGAGCTGTTCGACGGCGACCCCTGGCCATACGGCATCGAGCCCAACCGGCCGACCCTGGAAGCCTTCGTCACCTATCTCGTCGACCAGTCGTTGATCGGCGCGCCGGTTTCGGTGGATGACCTCTTCGTTCCAACCCATTAGCGTCCTCAGTTGAGGATGAGTTACCTCGGGGTCAGCAAACTATGGGCAGTCTCGACACCATCATTCAGGAGCTCGTCGTGGCCAACCGCATCCTCGCGCACGAGGACGTGGTGGATGCTTACGGCCATATCAGCGTGCGCAGCCCCGACAACCCACGGCATTTTTTCATCGCCCGCTCGCTCGCACCCGAGCTTGTCGAGCGCGACGACATCGTCGAGTTGGGCCTCGATGGGCAGCCGGTGCGGGAGGAGAGTCGTCCGCTCTATCTCGAACGGTTCATTCACGCCGCCATCTACGAGGCGCGATCCGACGTCCAGGCGGTCGTGCACGCGCACGCGGAGGAGATTCTGCCGTTCGGCATCGCGCGGGCGACGCCGCTTCGCCCGGTGATCCACTCGGGCAGCTTCATCGGCGCCAACGTGCCGGTGTGGGATATTGCCGACAGGTTCGGCGACACCAATCTGCTCGTCACCAACATAGAACAGGCCCGCGACCTCGCGAAATGCCTCGCCGGCAACAACGTCGCCTTGATGCGGGGTCATGGCTTTGCCTCAGCCGCGCGCTCGATCATCGAGGTGGTGCGGATGTCGGTTTATCTTCCGCGCAATGCGCGCGCGTTGTTGCGCGCCAAGCAGTTGGGCGGGGAGATCACCTATCTGCGTCAGGGCGAGATCGATGCCCGCAATCGCGGTTACAGTCCCCACTCGCCGGAAACCTGGCGCGCCTGGGAGTACTGGGCGAAGAAGGCGGGCTGCAGTCACATGCTGAGCCAACCCGAGCACGGTCACGCGAAGAAAAAGGCGCCGAAGTAGTTGGCTCGCGGCAAACCCTGGATCGGGCGAAGGTCCGATCCCGCTATGCTGCTGCAAAGCAGGCCCGTGAGCTTTTTTGGCGGCAAATCGACAGAAGGCGGGCGCACGCCCAAGGAGCGAGTGATGAGTGCAACGCCAGAGACTCTCGACAGCTATCTATCCGGCCGCTGGCAGCGTGGGCAGGGGGTCGAAACCACCCTCATCGATCCGGTGACCGGCGATGAGCTCGCGAGCGTCTCGGCAAAGGGCCTGGATCTTGCGTCCGCGCTCGAATTCGCGCGCCGAGAAGGCCAGCGCGCGCTGCGCAATATGAGCTATGCGGAGCGCGGAAAGCTCGTTGGCGCCGTCGCCGACGTACTTGCCGCGAACCGGGCACGCTATGAGGCGATCGCCATCGCCAATTCGGGCAATACCAAAATGGACGCGGCGATCGACATCGACGGTGGGATCGGCACCCTCAAATATTACGCCCGGCTCGGGGCCGGCTTGGGCGACGCGCGCACGCTGCTCGATGAAAAGCCAGTGCGGCTCGCCAAGGCGGGGAATTATCAGGCGATACATCTGATGGTGCCGCGCCGCGGCGTCGGCGTTCACATTAATGCCTTCAATTTCCCGAGCTGGGGGCTGTGGGAGAAGGCCGCGGTATCGTTGCTTGCCGGCGTGCCGGTCCTTGCCAAGCCCGCCTCCGCGACTGCCCTCTTGGCGCATGCCATGGTCAAGGACGTGATCGCGGCGGGCGGTTTGCCTGCGGGCGCGCTGAGCCTCCTCTGCGGCAGCGCGGGCGGGCTCCTGGAAGCGCTCACCAGCGAGGACTTGATTGCCTTTACCGGTTCGGCTGACACGGCTGCGCGCGTGCGCGGGCACCCCAACGTGATCGTCAAAAGCGTGCCGGTGAACATCGAGGCCGACAGCATCAACGCTGCGCTGCTTGCGCCGGATGCCTCGCCTGCCGGCGCGGCATTCGAGGCCTTCGTGCGCGAAATCGTGTGCGAGATGACAGTCAAGGCGGGGCAGAAATGCACCGCGATCCGCCGCATCTTCGTGCCGGCGGATAGGGCTGATGCGGTCGCTGATGCGCTCTCCGAAAAACTCAAGTCGACCAAGGTCGGCGACCCGCGGCAGGCGGATACGCGAATGGGGCCGCTCGTGACGCGCGCCCAGCAAGCAGCGGCGTTCGATGGAATCCGGCGCTTGGCGTGCGAGGCTGCGATCGTCTGCGGTGGCGCCGAACCGCCGGCGCTCGACGGCATCGACAAGAGTAAATCCGCCTTCGTCGCGCCGACATTGCTCAGGCTCAAAAGCACAGACAACGCGCAGGCTGTGCATCAAGTCGAGGTGTTCGGTCCGGCCGCGACCATCGTGCCGTATCGCGACGAAGAGGACGCCGCCGCGCTCATTGCGCGCGGAGGCGGCTCGCTGGTCGCATCGGTCTATGGCGAGGATAAGGATTTTCTCGCACGCTTGGTAAGCGAAATCGCGCCGAGTCACGGCCGCATTCTCGCCGTCGATCCCGCGATTGCGACCGCGCATACCGGCCACGGCATCGTGATGCCGCAATGCAATCACGGCGGACCGGGCCGGGCCGGAGCGGGGGAGGAGCTGGGCGGCCTTTTTGGCTTGCGTTTCTACCATCAGCGCCTTGCCGTGCAGGGATCGAGCGACTTGCTTGCGAGCCTTCAGGCAATGGCGGCAAGCGTACATTGAGGCCGCGACCTCGGCGCGCTCGAACGGCACGGTTAAATGGACTAACCTTGGCCGATTCAGCAGCTGAGAGGTTCGGTGTCATCCTCGGAAGAACGAAAGGCGCGCAGCTTCGTCGAGCGCCGCGGCCTGTGGAACGACGCACAGTTCGAGGCGGCGGCGAACGCCGATAAGTGCATCGAGGAACGCGGGCTCGAAGTGGTGCGCCTGTCGTTTCCCGACCAGCACGGCATCTTGCGCGGGAAAACCGTGCTGGCGAACGAGGCGGCGGCCGCGATGCGCAACGGCTGCTCGATCACCACGACGCTGCTTGCCAAAGATACCGCGCACAAGACGGTCTTTCCGGTTTTCACCCCGGGCGGCGGCTTTGGCATGGCCGAGATGGAAGGCGGCGGCGACTTTCTCATGATCGCCGATCCCACCACCTTCCGCGTCCTGCCGTGGGCGCCGCGCACCGGCTGGGCGCTGTGCGACATCTATTTCGCCAATGGCAAGCCGGTGCCATTCTCGACCCGCCACCTTTATCGCCGCGCGCTGGAACGACTCGCCGAAGCCGGCTTCGACTACCTGGCCGGCCTTGAAGTCGAGTTCCACGTCTTCAAGCTCGAAGATGCGCGGCTTGCACCGGCTGACGCCACGTGGCCGGGCGAGGCGCCGCACGTCAGTCTGCTCTCGCAGGGCTACCAATATTTGACCGAAACGCGCTTCGATCAGATCGAGCCGATTCTCGAAATCCTACGCCGCGAAGTCGTCGCGCTCGGCTTGCCGCTGCGCTCGGTCGAAATCGAGCTCGGCCCGAGCCAGTGCGAATTCACGTTCCAGCCGCAGGTCGGACTTGCGCCTGCCGATACGATGATGCTGTTCCGCAGCGCCGTAAAACAGATCTGCCGCCGGCACGGCTATCACGCGACGTTCATGACCCGCCCCAAGCTCGAGAACGTGATGTCGAGCGGCTGGCACCTGCATCAATCGCTGCGCGAGCGGAGCTCCAGCGCCAACGCTTTCACGCCGAGCGACGACGACGTGCTCTCGCCGCTCGGCCGGCATTTTTTAGCGGGGCTTCTCGTCCATGCGCGCGCGGCGGCTACCTTCACCACCCCGACCATCAACGGCTACAAGCGCTATCGCACCTATTCGCTGGCGCCCGACCGCGTGATCTGGGGGCGGGACAATCGCGGGGTGATGCTCCGCGTGCTCGGCGGGGGCCATGGGGACGGCGCCACGCGGCTCGAGAACCGGGCCGGCGAGCCTGCCGCCAATCCTTACCTCTATATGGCCTCGCAGATCGTAACCGGGCTCGACGGGGTCGCGCGCAAGCTCGATCCGGGCCCTTCGGCGGATACGCCCTATGAAGTCGCGGCCCCGCTTTTGCCGAAAACTCTCGAGGAGGCGCTCGGAGCGCTGCGCGCGGATGCCTGTCTCGCCACCGGCTTCGGCAAGAATTTCATCGAGTATTATCTGCGCATCAAAGAGGCCGAGATCGCGCGCTACCGCTCCGAGGTGACGGAGTGGGAGCAGCGGGAGTATTTCGAGCTGTTTTAGACACGAAGAGATGAGGCTGAACCGTCATGCCCGCGCTTGTCGCGGGCATCCACGTGTGTTGGGCGGCGCGCTCAAAGGCGTGGATGGCCTGGACAAGCCGTGCCATGACGCGGGTGCGTAGGCGACCTTGTCGTGGCCATGATCTCGCATTAGTTTCAAACGCTCGTTTGAACTGGAGCGTTTGATGCCTCGGACGGCAAAACTGACCCGCGTCTCCAAGGTGACGCGGGAGAAGATCATCAAGGCCGCCTCGCGTGCGTTTGCGCGCGACGGTTACGAGGGCGCCAGCATCCGCGCCATCGTCGCCGAGGCGGAGGTCAATCAGGCCGCGATTAATTACCATTTTGGCAGCAAGGAGGGGCTTTATCGCGCTGTTTTGCAAACCGCCTTGCGCGCGCTGATGAGCGACGACGATGCGCCACAAAGCGCCAAGCTGTCGCGCGAGGCGGCGTTGCGGCGCTTCGTGCGCCGGCAACTGCGGCCGATGACGGCGCGTGATGAGCTCAGCGATTATGTGCGTATCTTCAACTGGGAAACGCTCAAGCCGAGTCCCGTCTTTCGTAAGTTCATGGCGCGTGAGGCGGCGCCGTTCTTTGCCGCCGTGACCGAATTGGTTCGCCGCTTCTTGCCGGAGAAGGCGACCGGCACACAGGCCGTCGTCGGCGCGTTGTGGCTGTTCGGCCAATGCACCGTTTTCGTGCGCAACGCCGAACAGCTTGCAAGCCCACCATTTCGCCTCGAAATCAACGAGCAGTTCGTCGATCAGCTTGCCGATGTGATCGCGAGGTGGGCCGCCGGTGGCATTGGCCGGCGACCAGGGGCCGCGCGCCGGGCGGTCTCGCGCAACCAGCCAAGTAGGACGTGAGAGGCAAGTATCTCTCGGCATCGGCGCCGTCGTTAGCTGGGCAGGTTTTCGCGCTGGGTGTTCGGGTGGCGTTTGATTGCAATGGGATGCCCACAGCGCCAACTTTTCCCTCGATTTGCCACGCCTGTCTTTACTTTCTGCCCCGAAGTTGTCTCAAACGAGTGTTTGAAAATAAGTCAATCGTTTGAAATCGGAGGTGATCGTGAAATTTACCCTGCTGTCGAGGCTCGCGGTCAAAGCCATCGAGGTGGCAAGCGCAGGGGCCGTGAGCGCGCTCTGCGCCTACCTCCTCGGTCAATTCGAGCACCACCCTGCGCCTGCGCTCGCTCCTGTGCCCGCCGTCATCCAGATATCGCCCGTGACCGCTGACAACAGAGCCGGAGCGGAACCCGTGCGCGTTGCCAGCTTCGCGCGGCCGGAGGTTGACAGCGAGCCGCAACGCGTGGCGAGTGCGCCGGCAAGCGCCGCGGCCACCAAGGTTGCGAAGCCGGCGCCCACTACCGCGGCGATCCGCAATCAGAAGCCGGAGCAGAGCGCGCGGGCAGAGCCGAAGCCGCCCAACGGCGAGCCGCTGGCGATCAGGCCGGTCGCTGTTGCGTCGAATTCAGCGCCAAAGGGGCCAGGGCAAACGGTGCAGCCGCCAACGGGCGGCGATCAAGCGGGAGCGTGGAATGGCGGCAGCGAGGAGCGCCCGCTGTTCGCAAGACTGACATCCTGGTTCTTGCCCGAAAACGACCGAATTTTCGGCGATCTGCCGCGGCCGCCAGTGCCGGTCGGCGACTCGTTGCGGAGCGCGATGTAAGCGGCGGTTCGTGATCAATTTCGCCGCGGGACGGATGCCGCGAATCGAACGCGCGCCTGTCCCTTTCCTTTTCGTTTTGCGGCTCGGCAGCGCAGCACCGTGACGCGCAACATTTAGGCGAAGTTGCCCCGGGACACTTTTCGATTTCCGGTCCTCCCGATTCGTCAGCCAATGGCCCGAGTTCCGCCGCAGTCGCGTTGATCAATAGCCGCGGGAGACACGCCAGCGCGGATAAGGGGAGGCTACGGCAAAGCGCGCGGCGAGGGGGCAGGCCGTGACTCGTTTTTCAAGCGCGAAGGTCAAGCCCGCCGTGCAACTGCGCGGCGTGGCGAAATATCTATTCGAGCTGGCGATCGTCAGCGCGAGCTACTTCGTTGTGGCGTACGGCGCTTCGGCGCTGAGTTCGTTCTATTCGACCCCGATTCCGATCTGGCCTCCCGCGGGCCTTGCCTTGGCCGCCGTGCTCCTGCGTGGCGTGCGCGTTTGGCCGGCCGTTTTTGCCGCGGCATTTGCCACCGGGCTGCCGGCTGGCATCGCCGATGCGATCTCCGCGGATTCGATCTTGCCCCCCTTCGGCAATGCCGCGGCCAGCACGCTCGAGGCTGTTATCGGTGGCTACCTCCTCCACCTCTGGTCGGGAGGCGGCAGAACCTTCCACACGCCGGCCGGCGTCGCGAAATTTGCTTTGATTGGGCTCACAAGCAGCATGCTCGGCGCACTCGTGGCCGCCGGCACCTCCTACCTGATCGGACAGCCGGAGTGGGACAAACTCATTCCCCTCGGCACCGTGTGGTGGCTACGCGACGCGGCCGGCACGCTCGTGATCGCGCCGGCCGTTGTGCTCTGGGCGCTCGGCAACGGCCGCGACTTCGATTCCGATAAGGTATTGTCCTCGATCCTTGGGATCATCGCCACGACTCTCGTGGGACTTGTCGCGTTCAGTCCGCTCTTCGAGGACAGCGCGGTGAGGAGCGCGCTGGCGTTTCTGGCCATCTTGCCGCTGTTGTGGACGGCGCTGCGCTGCGGAGAGCGGGATACCGCGACAGCGGTGCTGATTCTCCCCTGCTTTGCGGTCTGGGGGGCGCTGGCGGGCGGCGGACCGTTCACGCCGGCAAGCGCCGACGACGGATTCTTGCTGCTGGTCGTGTTCATGATCAGCATCTCGGTTGTGAGTTTAGCGGTGAGCGCGCATGTTGCGACACGAAAGCGCGCGGAAGTCAGATTGCGCCGCCACGAGCAGATTCTGCGCGCGATGTTCAGCCGATCGGAGATTGGCTTCGCGCAAATCGACGCGGCAGGACGCTTCACGCTCGCCAACAATCGCTTTTGTAGCATCGTTGGGCGCTCGGCGCCGGAGCTGCTGCAGATGAGGGTCCAGGATCTCGTCGACCTCAACGACCTGCCGAAGATGACGGACTCGATCCGGCATGCGTTCGACAACGAGAAATCATTTGTGCTCGAGACAAGATATGTGCTGCCCGATGCCTCGCGCCGGTGGATTCGCAGCAACGTCTCGGCCATCGCCGATCACGGCGCCGCCGTGCGGCATCTGACGCTGGCCGTGGAGGACGTGACCGAGCGTCGCCGCGCCGATGACGACCTCAAGCAGGCCCATGACGATTTGCAGAAGGCGCTCAAGGAACGTACCGCGAGCCTCGCGCAAACGAGCGAGCTCCTGCACAGCGAGACCGAGCAGCGCAAGCGCGTCGAAGCCGCGCTCAAGCACGACATTGCAGAGCGGCGCAAGGCGCAAGAGGCGCTGATGGAGAGCGAATGGCGTTTCCACACGGTCATTCAAGGCGTCACCGATTACGCGATTTTCATGCTCGACCGGGGCGGTTACATCACCAATTGGAACATGGGCGCGCAGCGCATTCACCAATATGCCGCCGCCGAAATCGTCGGACAGCACTTGAGCCGTTTCTATAACGAGGAGGAGCAACAGCGCGGCGAGCCGGCACGCGCGCTGCATCTCGCCGCTTACGAGGGCAAGTGCGTGGTCGAGGGTTGGCGCGTGCGGCGCGACAAGAGCTTGTTCTGGGCGAGCGTCGTGATCGAGGCGATCCGAGACGAAGTCGGCACGCTCACCGGGTTCGTGAACATCACGCGCGATATGACGGAGCGGCGGGAGGCGCAAGCATCGCTTGAGCGTGCGCAGGAGCAGCTCGCGCAGTCCCAGAAGATGGAGGCGCTCGGACAATTAACGGGCAGCATTGCTCACGACTTCAACAATCTGTTGATGATCGTCAGCGGTCACGCGCAGCTTCTGCGTCGTCGATTGAGCGATCCCAAGCATCTTCAGGCGATCGACGCGGTGCACTCGGCCGCCAACCGCGGCGAGAGCTTGACGCGCCAGCTGTTGGCGTTCTCGCGGCGCCAGCCGCTCAACCCGGTCGTCACCGATCTCAAGGCGCGCGTCGAATCGGTGCACGAAATGCTGCTGGGCTCGTTGCGCGGGAACGTCGAGCTCAAATACGACATGCCGGACGACATCTGGCCGGTCGAGGTCGACATTGCCGAACTGGAACTGGCGCTCGTCAACATTGCGGTCAACGCACGCGATGCCATGCCCGGCGGGGGCTCGATTACGCTTTCGGTGCGCAACGTCACCTTGAAGAAAAGCGATGAGGTGGATCAACTCGAGGGAGACTTTGTCGCGCTCGCGATGACCGATACCGGCGTTGGCATAGCGCCCGACGTGCTGCCGCGCATTTTCGAGCCGTTCTTCACCACGAAAGCGCTCGGCAAAGGCACCGGGCTGGGATTGGCGCAAGTCTACGGCTTCTCGCATCAGTCGGGAGGCATCGTCGTTGCGACGAGCACGGTGGGCAGCGGCACCACCATCACCATCTATTTGCCGCGCCGGCAGGCGGTGCCGGTCGAAACCATCCCGGCGCCGCCGACCCAGCCTATCGAAGCCGGGCAGGGCACCGTTCTCGTGGTCGAGGACAACGCCGAGGTTGCCGAGATCACCGCGTCTCTCGTGGAGCAGCTGGGTTACCAGAGCGTGCGCGCAGAAAATGCCGCCGACGCGCTGAACCGGCTGCGGCGCGGCGACAAGATCAATCTCGTTCTCAGTGACGTCGTCATGCCCGGCGCAATGAACGGCATCGCGCTGGCACACGAAATCGCCAATCACTATCCGGAGATCCCCGTCGTTCTCACTAGCGGCTACAGCGACGTGGTGCATACCGCCCAGGCGCGGTTTACGATTCTGCGCAAGCCGTTCCAGCTCTCGGCTTTGGAGAAGGCCATACGGGAAGCGCTCGAGCGCGGCGCCGCGCGCGAGGACGGCGAGCGCGTGCTGCAATTTTCGCGCTGGCGCGGCACGGTCGGGCGGGAGTGAAGCTTTCGGCTGGAGTAATTAGCGCGAACGAGTGCCGCGCGATACGTAGAGCACAACTGAAACGGGTTTACGCGACCAGCAAGATGACGCCGCAGGTGGCGAGAACGGCGACCCAGATTAGATCGACGTTGATCCAGCCGCGGCGAAGAAAATCAACGCCGGTCCAGTTGTAGACGATCAGGGAGACCGCGGCGATGGTCGCCAGCATGGTGGCGGAATGCACCCCGAGCGCGGCGAGCGCAATTGGAACGTCGTAAGATGCTTGCGTTGCCGGTTGAGCCGCGCTGCAAAGCGGCTGCAGCGCCGGGATCAGCATCAAGCCCGCGCCATGCGCGCTCGCCATAAGGAATGACCAGATGACGAGGCCGACCAGCCCGGTTTGCATCCCGACCCGCACGCGCTGCTGGTGGCCGTAGAGCGCATGCCACAGCGCCCAGCCGATGAGCACGAGCGCCGCCACGCGCACAAGCATCGTGTGGTCGATGACGAGACCGAGCGCAAGCACGGCGAGCAGCATCGCGGCGACGGCCGCCGCATGCCCAACCGTAATCGGAACAAGCGACAGCAGCACGACGCGCTGACTGCCGCGGTGTAAGCCGAGCGCCACCGCGAACAGCCAGCCCATCGCTGGGTTGAGGCCGTGAAAAAGGCCGAGCCCCGCGAGCGCCAGCCACGGCCACACCTCAGTCGGGGATACGCTCATGTCGCTGCTTGCCGCGGCCCCACGTCCCGCCTTGTTGCTTCAGGGATAGCAATAGGAATCCGACGAGCAGTCGCCTCCTTGCAGCCGGACCTGATGCGGCCGATGGCCTTTCGGCCAATCGATGAAGAATTTCGGGTCGAACGCGATGCCTCCCGCGGGGTTGGCGTCGAGCTTTACCATCCAGCCGTTGATGCCTTCCGGATAGAATTGCGGATCGATCGCGCCGTAGAGCGAGTTGGTGAAATAAACGCGCCGTCCGTCGCGGCTGACCTCGACCATCTGCGGTCCGCCGTTGAGCTTTCCGTTCTTGGCTGCCGGGTGGCTCGCACGCGAGACGATCCCGCCAATGCGCACCTTGCCGTTGAGCTTCGGGTTGAAAGGGTCCGAGACGTCGTATTGCTGCAGGTCACCCGTGCCCCAGCACGCGACGTAGAGAAACCGATCATCCATGGACAGATCGATGTCGGTGACGAGCGGCGGCACTGCTTTGAAGCCCTTGAGCACCGGCGGCAGGTGGTCGGGATCTGCTGGCTCCGCCGGAATCGAGATGATTTTCTTCGCCGCCCATTTGTTGCCGTCGCGGTACCAGGTCCAGATTGAAGAGGACAGATCCTTGAGACTGACCACGCAATTGACGAAGCCGTGGGCTTTGGTCGGGTCGTGCGCGGGCCTGAGCTCGAACACGAGCTGGTGTTCTTCGCCGAAATCGATCTCTTGCAGGTGCTTGCGCTTGGTGAAGTCCCAGAAATGCAAGCGCCGGCCGTATTTGCTGCCGAGCAGAATTTCGGGCACGAGACCGTTTTCGAAGGTATCGGGCGTGCCCCACTCGCTGGTGACCATGGTGTCGTAGCCGAGATGCCACCAGGCGTCATAGCCGAGCTGCTGCGGCCCGCGATCGACCTCCCAGCGGCCGAGCGGCTCGAAACTTTCGTGGTCCATGACGAACACGCCGCCCGGCGCCTTGCCATCCTTGTTGCCCAGCGCAGCGACGTAGATGCCGCCAGGCCCGCAGTGGACGGTGTGCGGGCGGGTATAGCCGGTCTTCTCCGCTAGCTCCGCCGGCTCGATCACCTTGACGATCTTCGGCGCGCGGGGATTGGGTTTGGTATCGAGAATGTAGATGCGCGAGGAGCGCAGGCCTGGGACGACGAGATAGCGTCGCTCCACATGCGGATGCGGTGCGTTGGGGCACAAACACGACGAGCAGGCGTTCCAGCCGAAATGATGGAATTCGTCGCCAACTTCGCTCGCCGCCACATCGCCGATGATCTTGGAATAAGACGCCGATTTCGGATCGACGTCCACGATCGCGATGCGATCGGCGGTTTTGCGGTCTGGATCGAAGGCCGCGACGTAGGCGAGCGTTTCCGGCGGGGCCTTCGCGGCTTGGCGCGGCGAGGGATAAAAACTCGGATCAGGTGTCCAGGTGGGCATGTGCTGTCTCCTTCGAGTTTTCGTTTGCACGGTTCAGCCGACCTCGTGCGGAACCGGGCCGCGTTGACCGACTTGAGTGTGAAGTTTACGTGCGTGCAGCGTCCCCACGCGCGCCTTCAATCTGCGCCGGTCGCCTGCATTTCGGGCATTGTAGCCCGGCACTCCCTATTGAGTCATTTGGCCGAATTGAGTCATTTGGCCGACTCTTGTACCCGGTCCGTTCCAAGGTCCATGCGACTTGAGGCCGCCACACCAGTGCCGCGAAGAGGGCGTCGAAAAAGGGCCTGATGTCGCCGAGTGATTGCGTCGTGCCGCTCGCGGCGGGCGGGGAGGGCGCATGTCTCGCAAGGCTGGCGGACAGGAAAGATGGGGAGTAAGACCGTTGACCAATCTCGGTTTCTGGGGAAAATTAGCGACACCTTTCCGGGCCGCGCTACGCAAACTGAACGAGCGCTGAATGTCGACTAGGGGGCACGTAGTCGCAGTCACCTGTCTTGCTATGGAGGCACGCATTGCCCTTGGGCCGGGCGTGGCGGTGATTTGCAATCATGCCTCCGAACTCGTCGCCTCGCTCGAGGCGGCGGCCAAGCGCGGTGCTGCGGGAATCATCAGTTTTGGAATCGCCGGCGGATTGGCACCCCAACTCGCTGCGGGCGATTGGGTCGTCGGATCGAGCGTCAGGACGAAGGATGGTCGCTTTCCCACCGATCGCGGCTGGGCGCAGTCACTGCTCCAGGCGCTTCCCGGTGCCGTCCATGCCGACATCGTCGGCGCGGACGCTCCGATTGCGGAGCCGGAGGAGAAGCGACGGCTGCATCTGCAAACCGGCGCCGTCGCTGTCGATACCGAATCGCACGTTGCCGCCAGAATCGCCGCCGCGCATCGCATTCCGTTTGCTGCCTGCCGCGCGGTCATCGATCCCGCGCACAGTGTGCTGCCGCCCGCGGCGATGTTCGGATTGCGCCACGACGGCACACCAGACGTGATCGCCGTGTTACGGTCGCTTGCGCGGCAGCCGAGCCAGCTGCCTGCGCTCGCGCGCACCGCGCTCGATGCGCGAATCGCGGCGACGGCGTTGCGCCGTGGCCGCCGCGTGCTCGGCGCGGGACTGGGCTTTCCCTATTTTGAAGAACCTGCGTTCGACGCCGACCTAGCGATCGAAATGACCTGAGGCCAAGCCTCATCATCCCGGAAGCTGCGAAGGCAAGCGCCGCGCCGAGTTGCCGCGCGAATCATCCACACAATTGCTTGTGGCTGCCGGAACCAAAGCTCCCGCCGGACATGAATCTATGGCGTTCCCCGAAGGCCCCACTGCCCCCCAAAGAGCCCATGGGAGCGGGCTTCGATTGCGCTGCCGTTCTTGCGCCGCAGCGCGCGACGGTGACCCGTGTGCGACTTATCGTTTCACACGATCCATCGTGTAGCAGGTCGCGACGATCGATCGGCTCGGGCTCGTGCCGTTGTGGGTGTAGCACTTCTCCATCCGGTCGGGGCCGATGAGCGTGATGCGGAAATAGCCGTCCACGTCCGCTCCCACGATGGTCCTGTTGTCGCTCGCAATCGCCCACGCAAACGGCTCCTTGGTCTCGGCGACCGTGGACACCGAACGGCCCCAAGCCAGCCGGCCCTCTTGGCCCTCCACGGTATAAGTCGCCTCGATGTCGCGCACGCGCGGCGGATCGGTAGCGGCTTGCGAACCGGGATGATGGGGATTGGTGCCGAATACGATCGACTTGCCCTTTCCCGACCATGTGCCCTTGAGATCGGGAATTGCATCCTGTGCGCGCGCGGACGTTGCTGCCGCGCCGACAAGCGCCAACGCAAAGACAAGATATCTCATCGCTTCCTCCCGTGCTGATGCGATCGCTCATGGAATTGGGTGGCTGGGGGACTAGGATTCGAACCTAGATTAACGGAGTCAGAGTCCGCTGTTCTACCATTGAACTATCCCCCAATTGGGACACGCTAATCCGCCGTGAGCCTCTGGGGCGCGTCCACGCCTCGTTTCCTTCTCTCTTGGTCAGCGCGGGCTCGAACGTCGACGCGACGCCGGCACATCTAGGACATCTCGGTCGGTTTTCCAAGCGCGAAAGGCCCGGCCCCTAGCGTGGGCCGTCCGGTGCCTTGCGATCGTCGCATTGTCTTGCCGCGTCGCTCGATTGTCGCGGCAGACGCCGCTCACGCCGTGCGCCGGCCCGACATGCCGAATGCCACGGTGGCGATGGCCACCAGCGCGCAGGCGGCGACGTAGAGGAACACCCCGCGCGGAAACCCATGGTCGAGAAACTGCGCGAAGATCAAGGGCGCCACCATGCCGCCGATATGAAAGCCTGTCGTGACGAAGCCGAACACCTTGCCGAACGAGCCCGGCGGGGTGACCGAGCGCACGATCATGTCGCGGGACGGCATGGTCATGCCGCTGGCGAAACCGCTCAGCGACGCGATCAGGACCAGCAGCAGCGCGCCCGGATCGACGAACGCGATGAACGTACTGGCACTTCCCGTCACCACCAATCCCGCGCACGCCACGAGGTTGTGCCGTACGGTGCGGCTGGCGAGCGCTCCGCCGAGCAAGACGCCGATGGCGCTCATGGTCAGAAGCCCGGTGAGCGCGGTATTGGCGAGCGCGGGCGGCGTTCCGTAGAGCGCGCCGAGCCCCACCACCAGATATTGGTTGAGGCCGCCACCGACCATGGACAGCACGACGAAGAACAGGAGGTTGAGCAGGATCGGCGGCGACAGCAGAAGCCGCCAGCCGTCGGTGGGCGCACTCGCTGCCGCTTCGCTGCGTGGTTTGGATGGGTGTGCCGGATGCACGATCGGCGCCTCTCCCTGCGCTACCAGAAAGAGTGCCGCGACGACGCCAAGCAGCGCCGAGCAGAGAAAGGCGCCGCGCCATCCCACCGCGCTCTGCATGAACAGCAGCGTCACCGGCGCGACGGCCGAACCGATCATGCCGGAGCAGGTGTGGAACGAGAACACCTGGGTCATGCGCCGCGGCGAGACGCGCTCGGACAGCAAGGTGTAATCGGCGGGATGGTAGACCGTATTGGCGAGGCCCAGGACCGCGAACATCGCGATGAACACCCAGAACGAATGCACCGTTCCCGCGATCGCGATGGCGGCCGAGCCCAACAGCAGGCCGCCGATCAGGTTGATGCGTGCGCCGGTGCGGTCGATGAAGAAGCCGACCGGCGTCTGCAACACCGCCGAGACCATGTTGAAGGTGGTGAGCGCGAGGCTCAGCTCGGTATAGCTCACGCCGAAGTCCGCGCGTATGAACGCGAACAGCGGCGCCAGTATCAGGATGTAGTAGTGGCTCACCAGGTGGGCGAAGCAAACGCCGGCGATAAGCTTGGTCTCGCTCGCGCGGGCGGGGGTGAGAAGTTCGGCAGCTTGGGCCATTGTTGTTTTTAGTCGCGGCGAGGCCGATCAGGCCGCGTGCGCGGCGCGGGCATCCTGGATGGCTCGCCAGACGCGGTAGGGCGTCGCCGGCATGTCCATGTGGCGGATGCCGAATTCGGACAGCGCATGGGCGATCGCGTTCATGACCGAGGTGAGCGAGCCGGCGCAGCCGGCTTCGCCGCAGCCCTTGACGCCGAGCACGTTGGTTTTCGTCGGCACCGGGTGATTGATGACGGCGACTTCGGGCGAATCGCCCGCGCGCGGGAGCGCATAGTCCATGAACGAGCCGGTCAGGAGCTGCCCGTCGCCATCGTAGACCGTCATCTCCATCAGCGCCTGGCCGATGCCCTGGATCACGCCACCATGCAGCTGACCCTCGACGATTAGCGGGTTGATGACGGTGCCGAAATCGTTGACCGAGACGTATTTCACCACCTCGATCACGCCGGTATCGGGATCGAGTTCGACCTCGCACACGTGGCATCCGTTGGGGTAGGTGGAGGCGCCCGGGCCGTCGCTCACGTGGCGGACGTCGAGCGTCGACGGCACGCCTTCCGGCAGCTTGAGCCCCGCGCGCAGCCGCTCGGCGAGCTCCATGATCGCGATCGCGCGATCGGTGCCGGCGATGACGAAGCGCCCCTGCGTGAAGTCGATGTCGGCGGCAGATGCTTCCAGAACGTGAGAGGCGATCTGTTTGCCTTGCTCGATCACCTTGGCGGACGCTTCCACGATCGCGGTGCCGGTGTGCATGATCGATTTCGAGCCGCCAGTGCCGCCGCCGGCGAGCAGCTCATGGCTGTCGCCCTGCAGGAGGCGGATGCGCTCGAACGGAACGCCGAGCTTCTCGCTCAGCACCTGCGCGAACGGCGCGGCGTGACCCTGGCCATAGTCCAGGGTACCGGTGATGATGGTGATGGTGCCGTCGGCTTCGAAACGGATGCCGCCCATCTCCTTGCTCGGCGGCGCTGTGACCTCGAGAAAGCTGCCGACGCCAAGTCCGCGCACCTTTCCGCGCTTGCGGCTCTCGCGTTTGCGGCGCGCGAAGCCCTTGACATCGGCGACCTCGAGCGCGTGCTTGAGCACGCTCGGAAAGTCGCCGCTGTCGTAGTTGCTTCCCGATGCCGTCTTGATCGGGAGCTCGCGCGGCCTGATCTGGTTGCGCCGGCGCAATTCCAGGCGATCGATCCCCATCTCGGCGGCGGCCGCATCGATCATCCGCTCCATGTAGTAGTTGCCCTCGGGCCGGCCGGCGCCGCGATAGGCGGAGACGTGCGAG
>DATFQX010000227.1:0-3773 GCA_035263865.1 Xanthobacteraceae bacterium
GGGACAGCCGGAGCGTGCGGACCTTGTTGGGGCGACACACGAGGCTCTAACCGGAAGGCTGCACACTGCGTGTCCGAGAATGACCAAGCAGACAGGATAACTGCCAGGGCGACGAGGGCGAGAATAGCGATCGAGATGGCCGCGCTGCGGGTGATAGTGTTTAGCTGGGCTTTGTTAGCTGCCGCTCCTATCGGCGTCAATCGTCGTCGCGCGCGGCCATGGGAGATGCAGGCGCACCGCCAGCAAGCGGGTATTCTCTGAGGGCAACTATCCCGTATCGTCAAAATTTTAATCTCACATAGCGAGCTGAGACGGCCCCTTCCCCCTTGAGGAAAGGGCCGCCTGCGCCGCCTCGAACGCGACCCGCCAGTGGGGTGTCCCAAGGACGTCCACAGAAAACGCGTAACCGGTCGAAGCCCGAATTCCGGTGCGGCACTAGGGCCTCCCCCGTCTCGGGCTCCACCGGCGTCAACCGGCCAAGCTAATTGTCGTCAACCGGCGCATTGCCTCGCTAGAAATGCTCCCGGATACTGAGCCGTTGCCTCATCTAATTTGCTCCCGACTGATATTCGGGAGTGGAGGCGGGGATGAGGCGGGTCACCATGGCGACGCGAGATGAACTGGTGGTAGCGGTACGAGAGCGATACGCTAATAGCGAGCGTCGCGGGAAAACCCGCATTCTGGATGAGTTCGTCGCAGTGACCGGTTTTCATCGCAAGCACGCCATGCGGGTGCTGCGCGGCGAACAAACCACACGGGGCGCTCCACGGCCCGCGCGCCGACTTTATGATGAGGCAGTCCGCGATGCGCTGATTGTGATCTGGGAGGCGTCGGACCGGATCTGCGGCAAGCGTCTCAAACCTTTGGTGCCCCTCCTCGTTGAGGCGATGGAGCGACACAAACATCTGCAACTCGCTCCAGATATCCGCGCCCGCCTGCTAGCGATGAGTGCCGCGACGATCGATCGGGCTTTACGGACAGTGCGGGAGCACGCGGGTGGGCGGAGCCGGCGGCGGGCGGCACCATCATTGGCGGTCCGGCGTCGCGTTCCGGTACGCACCTTCTCGGATTGGCACAATCCGTCACCGGGTTTTGTGGAGGCAGACCTGGTCGCACACAGTGGCCCATCAGCGAGCGGCAGCTTCGTACAGACATTGGTTCTCACTGACGTCGCCACGGGCTGGACCGAATGTGCACCTTTGCTGGTCAGGGAGCAGAACGTGCTTACCGAAGTATTGACGGAGTTACGAAAGCTTCTGCCATTCAATCTGCTCGGACTCGATACAGATAACGACAGTGTGTTTATGAATGAGACCGTGCACGACTATTGTCAAGCAACGGGTGTCGTATTCACGCGTTGCCGGCCGTATCGCAAGAACGATCAAGCCTTCGTGGAGCAGAAGAATGGCGCTGTGGTTCGCCATGTTGTGGGCTATCGTCGTCTTGAGGGACTGGAGGCCGCAACGGCGCTCGCGCGGCTCTACGCGACGGTGCGGCTGTTCGTGAACTTTTTCCAACCCTCCTTCAAACTGGCCGAGAAGGAGCGCGACGGAGCGCGCGTGCGCAAGCGCTATCATCGTCCAGCAACCCCCTGTCAACGGCTGCTGGCAGATCCAAGGACCTCGCAAGAGGTTCGCGACCGAGTGACCGCGTTGTACGCCGACCTCGATCCGGTTCGCTTGCTGAGCGACATGAGGACGGCGCAGCAGCAGCTCGTCGACATAGCCGATCGCTCCTTAGTGCCGACCTCAGTATCGACCGACGCGCTTCCGATCGAAGAGTTCTTGGCGGGCCTTCGCATTGCATGGAAAGACGGCGAGGTGCGGCCGACTGCGCTACCCAAACCGAAACAAAAGCGAGGCCGCCGGCGACCGGACCCGCTGGCGAAGGTCATTGAGCAGCTGCACACATGGTTCACTGCGGAGCCTTGGAGAACTGGCCGTGAGTTGCTTGCTCGACTGCAGGTCGAATATCCGGGGACCTATGACGATGGCCTTCTGCGCACCCTCCAACGTCGGCTCAAGATCTGGCGCAGGGAAATCGCGCACACGATGGTGTCCGGTGCGATGCACTCTCGGCAGCCGGAAAACCGGTCGCGTGCGGAGTCAGGATGAGAGTATGTGCCCGCCGCCGTCCTCGCAGGCGGTCGGACGAGCGGATCGAGGCCGTCGCCACCCTGCAAGGCCGGCTCGGCAGAAGGAAGGTTTGGGGAACATTTGAATGAGGCAACGATCACTCGGCTGGGGAGCATTCTCGAATGCGGCAATATGAGTTCTCATCTTGATTGCCGCGCAGCATCAATTGCCGCCCTTAGTCAATTTGCCGCCACTAGGCGTGCAGCTTGTAACAATGGCCGCCGCCCCGGTGCCTGACGCGCGCGCGACACGCGTCGAGTGTTGAGAATGAGCAATCAGGATGTCCCAGGGCCGTGCTACCCCTCAATTGCGCGCAGAATTTCGCCGCGCTGGCGCTCTGCGGATAAAGAACGAAGCCCGAGAGAAGCATTGCGGCAATGAGCGCTAACTTTGAACGCGACATGTGAAGCCTCCCTTATGAGATGCGGAATCTTCTCGGTTGGGATTTTTCTCGGTTGCATGTGTGCGGTTCCCGAGCGTCCGCCAATGCACCGTGACGAACGCCGACGCAAAATTTGAACACCGAAATGCACCCGGCGGTTCCTTTTCTTTGCGGAAGTTACGGCGTTGGAAGTTGGCAGGGCGCTGCACCGCGTGGAGCGCCCGTGGATACGCAATAGATGCCCGCATTGTGCACTGCACGCGCCGATGACGTGAAGCACTGATGTACCTCTCCCCGGGGTTCTGGCTCCGCGTCCGAGGCTCACTGCCCCGCTCGGCTTGGTCCGGGCGGCGCTTTTTTTGTCGATGGTATTTTTCGTCAATCATTGGCGGTTTCATTTTACAAAAGACATGCCTGAGCTGCTTTCTCAATCTCCGTCTTGCTTGTTGCTCGGAGAAAGGACTTTGCGTCTAGGCATTCGCGCGGCGGCAGCGCCATCACGACGCACGTTGGCCCTTGGGTATCTTGCCAGGAGCAAGGCTCCTTGGCGGGACGTGGCGGCTCCCTACCGCGAGCTATCAATTGGCGGCGATCCATTCCGCGGTCGCGTGTGTGGTCACACCCAGCCACAGAAGCTCGCGCCGTGAGCGCCGCAAGACCAAAAGTCCATACAACGGTCGAAATGAAAGAGGTATTCGACTTGACGTAGTCCATGGGTCGAGTGGCCTTGGACGGCTTTCATACGTCATGCACTGTTAACAATTGGGGTTCATATGACTGTCGACCCTCAACAGCCGGTGGACGATGGAGGTCCTCGGCGATGCCAGTGGCAGCTCATTCGACGAAATGGACGGTGGTGGTCGACTCTCGGCGAGCGGCCCCCGCGCTTATGCTGTTCGACACTAAGGCCGAAGCCGATGCGGAGTTCGTCCGCCTCCGCGAGGGAGGTATGGCACACGTTTATGTGTTACCGCCGGTCTGGGCAGGGACTGCTCACTTGGCACGAGGGGTGGATTACGTACTGTGATGGACGTGCACGGGTCGCCGCGGCGGGCCGCTCTTTGTTCGGCTGCAGGCGGCAGCCATCGGGCGCTCTTCGTCCCGCCTAGGGTCAAAAAGGCCAGCGTCACGCTCGCGACCACGAACATGTCGACCGCGGCGATGGCGGGGAGAGGGCGTTACGGCGCCAAGGGAGGTGCCGCCCGACAGTAGTCTGGCTCACCTCGATGCCGAGCTTGAGAAGTTCACCGTGGATG
>DATFQX010000228.1:0-111132 GCA_035263865.1 Xanthobacteraceae bacterium
CCAATACCTGAAGACCCTGGGCAAGCTGTCCGACGGGCCGCTCAGCTTCGTGCCGTGGTACGACCCGAGCAAGAAGCTGAGCAAGCAGCTTGAGGCCGCGTTCGATAAGGCGTATCCGGGCAACAATCTCAATACCAATCACATCTACACCTTCGAGGCGCTGCTGGTCGCCGCCGACGCCTACAATCGGGCGCGCTCGACCGACCCGAAGGCGCTCGCCGACGCCATTCGCACGACCAACATCACCGACAACGTCAGCACCGGTCCCGGCATCCAGTTCGACGCCAAGGGCCAGAACGACAAGCTGAAGAACTCGGGGATTCAGAACCGCGGCGGCAAGTTGCTCACGGTGGCACCGAAAGTGGCGGCCAATGCCAAAGTGGATTGGCCATTGAAGCCCTACGACAAGCGCTGATCTTCCGCGCGGGCCGGAGCCTTGCATCGCAGGACCCATTGGTGGCCGCAGAGATCTATCTGAACGTCGCGGTCAGCGGTCTTTTGACCGGCCTTGTCTACGGCCTGATGGCGGCGGGCCTCTCCGTCATTTTCGGCGTCGTGCGCGTGGTCAATTTCGCCCATGGCGAGATGATGACGGTGGCGATGTATCTCGCCATCGTGCTGTTCAACACCCTGGGCCTCGACCCGCTGGTGATGGCCGTGCCGCTCGCCGGCGTTCTCTTCGCGCTCGGTTACGTGCTGCAGGCCGGCCTCATCAATCCGTTCATCACGCGGCCCGAGTACAGCCAGTTCATGCTGCTGATCGCCATCGCCATCATCATCGTCAACGTGCTCCTGATCGTCTTCGGCCCGGACGCACGCAACGTTCAGACGTCCTATGCGTTCGACAGCTTTCTAATCGGACCGCTGATCATCGATGCCACGAAAGTGTACGCGGGCGCGGCGACGCTCGTGATCACCGCGGCACTGTTTGTTTTTTTCCAGTTTGCGCCGCTGGGCAAAGCGATCCGTGCCTGCGCCGACAATTATACCGGCGCGCTCGTCGTGGGGCTTAATGTCAAGCATCTTTATGCCCTTACCTTTGGCATCGGCGCGGCCTGCGTCGGAGCGGCAGGCTCGATGCTGGTGTTGCTGGTCGACGTGACGCCGTCGCTCGGCCCCGCGTTGACGCTTCTCGCCTTCATCATCGTCATCACCGGCGGACTCGGCTCGATGGCGGGCGCCGTGCTCGGCGGATTGCTGATCGGGTTCACCGAGGCCATGGCCGGCCTGTTCTTCACGCCGTCTGCCAAAAGCATGTTCTCGTTCGGCCTGCTCGTGCTCGTGCTGCTGTTTCGGCCGCAGGGCATTTTGGGCAAGAGGCTCTCATGATCGCCCGCGTGCTCGACGGCGTTTCGCACCGAGGTGTTGCACTTTTGGCGATGTTGCTCGCGGTGCTGCTGGCGGTGCCTTTGGTCGCCAACGATTATCTGCTCACCGTCCTCATCATCGTGCTGTATTCCGCCTATACCGGCCAGGCATGGAACGTGATGATGGGCTTTGCCGGCCAGCTATCCCTCGGCCATGCCATCTATGTCGGGCTTGGCGCCTATGCGGCCGCGGCGCTCTACGTGCATTTCGGTATCGCGCCCTGGCTCGGACTGGCCGCCGCGATCGCCGTCGCCGTGGCGTGCGGTGCCATCATCGGCTTTCTCGCCTTCCGCTTTGGCGTCGGCGGCGTTTATTTCGCCATTCTCACCATCGCCTTTGCCGAATTCGCCCGCATCGGCTTCGATCATTTCCAGTGGGTCGGCGCTTCGAGCGGCTTCTTTCTGCCAGTCGCCAATTACACGCGCAACGATTTGTGGAACCTGCGCGGCAATCCGACCATGTTCTATTACGTAATGCTCGTGCTCACGGCGGCGGCTTTCGCGCTGTGCCACGCTCTGCTCAAGAGCCGAATTGGCTACTACTGGCAGGCGATCCGCGAGGACGAAATTGCCGCGCGCTCGCTCGGGATCGATACATTCCGCTACAAGATGTACGCCGCCATGCTTTCCGCCGGCATGACTGCCGTCGCCGGCGTGTTCTTCGCCTTCTACTACAACAATTTGTTCCCCGAGCAGGTGTTCCACATCTCGCGCTCGATCGAGCTGATCCTGGGGCCGATCATCGGTGGTATCGGCACGCTGTTCGGCCCGCTGATCGGCGCGTTTCTCCTGACCGGTTTGTCGGAAGCCATGCAGGAGCTTTTGTCAGCGCTCGGCTTCGACGTGCCCGGGGCCAAACAGGTCTTTTATGGATTGTGTCTGGCGGTGGTGGTGATCGCGCTTCCCGGCGGCGTGTGGCCTTGGCTCGCCGGCAAGCTCCGCGTGACGAGGCGAGACGCATGACGGCGGCGCTTTTATCGATTGAAGGCGTCAGCAAGCGTTTTCGCGGTCTGCTGGCGGTCGACAACGTGAGCTTTGGCGTTGCGCAAGGTTCGATCTTTGCCGTCATCGGCCCGAACGGAGCGGGCAAGACGACCCTGTTCAACATCATCGCCGGGATGTTCGCGCCGGACCGGGGTTCGGTCGCCTTTGCCGGGGAACGGATCGATTCGCTGCCCCCTGACGAGATTTGCCGCCGCGGTATCGGCCGCACCTTTCAGCTGGTGCGGCCGTTTCCCGCGCTCACCGTCGAGGACAACGTCGTGATTGGCGCCATGCTGCGTCGGCAGGATCCCGCAGCCGCGCGCCGCCACGCCCATGACGTGCTCGCTCGGCTCGACCTCTTCGGCAAACGTCATCAAGCAGCCTCCGCGCTGACGCTGCCCGACCTCAAGCGGCTGGAAGTTGCGCGCGCGCTCGCGACCGAACCGAAGCTCCTGCTGCTCGACGAGGTGATGGCCGGCTTGCGGCCGGCCGAGACCGACCGCATGGTTTTGTTCCTCATCGAGCTCAATCGCGAGTCGGGGCTGACCATCCTGCTCATCGAGCATGTGATGCGGGCGGTCATGGCGCTCGCCGCGCGGGTTCTGGTGCTGCACCACGGTGCATCGATCGCTGAAGGCGCGCCGGGGGCCGTGGTGCGCGAGCCCGCGGTGATCCAATCCTATCTCGGCGCGGAGGCGGTCGACTGATGCTGCGCGTCGATAATCTCGATGTCTTCCACGGGGACGCGCAGGCGCTCGACGGTGTATCGCTCGAGATCGATGAAGGCACGATTGTCGCCATCGTCGGGGCGAACGGAGCCGGCAAGACCTCGCTCATTCGCACGATCGCCGGCATGCATCGCCCGGCGCGCGGCCGCATCGCGTTTCGAGGCATCGAGATCGGCGGATGGGAAAGCCACCGGGTCTGCAACCTCGGCATCGGCCAGGTGGCGGAAGGCCGACAAGTGTTTGCGACCCTGTCGGTCGCGGAAAACCTCGAGATTGGCGCGATGCTTTCGCGCGCGCGTGCCGTGCTTGCAAAGAATCTCGAGCGGGTATTCGCGCTGTTTCCCGTGCTCGCCGAACGCTCGGGTCAGGCGGCAGGCACGCTTTCGGGCGGCGAGCAGCAGATGCTGGCGATCGGGCGTTGTCTCATGGGCGCACCGGAACTCGTGATGTTCGATGAGCCATCGTTGGGGCTCGCGCCCACCGTCGTGCAGCAGCTCCTGCACACGATCCGCGACCTCAATCGGGAAGGCCTCACCTGCGTGCTGGTCGAGCAGAATGTGGCCGTCTCGCTCAAGCTCGCCGCTCATGCCTATGTGCTCGAGAACGGCCGCATCACGCTCTCCGGCGCGGGCGAGACGCTGTTGGCCGACGATCGCGTGCGCCGGGCTTATCTCGGACTCTGAGGTGTCGCGGCTCGATCCTGCGCCAGCTACGCCGCGGGCGGGACGATCGTCACCGTCAAGCGGCCCACGCCCTCGATTTCGCACTCGAGCTTGTCGCCGGGCACCGTAGCCGCCACTCCGGAGGGCGTTCCGGTCATGATGAGATCGCCGGCTGCAAGCTCCACCATCTCGGAGAGCTTGGCGATGATCTCCGGCACCTTCCAAATCATCTGCGCGAGATCGCCCTCCTGCCGCAGCGTGCCGTTGGCCTTGAGCGCGATGCGCCCTTTACCGGGATGGCCGATCTTACTGGCGGGCTGCAGCGCTCCGCACGGCGCGGACGCATCAAAAGCTTTGCCGATCTCCCACGGCCGTTTCATGTCGCGCGAGGCGATCTGCAGATCGCGCCGCGTCAGGTCGATACCGACACCGTAGCCGTAGATGCAGTCGAGCGTGCGGTCGAGCGGGATGTTTCGGCCACCGGATTTGAGCGCGACCACGAGCTCGACCTCGTGATGCATGTCCTTGGTGAGGGGCGGGTAGGGCACGCGTGCCTCGTCGGGCACGAGGGCGTCGGCGGGCTTGGCGAAGAAGAAAGGGGGATCGCGCACGTCCTGGCCCATCTCGCGGATATGTTCTTCGTTATTGCGACCGACGCACCAAATGCGGCGTACCGGAAACATTTTGTCGGTGCCGGCAACCGCGATCGCGGCTTGGGCCGGCGGGGCAATGACGTAGCTGTGTGCGGAGGCAGACATGATCTTTCCTGCAGCGACGGGGACTTCAGGCGGTGGAGGCGATAGCGATGGGCGGTTCCTGCTCGCGCAGCTGCAGGCGATAGAAGGACGTGTAACGTCCGCCCCGGCGCAACAGCTCGTCGTGACGACCCGCTTCCACGACTGCTCCATCCTCGATGACGAAGATGCGGTCAGCGTCCACCACGGTATGCAAGCGGTGGGCGATGACGATGGTCGTGCGCCCCTGGCAAAGGTGCTCGATGGCGCCCTGAACCTGGCGCTCGGATTCGGAATCGAGCGAGGCGGTCGCCTCGTCGAGCAGGATGAGTGGAGCATCCTTGAGCAGCGCGCGCGCGATAGCGATGCGCTGGCGCTCACCGCCGGCGAGTTGCAGTCCGTGCTCCCCGACAGGCGTGTCATAGCCGCCGGGAAAGGCCATGATGAAGTCGTGCGCGTAAGCGGCCTTGGCGGCGGCGATGATCTCATTTTCGCGCGCGCCCGCGCGCCCGAGCGCGATGTTCTCCCGCACCGACCCCCGAAATAAAAAAACGTCCTGCCCGACATAGGCTACCTGGCTGCGCAGCGACCGGCGCGATACTGCCGCGATGTTCTGCCCGTCGATGACGATGGCACCGCCATCGGCCTCGTAGAACCGCAGCATCAAATTGAAGATCGTCGATTTGCCGCCACCCGAGGGGCCGACCAATGCCGTTACCTTTCCCGGGTCCGCCACGAAGGACAGGTTTTTGATCACTCTCTCGCCCGGACGATACGCGAATTGCACGTTCGCGAATTCCACGCGCGCCTGCGAAAGCTTCAGTGGCGGCTTGCCTGCGTCGGCCGGTTCGGTGGGCGGATGATCGATGACCTCGAACAGGATGCGCACGCCCACCAGGCCGCTGTTGAGGTCGAGATTGAGGCGGGCAAGGCGCTTGGCCGGCTCGTAAGCCAGCATGAATGCGGCGAGAAAGGAAAAGAATTGACCGGGCGTCGCCCCGGTCTCGATCACGCGAAAACCGCCGTAAACCAGCGCTCCGGCGATGGCAAAGCCGCCGAGGGCCTCCATCAGCGGACCCGAGCGATAGGCGACCCGTGCCCACTTGTTCGATTCGTTTTCGAGGTCGGCCACGCGCGAGTTGAACCGCTGGCGCATCGCGTCCTCGAGCGTGAATGCCTTGAGGATGCGCATGCCCTGCAATGCCTCCTGCAGGGTTTCGAGAATCCGAGCACTGCCGGTGAACTGATGGTGCGCAATCGTCTTGATACGGCGAATCATCTTGCGCAGGAGCAACATGGCCGGCGGCACTACGATGATGCTGAGCATAGACAGGACGGGATCTTGCACGGCCATCACTGCAACGAGTCCGATAAGCGACAGCAGATCGCGGCCGAAGGACGTGATGAGGAGATTAAGCACCTGGCTTGCGGCGGCGGCACCGGTGGTGAGACGCGCCATGAACTCCGAACTGTGTCGGTCGGCAAAGAAACCGACGTTATGCTCGAGTAGCTTGGCGAACATCCGTCGCTGATTGTCGGCAATGATCCTATTGCCAATCTGTGCGAGCATCACCGCCTGCCCGTAGGTGGCCATTCCCTTGATCATGAAGATCACGGCGGTCACTAGGGCGAGGACGACGATGCCCGGAAGGTTTTTGTGGACGTAGGCCTGGTTGATGACGTCCCCCACCAAATACGCGCCGAGCGCCGTGCTCGCAGCCGCTACTCCCATCAGCGCGAATGCAAGCGCGTAACGACGCCACTGCCCCGCCGCTTGCTCCACAAGCAGGCGGCGGACCAACGCGGCCGCGCCGCTGGGATCCGCAAATAATCTTTGAAAATATGACTTGAGCATGCGTCGTCCGTGAGGCGGTGCGACCGGCGCGGCGGGCGGCAGCGAGCCGTTCTTGCCTAGGCCAGCGCGCTTTTCAAGCGGAAATCGACGGCCGCGTACGTCACCGCACACGCGACAAAAGCTTGCGCTCCCAGGCCAGCGCGTGGGACACGATCGTTCCCAGATCCTCGAAATGCGGCTGCCATTTGAGCACCGAGCGGGCGCGGTCGGGAGCCGCGACGACCCGCGCGGGATCTCCCAACCGCCGGGGAGCGAGCTCGACCGTGAAGTCGACGCCAGAGACGCGCTTGACCGTGTCGATGACTTCCAGCACGGAGAAACCCCGGCCGTACCCGCAATTGAGCGTGAGCGAGTCGCCGCCCGCGCGCAAATAGGCCAGCGCATCGCAATGTGCCTGCACGAGATCGGACACGTGAATGTAATCGCGGATGCAGGTGCCGTCCGGCGTCGGATAGTCGGCGCCGAACACATCGACTTTCGCGCGCAGGCCGAGCGCGGCTCGCGTCGCTACCTTGATGAGATGGGTGGCATCCTGGCTCGATTGGCCGGTGCGCCCGCGCGGGTCGGCGCCGGCGACGTTGAAGTAACGCAGGATCACGTGCGGCAGGCTGTGGGCTCTCCCTGCGTCGCGCAGCATGATCTCGGTCATGAGCTTGGAGGAGCCATAGGGCGAGGTCGGCACCGTGGCATCGTCTTCACGCGCCGGCACGCGCTCGGGATTGCCGTAAACCGCCGCGGTCGAAGAAAAGATGAAATGGCGCACGGCGCCCTCGACGGCGGCCTCGATCAGGGCACGCGATTTCACGGCGTTGTTGAGGTAGTAGCCGAGCGGATCGCGAACCGAGTCCGGCACCACGACCGACGCGGCGAAATGGATAATGGCGTCGATTCGATGCTCGGCGATCAGCGCGTTCACGAGCGGTTGATCGCCGACGTCGCCGACGACGAAGGGCGTGCCCTGCGCCACCGCCCAATCGAAACCGGTGGCGAGATTGTCAAGCACCACGACGCGCTCGCCGGCATCCAGCAGCGCGTAAACCATATGGCTTCCAATATAGCCGGCGCCGCCGGTGACCAGGACCGTCATGTAGGAAGCCCGTCCATGTGCCTTGGCGGCGCTGATTGCATCGTTATGAATCCCTCGTTCCGCGCGTGAATGCACGGGTTCTCGCGTGGGGGCAAGCGGAGCCGAGCGACGGGAGCGGCGAAGCTAAAGATGTCGGATATCCTATTCATTAAAACCTCCTCGCTGGGCGACGTGATTCATCACATGCCGGCTTTGACCGAAGCGCGGGAGCAATGGCCGCAGGCACGCTTTTGCTGGGTTGTCGAAGAGGCATTCGCGCCACTGGTTCGGATTCATCCTGCCGTGGCCGAGGTGATCCCTGTTGCGTCACGCCGCTGGCGGGAACGCCTCCTTGCATCGGCGACGTGGCGGGAGATGGCCGGTTTCCGGCGTGCGTTGCGCGCACGCTCTTACGAGCATGTCATCGACACGCAAGGCCTCGTGCGCTCGGCGGTTATTGCGCGGCTCGCCCGCGGCCGGCGCCACGGCTATGATGCAAGCAGCATCCGCGAGCCGGCTGCGTCCTTCCTTTACGACGTAACGCATCGCGTTGCGCGCGATCTTCATGCCATCGCGCGCAATCGCATCCTCACAGGGCTGGCGCTCGGCTACGCACCCAATGGCGCTGTCGATTTCGGGCTCTCCCGCAAGGCCGTCGCCGCGACGACGGCATCCCCATACGCCATTTTGTTGCATGCGACCGCACGGCCGGAAAAGCAATGGCCTGAGGCGTCGTGGATCGCGCTCGGTCGAGCGCTGGCGGGGCGCGGTGGTTCGCTGTTGCTGCCGTGGGGGAGTAAGGCCGAGCACGCGCGTAGTACGCGCATCGCGGCGGCGGTTCCGAACGCCCGCGTGCCCGAAGGACAACCGCTCGACCGCATGGCCGCGCTTGTCGCGGGCGCGTCTTTTGTGATCGGGGTGGATACCGGGCTCATCCATCTCGCCGCGGCGCTCGGCGTGCCGCTCGTCACAATCTTTGCGGGAAGCGAGCCCGGCCTCACCGGACCGATCGGGCACGGACCGATTGCCGTCGTCGGCGGCAAGCGCAGGCAGGCGAGCGTACCCGACGTCTTGGCGGCGCTCGAAACGCTGCCATAGCCTAAGGAAAGTGCACGATATTGTCGCCAGGGCTCACCGCGACGTGCGTGCCGGCGTGCGGGCGATCGCCTGGCGGACTGATAAGGCGACCCGATCAACGGAAATGCCGAGCATGCAGCGGTGATGGCCAAGCCGGCAGACCGGCTTGTGGCAAGGTCGGCACGGCAGATCGTCTGTCGTTTCAACGACCGCGGCGATTGGATTGAGGGGAGCCCAGTGCCACGGGCTGGTCGGGCCAAAGATTCCGACGGCCGGTGTGCCGAGCGCGGCGGCGACGTGCAGGAGACCGGAGTCGTTCGATATCGCGACATCCGCCGCAGCGAGCGCGAGAATGGCATCACGCATGTCGGGCCCGGTGAGATCGCGGATATCGCCAGCGGCGGCAGCAATCTCCGTGGCAAGTTCTTTTTCGTTTGGTCCGCCGATCACCCATATCCAATGACCCTCACCGGCGAGCCGGCGCGCGAGATCGGCATAGAATGCACTGGGCCAACGCTTGGCAGGACCTACGGCGCCGGGTGCGAGCGCAACAATGCCCCGGCCATCGCAGGCGAGCCCCAGCCGTCGGCGCCAACCGGCGCATTCGGCGGCAGGCACCTTGAGTTCGGGCAATGGCCATTGGTTCGGCGCGCGCTCACCTTTGGCCAAGGCCAACGCGGCACAGCGGTCTGCCATGCGCGGCAGGCGGCGCTCGCCGAAGCGCAGATCGTTGATCAGAGCGAAGCGGCCTTCGCCCACGAAACCGGTCCGCCGCGGAATTGCGGCAAGCCAGGGCGCCAGAGCAGCCTTCCAGGTCCGCGGCATGATCAGCACCCGGTCATAGTTTTCCGCCCGCAATCTGCGGGCGAGAGCACGATGCTGCTTCAGGGCAAGCTGCCGCCGCGGCAGGTCGGCAACGATCCCCTTGCGTACGCCAGGCATGTAGTCGAGGAGCGGCGCCACCATCGAGGTGGTCAACATGTCAATGGAAGTGCTCGGAGAGCGCTGTCTCAACAGCTTCACCACCGTGTGGCAGCGAACGAAGTCGCCGATCCACATGTAGGGGATGATCAAGACGCGGGCCCCCGACATGTCCGCGGTGGCGTCTTCAAGAGGGGCAGAAATGAACGAATTTAGATTCATTATTTGTGCGGGAGGGGAAGTCCGGCTTATTCCGCGTAATGGCAGCTGAGCCGCAAGGCCGGTAGCTTGCCAGCTAGTGCCTGTCCAGTGTGCGCGGGGGGCAGGAGGACCAATCACAGGCCATTTTTACGCTTTTCGGGCGAGCACGTTGCACGTGCCAATGCCCTGGGGCAAAGGATGGCAATAGTGGCGGCGGGTGAGCGATGTTGTTGGTCACGGGCGGAGCCGGCTTCATCGGTTCCAATCTGGTCGCCGGCCTGAACGAGGCCGGGCGCACCGACATTGTCGTCAACGATTCGTTCGGCGACGCGGGCAAATGGCGCAACCTCGGCAAATGCCAAGTCGCCGATGTCGTACCCCCCGGCGAGCTGGTGGGCTGGCTTGACAGCCGCAAGCTCGAGGCCGTCATCCATCTCGGCGCGATCTCCGACACGACCGCCACCGATGCCGACTTGGTCCTCGCCACCAATTTCCGGCTCTCGCTCAAGCTTCTGGATTGGTGCACGGCGACGCGCACTCGTTTCATCTATGCTTCCTCGGCTGCAACTTACGGCGACGGCGCCGCCGGCTTCGATGACGACTGGTCACTTGCGGCCTTGCAGCAGCTCAGGCCCATGAATCTATACGCCTTCAGCAAACATCTGTTCGACCTCGCGGTTGTCGATCGCTTCGCGAGCGGCGCGAAGCTTCCGCCACAATGGGTGGGCCTGAAATTCTTCAACGTGTTCGGCCCGAACGAGTATCACAAGGGAGAAATGATGAGCTTGGTCGCCAAGCGGTTTGACGAAGCCAAGGGCGGCAAATCGGTGCGCCTGTTCAAATCCCATCGCGAAGGCATCGCCGACGGCGAACAGAAACGCGACTTCGTCTATGTCGATGACGCCGTCGCGGTGATGCGCTGGCTGCTCGACACGCCGTCAGTATCGGGCATGTTCAATGTCGGGAGCGGCAAAGCGCGCAGCTTCCGCGATCTGATTACCGCCATGTTCCGTGCGCTTGGGCGCGAGCCGGATATCGAATACGTGGATATGCCGCCGACGATCCGCCACCAGTATCAGTATTTCACGCAAGCAAATGTCGAAAATCTCCGGCGGGCAGGTTACAACGCGGGCTTCACCTCGCTCGAAGAGGGGGTGTATCGCTATGTCACCTTGTTCCTGAACCAGCCGGACCGGTATCGGTGAAGCTCGCGGCACCGGCATTCATCCAGGCGATAACGGCATGTTCAATTTCGAGGATGCATTCAAGCTCATTCCCCAGCAGACCATCGTCTGCGTCGGCGATTTGATGCTCGACGATTTCGTCTACGGCGAGGTCTCGCGCATCTCGCCCGAGGCGCCGGCTCCCATTCTCGCAGTCAAACGCAACGAGCTCACGGTGGGCGGCGCTGGCAACGTGGCGCGCAACATCGCCGCGCTTGGCGCGCGCTGTATTTTCCTCGGTGTCGTGGGAGAGGATGACGCCAGCCGGACGCTGATGCGCGCGCTCTCTGCTGAGCCCTTGATTGAGCCGCACCTTGTCGTCGATGCAGAGCGTCCGACGACGCGCAAGGTTCGGTTCGTATCCGAGCATCATTCCACCCATCTTTTGCGCGCCGATTGGGAATTGGCGAAAGCAATCAACTCAAAAAGCGAAAAGCTCCTGATCGATCGCACACTTGCGGCATTGCCGCGCGCGGCGAGCGTTGTGCTGTCTGATTATGCCAAGGGCACGTTGACGCCGCGGGTCATCCGGGAAGTCATCGATGCGGCCAAAAAGGCAGGCATACCGATCATCATCGATCCCAAAGCTGCCGACTATTCTGTTTATCGGGGCGCAACAGTCATCAAGCCGAACCGCAAGGAGCTTTCGGAAGCAACCCACCGGCGGGCCGATTCTGACGCCGACGTCATCGCGGCGGCCTTGGAATTGAATCGCTTGCTCGGGACCGAAGCGGTCGTCGTTTCGCTTAGCGATGCAGGCTTGATCCTGGTGCCGGCGAGCGGCGCGACCATCCATCTGCCCGCCTATCCCGTCAAGCTGAGGGATACGTCAGGCGCGGGCGATACCGTGGTCGCCGCGCTCGCCGTTCTGCTGGCGACCAAGCTTGGCTATGAGCCGGCCGTCCGCGCGGCCAACGCGGCTGCTGCCGTGGTGGTCGGCAAGCGCGGCACGTCGACGGTTTCGGCGGCGGAGCTGCGCTCGCGCATTCTTCCCGCGGCGTCGCTTGCGCCCGAGGAGAAGATCATTTTCGACTGGTCGGTGCTCGACGAGCGCCTCGCCGAGTGGCGGGATCTGCGCGTCGGCTTCACCAATGGCTGCTTCGACCTGTTGCACCCCGGCCATATCAAGCTCCTGTCCGAGGCGCGCGCCGCCTGCGATCGGCTCATTGTCGGGCTAAACGGCGACGCGTCCGTGACCCGCTTGAAAGGCGTGGGTCGTCCACTCCAGGAGGTACACGCGCGTGCGGAGGTGCTGGCTGCGCTCGAAGCGGTCGACCTCGTCGTCGTGTTCGAGCAGGACACGCCGCTGGAGCTGCTCCGGCGCGTGCGTCCCAAAGTGTTGGTTAAAGGGGGCGACTACCGGCACGACGAAGTGGTGGGACACGAGCTAGTCGAAAGTGGAGGCGGCGAAGTGATTCTCATCGATCTCGTGCCGGGCTTCAGCACGTCCAAGCTGGTGCGCCGCTCCCGCATTCATGCCCCGGGTTAGAACTGTTGCAGACTCCCGGAGCCGCGTGCAAGACCTTGGCCGATGGGCGCGAGCAAGAACTCGTGCGCAATTTTTTCGCGGGCGTGCGGTCGGGCTTCTTTGTCGAGGTTGGTGCAAATCGGCCACGGGACCAATCGCAGACCTGGCATCTCGAGCAGCTGGGCTGGACCGGCATCCTTATCGAGCCGCAGCCCGATCTTGCCGGCGATCTCGGCCGCGCGCGCTCCGCCAAAGTGTTTGCCGTGGCCTGCTCGTCACCGGACAACGCCGGCCGGCGCATGCAGCTGCACGTCGCAGGCCCCTTATCGGCGCTTGATCGCGACCGAATGGCACCGGGTGCGCAGCCCGAAGGCGTCGTCGAGGTACCGGTGAGAACGCTCGATGACATTCTGCTCGAGGCGCACGCACCGGTTGGCTTCGATTTCTTGTCGATCGATGTGGAGGGCCACGAGCTGGAGGTGCTAAGCGGGTTTGATTTTGCGCGCTGGCAACCGCGTTTGGTGTTGCTCGAAGATCATGTCGGAAGTCTCAGCAAGCACCGATTTTTGCGGGCCGCCGGCTACCGCTTGGTCCGCCGATTCGACAACAATGGTTGGTATGTTCCAGCCGACGCTTCGATTCGCGTGCTGCCGCGCGAGCGTTGGCCGATCGTGCGAAAATATTACCTCGCCTTACCTTTCCGGATTGCGCGGAACGCCTCGCGGCGGCTTCGTCGTCGGTTGCGCGAGCGGTTCGCGCCGTAAGTCGCACCTGTCCGACATCACCGGCCGTTCGGGGATGTGGGCGCCTCAGGCTCTGCTCGGCCCGTGCCGGGTTCGGGTGACGCGGGAGCCAAAGCGGACGGCCTTCGCAGTGGCCTGGTCGATGGTGCTGACCAAGCTTTCATTTCCTCGTAGCGCTTGGCGTACCGGTAAAATGTGCCTTCGAAATTTCCCAGGGCGATGACGAAGCCCGCCCAACCGTCGCGATAACCATGCTTGAACAGGTAATGCTTGATGAACGCCCACAGCCCATGCCCCAGTGCGCCGCCCATGGACACACTGTTTCCCGAAAGCTTGCGTACGCCCAACGAGGAGTAGCGGTTCATTTTGTTGATGACCTCCTCGAGATTGCGAAATGGAAGTTGCCAGATAGCGTTTTGGAATCTTCCTACCGGTCGTTCTGTCAAAAGTTCATAACCTTCGTGCACCGGATCGTCGTCGTATCGCATCGCGCCCTTGCGGAAGAGCTGCGGCTGGCGAAAATTCGGGTACCAACCGGAACCCTTGATCCAGCGTCCCATCATGTAATTGCGCCGCGGCACGAGATAGGCATCATGCGCGGGTGGAGACGACAACAACGCGAAAATTTCGTCGCGAACCTCGGCGGTGCAGCGTTCATCCGAATCAAGGCTGAAGATCCATTCGTGCTGGCATTCCGCGATGGTACGATTGCGTAGGTCGCCGAAGCCGTGGAATGGGAGCTGCACCACCCGGGCACCGAGGCTTTGCGCGATTGCAGCCGTGCGATCGGTACTGCCGGAATCGGCCACGACGATTTCGTCGGCCCACAAGACACTCGATATAGCATCCGCGATTTTTTCGGCTTCGTTGAAGGCGAGAATATAGGCCGATATTTTCTGCATATTTCCTCGTTGTTGAGCCCGACGGCGGAGCACGCTATCACAGCGGGGCGGGACATGCAGGACGAACGACTGGAGCTGTGCCGAGGTGTCTTATCTCATCTCCGTCATCGTCACGACGTTTAATCGCGAGGACGCGCTCGAGGCGGTCTTGTCAGCGTTATCGCGCCAGAGCGATCAAGGATTCGAAGTTGTAATTGCGGACGACGGTTCCCGGGTCATGACGGCGGCCGTGGTGGAGCGCTGGCGAGGGCGCCTTGGCGTTCCGCTCAGCCATGTCTGGCAGATGCATTACGGCTTTCGCGCCGCTGAAATCCGCAACCGCGCGATTCTCGCCTGTCGCGGCGAGTACTGCGTGTTCCTGGACGGCGACTGCATCGCTCCGCGTGATTTTGTCGCCACGCATCGCCAGCTGGCGCAACGCGGCTGGTTTGTCACCGGAAACCGCGTGCTTCTCTCGCGCAGGCTCACAGCAGCTGTGTTGGACGAGCACCTTCAGCTGGAGGCTTGGAGCGCGCGTGTTTGGATCGCCCACCGCTTACGCGGCGACGTCAATCGGCTGGCAGCGCTGCTGCGATTGCCGTTCGGGCCGCTGCGCAGGTTGCGGCGGCGACAATGGCGCGGCGCGCGTTCTTGTAACCTTGGGATTTGGCGCAGCGATCTGGGGCGGATCGACGGCTTCGATGCCTCTTATACCGGCTGGGGGCGCGAAGATTCCGACCTGCTGATCCGATTGCTACGTTGCGGCCTGCGCCGCAAGGACGGCCGCTTTGCGACCGGGGTCATCCACCTCTGGCACCCGCAGGTCGAGCGCGCACATTTGGGCGCAAATGATGCGCGGCTTCATGCGGTATTGCAAAGCGAGCGTACGCGCGCATGGCGCGGACTGTCGGCCCTGCGCGAAACCGTTGAGATCGGCGGGAGCGACCGCCATGGTCGAGCCCAGTCTTGAGGGAGCAATCGTGAAGGAGGCCGCCCGCGCTCCCCGGCTCGGGCAGATTGCGGATGGATTGGTCACCGCAGTTGCAGTTTCATTGCCGTGGTCGACATCCGCGACCGCCATCCTGATCGTCCTATGGCTCATTGCGCTAGTCCCGACCCTCGACGTGGGCTCCGTCCGGCGCGAAGTGCTCTCGGCAGCCGGAGGCCTGCCGGTGCTCCTCTGGCTCCTTGCTGCTATCGGCATGTTGTGGGCCGACGTGAGCTGGAGCGAACGTGTCGCCGGGTTGAGTGGATTTCACAAGCTGCTTTGCATTCCGTTGCTGCTCGCGCAATTCCGCCGCTCACTGCAGGCGAGGTGGGCCATCATTGGTTTTCTCGCTTCGTCGATCGCGTTGCTCGTCCTCTCGTGGACGCTCGTGCTTACGCCCGGACTGACGTGGCGGGGCAAGGAGCTGGGCGTCCCGGTCAAGAACTACATCATGCAGAGTGCTGAGTTCGCGATATGCGCCTTCGGGCTGATCGGGAAAGCGGCCGCGCGGTGGCGCGCGCGGACGTGGCTTGTGCCGGTGCTGCTTCTCGTCGCGGCGGCGTTTCTTGCGAACATCGTCTTTGTGTCCACGGCGCGCACCACGCTGGTCGTTTTGCTGGCGATGCTCGTGTTGTTCGGCGTACGCCAATTCGGGTGGCGAGGCGCCGTCGGCACGGCGGTGATTGGTGCGGTATTGGCAGGAGTGGTGTGGGTGTCGTCGCCGTATTTACGGCAGCGGGTGTCGGCTGCGGTGGAGGAAGCGCGCGCCTACGGCGCGCACAACGTCAATACTCCGGTTGGATTACGGCTCGAATACTGGAAGAATTCCTTGGCATTCATCGCTGAAGCGCCGGTCATCGGACATGGAACCGGGACAATTCCCATGCTGTTTCGGCGCGACGCGACGCCTGATACCACTCCCGCGCTGATAACCACAAATCCGCACAGCCAGATCCTGGCGACGGCGACCGAGCTAGGTCTCGTTGGCGCCATTGCGCTTCTCGCGATGTGGATAGCGCATCTCGCCCTGTTTCGTGCGGGCACGCCGGTGGCGTGGATCGGCCTGCTGATCGTGACGTACAATATCGTCTCATCGTTGTTCAACTCGCACCTATTCGACTTTGGTCAGGGCTGGCTATATGTTTTGGGCGTCGGCGTCACCGGGGGAGCGGTGCAGCGGGCCAACGATACGACAGCCAAAGCCCAGGAGAAGCTATGAGCGCCCCGCAGCACAGCACGCTCCAAGACATCTTGGTGCCGATCTCGGTCGGCGAGCTGATGGACAAGATCACAATCCTCGAAATAAAGTCCGAGCGCATTAAGAACCCCATCCAGCTCAAGAATATCGTGCACGAGCTCGAGGCATTGCGTGCCGTCCGTCTCGACGACATAGATCGCACGATGCTGGACGAGCTCAGCGCCGAGCTTAAAAGGGTGAATGCGAAGCTTTGGGACATTGAGGACGCAATCCGCGATTGCGATGCACGCGGTGACTTTGGCAGCGCTTTCGTCGAGCTCGCGCGTGGCGTCTATCGGCTCAACGACGAGCGCTCACGACTGAAGAAGGCGATCAACCTGGCCTCGGGGTCCCGGCTTGTCGAGGAAAAATCCTATCGGTCGTTTCAGCGTGAAGACTGCGACCCTTGAACAAATGTGTCCGTGCAGACGGACGCCACAATGACGAATCTGCATCTACCCGAGTGCCCGCGTATCCTGGTGATCACGCTTCGCCGACTCGGCGATGTGCTGCTCACCACGCCCCTCATCCGGAGCTTGAAGGCGGGTTTGCCGGCTAGCTCAGTGACGGCTTTGGTGTTTCGCGGTACCGAAGGGATGCTCGCTGGCAACCCCGACGTTGACGAGGTGCTCACCACATCGTTGCGGCCCTCGCCGGCAGAGATGACCGCCCTCATGCGGCGCTTGTGGCGCAGTTACGATCTCGCTGTTTCGACGCAAGCCGGTGACCGGCCGACTTTTTTCGCGCTGCTGGCGGCCTCTCGGCGGGTTGGCTTGGTGCCGCATGCCGGCAAGACCGGAGCGTGGTGGAAACGGTACGCGCATCACATTCCTGTAACGGCCGATCCCGACTGCCATCGCATCATCCAACTATTGGGCATTGCGACGGCGCTCGAGCTTGAGCAGGTGCCGGATATCGTCTGTCCGCAGGGTGGCACGGCCAAGGAGTTCACCCCTCGAATGCCCTATGCCGTTATGCACGCCAGTCCGTTCTACCAATACAAGCGTTGGACCGGCGCCGGCTGGCGCGGTCTAGCCCGCGGCCTGGCGGAGCGCGGTCTCGCTCTTGTTGCGACCGAAGGAGAGGACCCCGCCGAGCAGGCCTATATTGACAGCCTTTGGGGGAGTGGCGAACCGGCAGTGACGCGAGTTCGCGGCCGCCTCGACTGGCCCGGTTTGACTGCACTCCTCAAGGGCGCGACGATTTATGTCGGACCCGATACGTCGATGACGCATCTTGCCGCGGCGAGCGGCTGCCCGACAGTTGCACTCTACGGCCCGACCAGCCCCCGATTGATCGGGCCGTGGCCGCCTGGCGGACTGATCGAGCCTTGGCACCCCGCCGGCACAATACAAAGGCGTGCCAATGTGTGGGTGGTGCAGAACCCGCTGCCTTGCTTGCCATGCGAGAAGCTCGGCTGCGAAGGCCATCTTGAAAGTTACAGCCGCTGTCTTGACGAGTTGCCGATGCGCTCGGTTTTCAAGGCGGTCGACGAGGTACTGGCGACGGTAGCCGTTGTGCAGCATTGAGGAACTTATCGGCTACGCGCGGTCGGCCGTGAGAGATCTAGCCTTTCTTCGCGGTGCGGGCTGCCGCCACGTCGAAAGGCTGAAACGTCTCCTTATGGCATTGATCGATGACGACGCTCATGCGCGAGTCCACAATTTGGTCGCCCTGAATGAACACGGAGAAATTCTGCGGCTTTCCATGTGCGTCGAGCTTGAGACAGGTTATCCAGGCGGGACCCCTGAGGTGATCAACGAGTCGCATGCCGGAAATCTCCACGTCATTCAACGGAGTCGAGCCGGGCAGGATTTTGCTGATGTTCTCGGCGACAACGCGCCGGTAATCCGGCGGCGAAAGCTCGGGACTAGCCGGCGGTGCCCAATTCTGGACCACTCCGGCCGCGGAACAACCGCCCAAGGTCAGTAGAAGCGCCAGCAGATACGCGCGCATAGCACATCGACCCAGTTGCTACGGGGCCCCACGTAAATCACATTATCTTCGGGTCACCCGGTTTCAGAAGGGATCTCCGGTGGGAACGGGCAAGGTTATTCTCGTATGAATCGCACACGCTGTTCGGCGGCACGGCTCCGGCATTTACCATATGCTTTCAGAATACGGCGATTGATTGGTAGAACGTCCCGGGGTGACGATTGCACAAGCTAGCGCGTGCGTCGAAAGGCCGGTATTGAAGGATTGAGCATCGCACGGGCTGTAATAGCGAAGTTAATGATACGGCTTTCGACCTTCACCCCACGCATGTGGCTCATCTTGATCCACGATCTGCTCGCCACGGCGGCGGCTGTGGTCGCGAGTTTCTTCATTCGATTCGAAGAGGGCGGGCTTGCCGAACGCTGGCAGCTTTTGACGGTTTTGTTGCCTCCCTTCATCCTCTATTCCGGGTTCATCTATGGATTGTCTGGGCTTTACAAAGCGAAGTGGCGCTTCACCTCGTTGCCCGATCTCTTCAACATCGTGCGCGCCGCGACCGTGCTGGCGGCGACACTGTTGGCGCTCGACTACGTGTTCGTTGCACCGAACGTCTATGGTACGTTCTTTTTCGGCAAGATCACGATCGTCCTCTATTGGCTGTTGCAGGTCGCGTTCCTGTCCGGACCCCGCATCGCCTATCGCTATTTTCGTTACACACGCACGCTTCAGCATGCCAAAGCCGGAGAGTCGGCACCGATCCTCGTGGTTGGTCGCACCGCCGATGTCGAGGTACTGCTGCGCGCGATCGAAAGCGGGGCAGTGAGTAAGATTCGTCCTGTCGGCATTCTATCGCCGTCTTTGGCCGATCGTGGCCAAGCCATACGTGGCATCTCGGTGCTCGGTGGTCCCGACGATCTCGAAGGCGCTGTCACCGAACTCAGTAAGCGTGGCATCGACGTGGCACGGCTCGTGCTGACGCCGAGCGCGCTTGCACCGGAAGCAAAGCCAGAAGCAATCCTGATGCGGGCCAGGCGTCTAGGACTGGCCACCAATCGCCTTCCTTCGCTCGATGAAGGAGGCGAGGCGCTGCGGCTTGCGCCGGTGAACGTCGAGGACTTGCTGCTGCGACCAAAAGTGAAGATCGACTACCGCCGGTTGGAAGGATTTGTGCGGAACAAGTCGATCATCGTGACCGGAGGAGGTGGGTCGATCGGTGCCGAAATCTGTGATCGCATCGTGACCTTCGGTGCCGGCCGTGTGCTGGTCATCGAGAACTCCGAGCCCGCCCTGCACGCCGTACTGGAGATGCTCGAGACCAAGTCGTCCAAAGCGAAGATGGAAGGTCGTCTAGCCGACGTGCGCGATCGTGCCCGTGTCTTTCGTCTGATGGACAGTTTTCGACCGGACATCGTGTTCCACGCGGCGGCGCTCAAGCATGTGCCGTTGTTGGAACAGGACTGGGAGGAGGGGGTCAAGACCAACGTGTTCGGAACCGTCAATGTCGCCGACGCCGCTGTCGCCGCGGGCGCCGCCGCCATGGTTGTGATTTCGACCGACAAGGCAATCGAGCCTGTGTCCGTGCTCGGCGCTTCGAAGCGCTTTGCGGAGATGTATTGTCAAGCGCTCGACAATGAGTTCGCGCGGCGCAGTGGCGGACACCAGCGGGCAATGCGGTTGATTGCGGTTCGGTTCGGCAACGTGCTCGCCTCGAATGGCTCGGTGGTTCCAAAATTCAAAGCGCAGATCGAGGCCGGCGGGCCGCTCACGGTCACACATCCGGAAATGGTGCGGTACTTCATGACCATCCGCGAGGCATGCGATCTCGTGGTCACGGCGGCAAGCCACGCTCTCGAACTGGGGCAAATGGGCGTGGCGGTTTACGTCCTCAACATGGGCCAACCGGTGAGGATCGTCGATCTCGCCGAACGGATGATCCGCCTTTCCGGCCTCGAACCCGGCCGGGATATCGGTATCACCTTCACGGGCATCAGGCCGGGCGAGCGCCTGCAAGAAATCCTGTTCGCGCGGGAGGAGCCGACTGCTCCGATCGGTATCGAAGGAATTGTCGCCGCGAAACCAGTCAGCCCGTCAGTTGAGACGATGCGTGGCTGGCTCGCGGCCCTGGAGCAAGGTCTCGCACGGGAAGACCGCTCAGTCATTTTCGGGGTGCTGCACGATGCGGTGCCGGATTTCGGTGGGGAAGCCGCCTAAGCTCGACATGTTCCCGGGATTGCTATGACACGCGGCTGATACGGAATATTAACTCCCATCGTGTCGCGGCTTGCCGCGCGCAAAGACTGCCAGCAGCCACCAGACACCCCCGGCCGCGACGCAGAGCATCGCCACCGACACCAAAATGTTCTGGCCCGCGACCGCAATAAGCGCGAGTGCCGCGAGCGTCAGATTGAGCAGAAAGACGCGAGTGATGACTTCGCGCACGGCAAAGCCACGATCAGTGGCGCGCTGGTAGAAATGTGTACGGTGCGCCTGCCAGATCGACTCTCTGCGGGCGATGCGGCCCACGAGCGTAATCGTAGCGTCGGCCAAATAATAGAGCGGCAAGATGACAGCCGCTGCCAAATGCCCGCTGCCGGCGAGCTGCAGCAATATCCAGCCGACCAGAAGCCCGATCGGCAGACTGCCCACATCGCCGAGGAAGACTTTCGCCACGGGCCGATTGAATGGCGCGAAGCCGATGATCGCACCAAGCAGGGCAGCTGCGATGACAGTCGGCAATGCTCCAATGACGCCGCCGAGACCTAGTACGAGAATCGCGGCTGTTACGGGCACAACCTCGGCGACCGTCATCCAGTCGATGCCGTCCATGAAATTGACGAGGTTGACGAACCATACCCCGGCGAGAAAAACACCTGTGCGCTCGATCGACGAGGGTACTTGCGGCAGAATTTGTATATCGTTCGGCAAGGCTGTGACCAGCGCGCCGACCGCGACGCATTGCATGGCGAGCCGCGCCGCAGCAGGCAAGGAACGGATGTCGTCGATCGCGCCGACCAGTGCCAGCAGTGTCGTTGCCGCAGTCACGACCAGGAGTTGACTGGCCTCGTTCTGCAGCAGGCCGGGCGACAAGGGAACCCAGGCGGCGAGGAGGACCGCGAGGACGACTGCAATGCCGCCGCCTTGCGGCGTAGGTTGGTCATGAGACGAGCGGGCGCTAGGTTGCACCATCACATAGCGGGCAAGCCATGGCCGCAGCAGCAGCATAAGCGCCCAGCTGATGAAGAGGGCGAGAACAATCGGCCCGAGGACCCAGAGACGCTCGGTAGCTTGCTCGATCATCGCCGGCTGTTTCGCCCTCCCGATCATCCGCACGATAGCATTGCGGCAAAATTCGCACATTAAGCCCGCTTCGCGCGCGGATTGCCAGCGCGCGAGTGAACCCGCTATCTTGCGAGCAGGGGCGAGCGGATGAGCTGGAATGTCGAACACGCGCGTGGGGGATCATCGTTTCCGATTTGGCGCTAACTGGCTTGACTTCTCTCGAACACTCGGTGCGGATCAACTCACCGAGGCAGAAAAGTCGCTCCGCCGGTTGCTGGAATGCGATAGCCTCGCGGGCTTGAGCTTTGTTGATATAGGCTCAGGAAGCGGACTGTTTTCGCTCGCGGCTCGCAAACTCGGTGCACGCGTGCATTCGTTCGAATTCGATGAAGAGTCTGTGCTGTGCACCATGCGTTTACGCGACCGCTATTTTGCCGGTGACAGTAGTTGGAAGATCGAGCAAGGCTCCATTCTGGACGCGGAATATGTGCGCAATCTTGGCACGTTTGATGTGGTTTATGCTTGGGGAGTACTGCATCACACCGGAGCGATGCGCGACGCGCTGCTTGGCGCGGCAGGCTTGGTGGCGCCGGGCGGCTTGCTCGCATTCGCACTCTACCACCGCACTCTGATGTGTCCTTTTTGGCGTTGGGAAAAGCGTTGGTACAGCGGTGCGTCGGCGGACGCGCAGCGGCGTGCGCGGGCTCTCTACATCGTGCTCCTGCGAACGGCGTTCTTTGCGACGGGCCGTGATTTTCGATCCCACGTCGCCAGTTACCACAGCGTACGCGGAATGAACTTCATGCACGATGTGCACGACTGGATGGGCGGCTACCCTTACGAATCGATCTTGGCACCGGAAGTCGAGACACTGATGGGACCGCTGGGTTTCACATGCATCCGGGCCACTGGTACACCGCTGACGACGGGGATCTTCGGGTCGGGTTGCGACGAGTATCTGTATCGGCGAAAAAGCTGACAAGGCGATGGCGGGCGTGGCCGTCAGTCGGCGTCACGTCGGCCCACCCAAGTCGGACCCGATGTCAGCAATCGGCCGGTCCGCAATGAGCTGGGCGAGAATAGTCTCGCTTCTGCAGACCATGAGATCGAGGCCGTGATTTGCCATGATTGCGCTGCGCACGTCCCCGCGCAGTCCAGGATTTTGCTCCAGACGCGATCGCAGCCGCGTCCAGCCCGCACACAGCAGGTTGGGATCATTCGGGGGCACCACCTCGCCGAGCGCGCCGACGATCGAACGAACATCGCCAACGTCGGTGGCAACCACGGGTATGCCGCACGCCATCGCCTCCGCGACTGCGTTGGGAAAGCCTTCGCCAAAAGACGAAGGCAGCGTGGCTATGTCGAAACTATTGTACGCGGCTTTCACATCGCGGATGTCGCCGGCCCATATCACTCGGTCCGCCAATCCAAGGGAATTCGCGAGAGCCTCGAGCTCAGCGCGGTACGCGGATGGTCCTTCTCCGATGCAGACCAAGCGCGCATCCGAATGGTGTCGGACAAAGGCTGCCGCGGCCTTGAGTAAGGTGGCGTGGTTCTTCATGGGATCCAGCCGTGCCACACAGCCGACGACAAAGGCGTTATCGGCAAGCCCCCACATGCCGCGTAGCGCCAGCCCAGCCGCGGCATCTGGCTGCATTGCATCTGTGTCGATGCCGTTCGAAACGACCACAATTCGGCCCCTCGGAAAACCGCGCGCGACAGCATCCGAGCAGGCGGCCCGGGCATTGGCAATGACGAGATCGGCGCGGCGCGACAGCCAGGCCTCGCACCGATACATGAGGGCGGTTAGGGCGTCATAATGGTCCAGGCGCACGCCCGCCGCGCGGATTCCAAAGACGAGTTTCGTCTTAAGACGCCGGGACAGCAGCAGGGCCGCGAGCGTCGTCTGCGTCGGAAGAAACGCATAGACCACCTCAGGCCGTTCCTTTTGTAAAACGCGCTGCAACCGCGCAAGCGGCACGACAGCCTGCCAACGGCTCGATTTACCGATCGCAACCAGACGCGCGCCGCTTTTGCCGAGCAGCGCCTCGAGTGCCCCTCCGCCGTAGAGCACGGCGACAGCTACGTCATGGCCGCGCCGCGCCAGCCCGGCAGCCAATAGGGCGAGCTGGCGCTGGCTGCCGCCGATGCCGAGATCGCGGACGAAAAAAAGAATTTTCATCGACAGCACAGGTCCTGAGCTTTGCCAGCCTCGGCGGTCAGCTTGCGCGCATATCGACAGCGCCGGCCCGGTATCGGCCTGCCGCTTTCGAGGGCCACGCAGGCAATGCGGCCACCACGCACAGCGCTAGATTGAAGGCCAGAGGGCGCACCATGTAAGAGGAGTGCAGGATCGTGTGGTTGGTGAACAGAACATACCACATGACCGGAATGGCTCCTGCTAATGCCAAACCGAGGCGCTCGCGCGCTCGCTCTGAGATGCCTCGGTCGCGGTATGAAAAACAGCCCAGTGCGATGAGCAACGGCGTCGGGAACAGCACGATGGCCGCACCCAGCACGTGCGAACCCCATCCCAAAAAAAACGAGGAATAGGTCAGCATCAGCCCTGCGAAAGCCGCGCGTGTCAGAATGTTCGCGTCGAGCCATGCGGGATTGATGTGATATGCTGTCAGCGCCGCCTTTACACTCTCGGAGAGATTGGCCTCAACTGATCCTCCCATCCGCTCCCCCAATATTCCAAAGAAGATCGAAATCTCATTTGTTCCAAACACCGCCGCCACCGCCAACAATTTATAGGCGAAGCAGGCGATGATGGCGGCCGCGAACGCCGCCGTGCCAACCACTGCTCGGTTGCGTAATCTGGGCCAATCCGGCGTGCATCCGAGCGCGATCAGCGCGATCAAAGCAGCCAAACCGAGAGGAACTCCACCTGTCAGGAATTCGAGGATTGCGATGAGGCTGCCGAACAGAGCTGCCGCGAGAATAAATCGTTGGTCCGCGATAGTACCAAGGGGCTGGAGCAGCCCGTACAAGATGAAACCAAACACGACGAAATCAGTGGGAGCAAATGAGAAGGACCGATCAAAAACCTCAACTCCATAGAAGCATCCCAGAACGACAGCGATGATCAGGAAGGCGGCCGCGCGTCTGCGCTCGGCAGGCTCGCCAATATTGAGCCGGAAAATTGCCACCAGCGCGATCGCCGCCAGCATTGTGTAACATCCGGCAAGCAAAGTATTCGTTGCTGCGGAAAACGACATGATCGCCAGCAGCGACGCCGCGACAGTCGTGTCCCCTTGGATGTAGCGATGGTAATACGATGGCGGGGGGAATTGATCATCCGTCTGATTGCGTGCGACGATCTTCATCGTAGCGGCAAGCCAGCGGCAAAGGCCGGCGGGAGGGTAGCCGGCCGCGGCATCGCTCTCGTCGCCTGCCACGGGCAACCGCGGCGACACGCTCGCCTTCAGGGGGGTGTCGCGAGGCATGGCCAAGGCGCCGAGGATCAGACAATCATTGCCGCCAAACGGATAAACATCCTTGCCCTGGGCAAACGGCAAATGCGTCACCGTGGCGAGCGTGCCGGATTCGAGCGCCTGCACGACGATGCGGCGGTAGTGCTCCGGAGAAATTTGTATCAGCGCGAAATTTATGCCGAAGAGAGCGATCATACTCAGGGCGGCGACCGCTACTCCCGCAATCATGCCCCGTATCATCGGCGACTGATTGCATAATCGGAGTCACGTCTCAAGATGGGTACGCATCGCGGCTGCGGATAGCAGCAGAGCGGATAAGCCGATTTCGGAAAACCAGACTAAGTGGATTGAAGCGTCATAGCTTGCTCATCCGGCCGGTGCCGACCTATGGTGCCCCTTGCTAAAATCGAGGAGACGCGCAGTGCAATATGGCGCGTTTGTCATTTCCCTGGATTTCGAGCTGCTATGGGGCGTTCGTGACCAGCGCACGATCGCCGATTACGGCCCTAACATCATTGGAGTGCGCCAAGTCGTTCCCGCACTGCTCGATCTCTTCGCCGAACGGAATATTGCCTGCACGTGGGCAACGGTGGGGCTGCTGTTTTTTGCAACGAAGCGAGCCATGCTGGGTGGGATTCCCGCCCACAAGCCGCACTACACAGACTCAAGAATTTCCTCGTATCAATTTCTTGAAGAAGTTGGGGCGGACGAGGAGCACGACCCCTACTATTATGGCCTCTCGCTGATCAAGCGAATCCTAAACCATCCGTCTCAAGAGATCGGCACTCACACCTTCTCGCATTTCTATTGTTTGGAAGAAGGAGGCGATGTGGAGGCCTTTCGTGCCGACCTTCAGGCCGCGCACGCCGCGGCTGCGGCCGTCGGAATCAGACTTGCAAGCATCGTGTTTCCCCGCAACCAAGTCGATGCCGCTTATCTATCGGTCTGTCGCGAATTCGGCTTGCGCGCCTTCCGCGGCAATGAACGCGTTTGGTTTCACCGGGCTCGCAGTGAGCGCGAGCAGACCCCTTTTGTGCGCGCGTCCCGCTTGGCTGACAGTTATCTGCCGATCTGCGGCGCCCATGATCATGAGCCGACAGTCGTCGAAGGTATGGTGAACGTTCCCGCCAGTCGCTTTCTGCGTCCGGTCGGAAACAGCGCCCTGCTTGAGCATTTGCGCTTTCGCCGCATCAGCTCGGCAATGGAAACGGCGGCCCGACGCCGAAGACTATTTCATTTATGGTGGCATCCGCACAATTTCGGCGTGGGCTTACAGGAGAACTTGACGTTTTTGCGCGCCATCCTGGATTGCTTTCGCAGATTGCAGGACCGCTATGGCATGCGGTCAATGACAATGGGAGCGCTTGCCGAAGAGGTTCTTCATGCGGGCCGACCAGGTCGTGCTGTTGACGTGTGAAGGCGACGTGGGCCGCATCGCCGCGCGGTATCTCGGCGTCCGCTTTGGCGACTTGCCGGTGATCGTCGAAAAAGCGGTGCCGCGACTAGTGCTGTTGCGTCGGCGGCTCAAACATCTCGGACTGATACATGTCGGCGGCCAGCTGGCCTTCATGGCCTTTCAACGGCTGCAACGGAGGGTTTCGCAACGGCGCATCGCCGAGATCGTTGGCGAAGCGAGCCTGCTCGCCCGTTGGCCCGATGCAAGCGAGATCATCCGCGTGTCATCTATCAATTCACCCCAATGCCTTCGTCACCTGCAACGATTGCGGCCACGCGCCGTCCTCGTAGTGGGCACCCGCATCATCGCAGAGGAGGTCCTGCGCGCCATCGATGCGCCGTTCATCAACTATCACGCCGGCATCACGCCGAAATATCGGGGCGTCCATGGCGGCTACTGGGCGCAGGCAGAAGGAGATCCCGGCAACTTTGGGGTCACCGTTCATCTCGTTGACAGAGGCATCGATACCGGCGAGGTGCTTTATCAGGAGCGGCTCGCGCCAAGCGCGAACGACAACTACTCGACCTTCCCTTATCTCCAACTGGTTGCCGCACTGCCACTCCTCGAAAGAGCCGCGCGCGATGCAGTGAATGGAACTTTGCGGCCGGAAAAGCTCGATTTGCCTTCCAAGCTATGGTCGCATCCGACCTTGTGGCAATACATCAAAACAGGGTTGCGGCGGGGGGTATGGTAGAAGCAAAGCTCAGCACTAACCGCTGGCGATCGGTCGCGACGAGAGGCCGCGCCATACGCCGGCCGGCGCCGGCAAGAGAAAGCATGGCGTCTCATCCCCTGGAGGAGTGGAATGTGCGGCATCGCCGGCATGATTGATTGGCGCCGGGCGACGCCTGCCGACACGCTGCGTTCGATCGGGCAAGCCATGATCGAGACGGTGCGCCATCGCGGCCCGGATGCGGGCGACGTCTGGGCCGAGGCTGAAGGCGGCGTTGTCTTGGGTCAGCGCAGGCTCGCCATCATCGATCTCAGTCCCGGCGGCGCCCAGCCGATGCATTCCGCCGATCGACGTTACGTCATGACGTTTAACGGCGAGATCTATAACTACCGCGATATCCGCCGCGAACTCCAAGCAGCCGGGCGCTCGATGCGCAGCGAGTCGGATACCGAGGTTCTGCTCGAATCCTGCGCATTGTGGGGCATCGAGGCGGCGCTCGAGCGCGCGATCGGCATGTTCGCGTTCGCGTTGTGGGATCGCAAGACTCGTACCCTCATGCTGGCCCGCGATCGCCTTGGCATTAAGCCGCTATATTATGCGTCGACGCCGGGGCGGGTCATCTTTGCCTCGCAACTTAAGGCATTTCGCGCCACACCAGGTTGGAAGCCGACCATCGACAATGATGCAGTCGTCGGCTATCTGCGCCACGCGTATATCGCGCAGCCGTGCACCATCTATCGTGAAGCGAGAAAACTCGCGCCCGGCCATATCCTGACGCTGCGCGAGGCCGTCGCGCCGGCGCCAAAATGCTTTTGGGATTTGCGCGGCATCGCAATCGCCGGCCAGCGACGCAATGATCCGGCGCCGGATGTAAACGAGGCTGTCGCGCGTCTCGATGCGCTCCTGCGTGACGCGGTCGGTCTGCGGATGATTGCCGACGTGCCGCTCGGCGCATTTCTCTCCGGCGGAATCGATTCCTCGACGATCGTTGCTCTGATGCAGGCGCAAAGCTCACGTCCCGTAAAGACGTTCTCCATCGGCTTTCACGAGAGCGGGTATGATGAAGCACAATGTGCAAAGAAAGTCGCCGCCCACCTCGGCACGGACCACACGGAATTCTATGTCGAGCCGCGCCACGCGCTTGACGTCATTCCGCGTCTTGCCGACTGGTTCGACGAGCCGTTTGCCGATTCATCGCAGATTCCGACTTATCTTGTCTCAGAGTTGACCCGCAAGCACGTCACAGTGGCCCTGTCGGGCGACGGCGGAGATGAGCTATTCGCTGGCTATAACCGGTATGCCTGGGCCGAGCGTCTCGTTCGTGCCGTCAACTTCGTGCCCGGGCCGCTGCGCGGCGCGTCGGCCGCGGCTTTGCGTGGACTCGCCCCGCAGAGCTGGAACCGATTGTTTGCATTTGTTCCCGCCTCGTGGCGGCCGGCGTTGCCCGGCGACAAGTTGCACAAGATCAGCACGCTTCTCGAAAATCCGCAGCCGGACGCGATCTATCGCCGGCTTGTAAGCCAATGGGAGCGGCCCGACGCGATCGCCGCCGCGGGTGTAGAGCCGCGCGGCGCGTTGTGGGATGCCAGCATCGCGCACGATTTTCCTGACCTCGTTGCGCGCATGCAATTCCTCGACATGGTCAGCTATCTTCCCGAGGACATTCTGACGAAGGTCGACCGGGCGACGATGGCAGTGGGTCTTGAGGGCCGGGTGCCGCTCTTGGATCACCGCGTCGTCGCTTACTCCTGGACGTTGCCGCTCGCCTTCAAGGTGCGCGGCGGCCGCGGCAAATGGTTGCTGCGCCGCGTGCTCGATCGCTATGTGCCGAGATTTCTGGTCGAGCGGCCAAAGATGGGCTTTGGCGTGCCGATCGACGCTTGGCTGCGAGGTCCGTTGCGCGAATGGGCGGAATCGCTGCTCGCGCCGGCGCGGCTTACTTCTGATGGATTGGTGCGAGTTGAGCCGGTGCGCCGCGCTTGGCAAGAACATCTCGAGGGCAGCCGCAATTGGCAATACCCGTTGTGGACGGTGCTGATGCTGCAAGCGTGGCGCGCGAGGTGGGCGTGATCCTGCGGCCACGAAAGATTCTCTTTGTGACGGCGGGTCTGCGGGGCGGCGGTGCCGAAGCAATGCTGGCGCGGCTCGCGACGGCGCGTCCCAGCGTCGCCGACGAAATCACGGTCGTGAGCCTCATTCCCGCCGAGACTCACCTCGCGCGGTTAATTGCCGGGGGCGTCGAGGTCGTTGAGTTGCGATTCGACAAGGCCGGCGGCATCCTGACTGGTCTCTTCAAGCTCGCGAGGCTCATCGCCGCGAAGCGGCCCGAAATCGTGCAGGGCTGGATGTATCACGGTGATCTCGCCGCGCTCGTCGCACTTGCGCTCTCGGGCCGCCGCCGAGACACGCCTCTCGTTTGGGGCATCCGCTGCTCGGCAATGGACTGGCGCAGCTGTGGGCTCGGGCTGGCGCTGGTGGTGAAAGCTTGCGCCCTGTTGTCGCGATGGCCCGATGTCGTGACGGCCAACTCGGCGGCCGGACTCAAGTCGCACCTAGTGCTGGGATATCGCCCCCGTCGGGCGCAGGTGATTGCCAACGGAATCGAGCTCGACAAATTCCAGCCCGATGCAGCCGCGCGCACCGCGGTGCGGAGCGAGCTCGGCATTCCCGAGAATGCAATCGCCCTTGCGCACGTCGCACGTGTCGATGCAATGAAGGATCATCGCAGTTTCCTCGCCGCGATGGCGATGCTGCCCGATGTATCTGCGTTGCTGGTCGGTGCCGGCACGGAAAACCTTCCGGTGGCGCCTAACCTGTTTCGACTTGGCCGTCGCTCCGATATGCCGCGCCTGTTTGCCGCCGCAGATTTCGTCGTATCGAGTTCGCGATTCGGTGAAGGGTTCTCAAACGTGCTGGCCGAAGGGATGGCCTGTGGCCTACCGGCGATCGCCACCGATGTTGGCGATGCCAAGCTCATTATTGGCGACGCCGGTCTTGTGGTACCGCCGCAAGATCCGCCGGCGCTTGTCGCAGCAATCCGGCAGTTGGCTGGAGAATCGGCGAGCGCGCGGGTGGAACGCGGCAGCAGGGCGAGGGCGCGCATTGCGGAGAATTTTACGCTTGGCCATGCCTTACAATGTTATATGGAACTCTACGCATCGCTTGGATCGCAGCGCCCTTGAATGTCTTGGGATTTCGGCCCAAGAGGCACTTCAAATGCGGGGGCGGATGTGCCAAGAGTTCGCCGCCATTCATGGGGTCCGAGGGCGGTTGGGCGCATGAACCACGCGGAAACTTTTTTTGCTGCGGCGGCGCAGATTTGTCGTGACATTTCATTTGCTTCAATCGAGGCTCTTGCAACCGAGCTTGATCGGCTGCGAGAGCGCAAGGGACGCCTTTTCCTGATTGGCGTTGGTGGCAGCGCGGCCAATTGCAGCCACGCTGTGAACGATTTTCGCAAACTGTGCGGAATAGAAACCTATAGCCCCGTCGATAACGTCTCCGAGCTCACCGCCCGCACCAACGATGAGGGATGGGATACCGTCTTTGCAGCATGGCTCGATACGAGTCAGCTCGGCGAGAAGGATGCGCTCTTCATCTATTCGGTCGGCGGCGGCGACGCCGAGCGTAAGATCAGTGCCAACATCGTACAGGCAGTCGACTTGGCGAAGGCGCGCTCGGCAAAAGTGTTTGGGATTGTCGGCCGGGACAACGGGTATACCGCCAAGCACGGTGATGTGGTTGTACTCATTCCTCAGGTCAATCCGAGCTGGGTCACACCCTTGTCCGAAGCTTTCCAGGCGGTGGTCTGGCATTGCTTAGTGAGCCATCCAGCCTTGCAGCGCAGGCAGACGAAATGGTAAGCCCTGCCCACGGGTTGAGACCGGCGGTATTTCTCGATCGGGATGGGGTGATTGTTGTTCCTGAATTCCGAGACCGGCGAAGCTTCGCGCCGAGACGGCTGCAGGATTTCAGGCTTTACCCGGAGGCTGCGGCTAGTCTCCAGAAGCTCAGGCAGGCCGGTTTTCTGTTGGCGGTCGTGACTAACCAGCCGGACGTGGGAAACGGCTTGATCTCCCGTTCGGAAGTGGAGGCGATGCACGAGATCATGAGGCGTGAATTGCCCCTGGACGCCGTCAAGGTCTGCTTTCATGGGCAGGCCGAGCGCTGTGACTGCCGCAAGCCGAAGCCGGGCATGATTCTCGAGGCCGCCGACGAACTCGGCATTAACCTTAAGAGGAGCTTCATGGTGGGCGACCGCAGCAGCGATATCGAGGCGGGGCGCGCCGCCGGCTGTGCCACCGTCTTCATCGACCTCAACTATGCCTTGCCCGCGCCGGATTCTCCCGACTATGTCGCGCGTTCGATCGGCCAAGCCGCCGAACTCATCATCGAAACCGTTTTAACTGCGCAGGAGCGGCCATGAGCCGGGTCGCTGACCTGAAGGTCAAGATTTTTGCCGATGGTGCCGATTATGAAGGCATCGTTAAGATGTCGAAAAACCCGGTGATCAAGGGTTTCACGACCAATCCGACCTTGATGCGAAAGGCCGGCGTTAGCGATTACGAAGCTTTCGCGCGCAAGGTTCTGGCCGCGATTCCCGACCGGCCCGTCTCTTTCGAGGTGTTTGCCGATGACTTCGTGAGCATGGCCGAGCAGGCGCGCACGATCGCGGCATGGGGACCGAACGTAAACGTGAAAATTCCGGTGACGAATACCAAAGGACAATCCGCGGGCGAGCTGATCCGCGCGCTGTCGTCTGAAGGGGTGGTGCTCAACGTGACCGCGATCTTTACGCTCGATCAGGTCCGCACGGTCATCGACGCGCTTGCCCCCGCAACGGCGGCGATCGTCTCGGTTTTTGCAGGTCGCATCGCCGATACGGGCGCCGATCCGATTCCACACATGCGGGCATGCAAACAGATTACGGCCGCCCGCCCGAAAGCGGAGCTCTTGTGGGCGAGCACCCGCGAGCTCTTGAACATCTTCCATGCGGAGCAGAGTGGCTGCGACATCGTTACAGTGCCGAACGAATTTCTGAGCAAGCTCGATCTGGTCGGCAAGGATTTGGCGGAATATTCGCGCGAAACCGTGCAATCGTTCTATCGTGACGCTGCAGCTGCGGCTTATGAGATCAAGACGACCCGTTTCGCGGCGGAGTGAAGGAGAGGGGAATCATGGAGCGACTATTCGAGAAGGTATTGGTAACCGGCGGCGCAGGCTATTGCGGGGCGCGACTCGTGCCGCAACTGCTCTCGCGCGGCTACAGAGTCACGGTCTTTGACATCATGTTCTTCGGCAACCAGTTCCTGCCGAGGCATAATCCCAACCTGCGCATCATCGACGGCGATATCCGCGACACCGCGAAATTCGCGGCGGCCGTGGCGGGTCATGACGCCGTCGTCAATCTGGCCTGCATCTCGAATGACGCGAGCTTCGAGCTCGACGAGGATCTTTCGACCTCGATCAATCTCAACGCGTTCGAACCATTGGTTAAAGCCGCCAAAAAGGCAGGCGTTAAGCGCTTGGTCTATGCCTCCTCGAGCTCGGTTTATGGTGTTTCCGACAAGCCTGACGTCACCGAGGACCATCCGCTCGTTCCGCTCACGCTCTACAACAAATACAAAGGCATGTGCGAACCGCTGTTGAAGAAGCACACGGACGCAGCTTTCACGGGCGTTATTTTTCGTCCGGCCACCGTCTGTGGGCACTCGCCGCGGCAACGGCTCGATCTATCTGTCAACATCCTGACCAACCACGCGGTCAACCTCGGCAAGATCACCGTGTTCGGCGGGTCTCAGCTGCGGCCGAACCTGCACATCCAGGACTATTGCGATGCGGTCCAGCTCTTGCTCACTGCGCCGGCCGACAAGGTCCAGAACGAGATCTTCAACGTCGGCTATCAGAATCTGTCCCTGATGGAGATTGCCGAACTGGTCCGGCGCGTGATCGCCGAGGAGATGCCCGATCGCAAGACGGTCGATATCGTCACAACGCCAACCGACGATGTGCGGTCCTATCACATCAACTCCGATAAGATAAAACGCGTGCTCGGCTACACTCCGCGCCACACGATTGAGGACGCGGTACGCGAACTGTGCCAGGCTTTTCTCGCCAAGAAATTGCCGAATAGCATGGAGGACGACCGCTACTACAACGTCCGTCTATTGAAGAGGCTCAAGGCGGCATGAGCTCGAAGGCGGCTGCGGTCGTCACCGGCGGTGCCGGTTTCATCGGCAGTCACATGGTGGACGTGCTGCTGGGCGCGGGCTTTGTGGTTCGCGTGATCGACAACCTTGTCGGCGGCCACCGCAGCAATCTCGATCACATCAGGGGCCATCCCGATCTCGCCTGTTACTGGCAGGATATCCGGCAGCTCGAGCCGAGCTCACCGATCTTCGCCGGCGCACAGTACGTTTTCCATTTTGCCGGCATTGGGGACATCGTGCCCTCGATCGAGCACCCGACCGAGTACATGGACACCAATGTGCAGGGCACTGTGCGCGTCCTCGAGTGCGCTCGCTACGCGGCGGTCGACAAGTTCGTCTATGCCGCTTCCTCATCCTGCTACGGGCTTGCGGCCGTGCCGACCGCCGAAGATCACCCCATAGCGCCGCAGTATCCATATGCACTCTCCAAATACCAGGGCGAGCAAGCGGCATTTCATTGGTATCGTGTCTATGGACTGCCGGTGAATTCGGGTTGCATCTTCAACGCCTACGGTCCGCGCGTGCGCACGACAGGGGTTTACGGCGCGGTATTCGGCGTTTTCTTTCGGCAGAAACTTGCGGGCAGGCCTTACACAGTCGTCGGCGATGGAACGCAGCGCCGTGATTTCGTCTATGTGACCGACGTTGCCGAGGCGTTTCTTGCGGCCGCGCGAACGTCGATCAGCGGCGAGCGCTTCAATGTGGGTGCCGGCAACCCGCAGTCGATCAATCGACTGGTCGAGCTTCTCGTCGGCGATGTGGTGTATGTCCCCAAGCGACCGGGCGAGCCCGACTGTACCTTCGCCAACATTTCCAAAATCGTGTCGCAGCTAAGCTGGAAGCCTACCATCAGCTTCGAGAAAGGCGTGCGCCGGATGCTGGTCGACATCGAACGTTGGCGCGATGCTCCGTTGTGGGATCCAGATCGGATTGCGGAGGCGACCAAAACTTGGTTTCGTTACCTCGGCAAGCAGAGTGCCTGAGACGAGTCCATGCTCCAATTGCTTGACCGGTACCGCTATAAGATCAAGTCGGCGCAAGAGCTACGCGAGATAATTGGTCCGCGTCCGCGCGAGCGACGCGTGATCATGTGTCATGGCGTGTTCGATGTCGTGCATCCCGGTCACGTCCGGCATTTGCTGTATGCCAAGAGCAAGGCCGACCTGCTGGTCGCCAGCATCACCGCTGACCACCACATCGCCAAAGGAACGCACCGGCCGCACGTTCCGCAGGATTTGCGCGCGGTCAATCTCGCTGCCTTCGAGGTGGTCGATTACGTTGTGATCGATAAGAATTCGACGCCGATCGAGAATATCCGTCTCATCGAACCCGACTATTTCGCCAAGGGATTCGAGTACACCGCGACAGGCATGCCCGCAAAGACGGCGGAGGAGGCCGAAGTAGTGCGGGCCTATGGCGGCGAGATCATTTTCACTCCCGGCGACGTGGTCTATTCCTCCTCAAATCTGATCGATCTCGCCCCGCCGGCGATCAAGCTGGAAAAGCTCCAAATCCTGATGGAGCGAAACTGGATCACCTTCGACAAGCTACGGAAAACGCTCGACGCGATGGAAGGGCAACGCGTCCACGTGGTCGGGGATACGATCGTAGATAGCTATACCCATTGCGCCATGGTCGGCGGCAATACCAAGACGCCCACCATGAGCGTGCTGTTCGAGCGCAAGGTCGATTACGTGGGCGGTGCCGGGATCGTGGCAAAGCATCTTGCCGCGGCCGGCGGTCGGGTCACCTTTTCGACCGTGCTCGGGGAAGACACCTACCGAGATTTCGTCATCGACGATCTCAGAGCCGCTGATATCCAGGTGCACGCAGTGATCGACCGCTCGCGACCGACGGTCAACAAGAACGCCATCGTTGTCGGCGGCTATCGACTCCTGAAGGTGGATACGCTGGACAACCGCTCCATTTCCGACCAAATCCTCGACGACATCACGCGGTCGCTGGGAAGCGTGCCCACCGATGCGGTAGTGTTCTCGGACTTCCGCCACGGCCTTTTCAATCGCCGCACCATTCCGCAGCTGGTGCAGGCATTGCCCGATGACTGCTTCCGCGTAGCGGACAGCCAAGTCGCCAGCCGCTGGGGAAATATAACCGACTTCCAGGGCTTCGATCTCATCACCCCCAATGAGCGAGAGGCTCGTTTTGCCCTCGGCGATCAAGATTCCGGTATTCGTCCCCTCGCGTCGAATCTCTATGATGCCTCGCGATGCAAGCTGCTCATCCTCAAGTTGGGCGAGCGCGGCGTGCTTGCATGCTGCGATGCCGATCACGAATCGTTGGCTAGTTTCTTCGTCATCGACAGCTTCGTGGATCGGCTGGTCGATGCCGTCGGCGCCGGCGACGCGCTGCTCGCATACGCGACGCTCGCCATGCTCGCCGTTCGTGACGCCGGCATTGCAGCGATCCTCGGGACAATGGCGGCGGCGGTCGAATGCGAATGTGACGGCAATATCCCGGTAACGGCAGACGATTTGCGATCCAAGATCGACGTCATCGAGCGACAAATGGTCCTCGCTTGAGGGCGCGGCGATGCGCGTGGTAGTCGCCGGGCTCGGGGTTCAGGGGTACAAGCGTCGACGGATTGCCGGCGCGGACCTGGTCACAGATGTCGATCCAGTCAACGAAGAAGCACGCTATCGATCAATCGTTGATGTTCCACTTGCCGACTATGATGCGGTGCTGGCATGCGTCCCCGACGAGCCCAAGATTGAGCTCCTCAGGTATTGCCTCGAAAACGGCAAGCACGTCTTGGTGGAAAAGCCGCTGTGGGCGCGGCATGAGAGCGATATAGCCCGGCTCGAGGCGCTTGCACGCAAAAACGCAGTTATTTGCTATACCGCCTATAATCACCGGTTCGAGCCGCACTTCGTGCGTATGCGCGAGCTGATCGCAAGCGGCGAACTCGGAGCGATCTATTCCTGCCGCATGTTCTATGGCAACGGCACGGCGCGGCTCGTGCGCGACTCGGCTTGGCGCGATCGTGGCGCCGGCGTGCTGCCCGATCTCGGCTCGCATCTACTCGATACTTGTCGCTTCTGGTTCGGAGACATCGAGGACAGGTTTGGATTCGTCAGCGTGCATGGCTTCGAAAATCGTGCACCGGACCACGTCGTCATCAACTACGAACATTCACGTCCCCGCATCGAGCTGGAAATGACGCTCCTGATGTGGCGTAACCACTTCACTTGCGACATCCTCGCCGAGCACGGTTCGGCGCACATCCAGTCGCTGTGCAAATGGGGGCCATCGGCGTTCACCAAGCGCGCACGCGTTTTGCCGAGCGGACGCCCGCCGGAGAAGACCGACACCCTGGTGCAAGAAGACCCGACGTGGGCCCTCGAATACGCTCACTTCAAAACACTTTGTCTCTCGGGCGCGAAGACGGATCTCTCAAACGACATCTGGCTGCACCGCGTGCTGCAGCGCCTGAGCGCGCAAGCGATTGCCGTGAAGGGTGGGGAATGACGTCGCCGGTCGTTGGTTTCGCCGGTATGACCCACCTCGGGCTTGTGTCGGCCTCGGCGGTGGCCGCACGCGGCTTCGAGCTCGTGTGCTTCGATCCTGATCGGGCGTTGATCGACCGTTTGGCCGGGCAGGACATGCCGGTACTCGAGCCTGGCCTTAACGAGCTGATCCGTGGCAACGGCGCGCGCCAGCGCTTCACGAGCGCACGCGGCGACCTCAAGGCTTGCGACGTCGTCTACGTGGCGCCGGACGTGCCGACGGACGAGGAGGGTAGCAGCGATGTGTCCGGATTGACCGCTTTGATCCGCGATCTCTCCGCCGTGATGGATCCTGGTGCCGTCATGGTGGTGCTCTCGCAGGTGCCACCGGGTTACACGCGTGCGCTTGGCCTTTGGCCGCTCGAGCGCCTCTACTACCAAGTCGAGACGCTGGTCTTCGGGCAGGCGGTCGAGCGCGCCCTCAAACCGGAACGCACCATCGTCGGCTGTGCCGAACCGGCAGCCCCGCTCGAGGCGCGCTTTCGCACCGTGCTTTCTGCGTTCGGCTGTCCGATCCTGCCGATGCGTTACGAGAGCGCGGAACTCGCGAAGATATCCATCAATTGCTGTCTCGTCGCCTCAGTGACGGTTGCCAACACGCTAGCGCAGGTGTGTGAAAAGATCGGTGCCGACTGGGGCGAAATCGCGCCGGCGCTAAAGCTCGACCGTCGAATCGGTGCTTACGCTTATCTTGCGCCCGGTCTCGGCATCGCCGGTGGGAATCTCGAACGCGATCTGGCCACCGTCCAACGGCTGTCCGAGTCCTACGGCACCGAGGCAGGGCTGATTGCCGCTTGGCGTCGCAACAGCCGGTATCGGCGGGATTGGCCATTGCGGCGACTCCATGAACGGGTCCTGTCCCGTGCCAAGGACCCGGTCATCGGCATCCTCGGTGTGACCTATAAAGAAAACACCCACTCCATCAAAAACTCGCCTGCAGTGGCGCTGATCACAGAACTTATGAGCTGCCAGCTGCGTGTTTTCGATCCTGCCGTTCGTGCATCGACAGACTGGCATCCGCACATGAGCGTGAGCGAAAACGCGCTGGCATGTTGCGACGGTGCTGACGCCCTTGTCATTATGACGCCCTGGCCGCAATTTCGTTCGCTCAAGCCCAGCGATATTGCCGCGCGACTGCGGGGGCGCGTTGTGGTCGATCCCTTTTCGATGTTAGACCGTGCCGCCGCGATTGCAGCCGGCCTGGAACATATCGTACTTGGAGCGCCCCTGCCGGTGCACGCCGAATGACGCTGTCCCATGCCTATAGTCATTCCCGCAAACCGGATCGCGTGATCGTCCTAGGTTCGGGTGGATTCTTGGGCCGCAATTTGCATAGGGCCTGCGCCGCCTCCGGCGTCGCGGCCACGGGCCTCGCCTCAAGCGACATCGATCTCTCGGACGCCTTCGCCGGCGCGCGGTTGGCCAAGCTGCTGCGTCCCAAGGATGTCCTCGTCTTTCTGGCGGCGCTTACCCCGGACAAGGGCCGCGACTCCTCCACGTTGATGCGAAATCTTGCCGTCGCCCGAGCGGTCTGCGAGGCGACCCGTGCCGTCGCCATCGCGCAGGTCGTCTATGCCAGTTCGGATGCAGTCTATTCTTTCGACAATGCCCTGATCTCGGAGGACACGCCGGCAGCGCCCATGGATCTCTATGGCGCCATGCATCGTACGCGGGAATTGATGCTCGCTGCCGAAGCAAAGTCGCCGCTCGCAGTTCTGCGCCTGACCGCGGTCTACGGCGCCGGCGACACACACAATTCCTACGGGCCGAACCGCTTTCTGCGCCAGGCGGTCAAGGACGGCCGAATTCCGCTGTTCGGCAATGGCGAGGAAACGCGCGACCATTTGTACGTGGATGACGCCGTGAACGTCATCCTCAAGGTCGTCTCGCACGGGTCGACCGGTTTGCTCAACCTAGCAACCGGCACTTCCGCGACTTTTCGCACCACGGCCGAGATGGTTGCAGCGCGTGCAGGACGGGCAGTCGAAATCGCTCCCTCCGCGCGACAAAACCCGGTGACCCATCGCCATTTCGACATTACCAATCTCCTACGCGCTTTTCCTGGGACACGTTTGAAGTCGCTCGACGAGGGCTTGGCAGCGATGTTCGTGGACATGAGAGCCGAAGCCAGTGGCTGAGATCAATCTGCTCGCAAAATATCCGCGCGCGAAACGCAATCTCACCGCTCGCAAGCAAGGGCAAGCGGAGAACCGGATTGTTGCGCGCAGATTTGGGCGCGAATATTTCGATGGGACGCGAGAGCAGGGCTATGGCGGCTACCGCTACGACGGCCGCTGGATCCCGGTCGCATGCGATGTTGCCGCGCATTTCCGGCTTAAACCGGGGGACCGCGTTCTGGATGTTGGGTGTGCAAAGGGCTTTCTCCTGCGCGATCTGATGGCGGTTGTGCCCGGCTTGGAAGCATGGGGGCTCGAAATCTCCGAGTACGCGATCGAGAACTGCCACCCCGACATCAAGGGCCGTATCGTATGTGGGAGCGCGCAACAGCTGCCGTTTGGGAGCGGCAGCATGGACGCTGTGCTTTGCATCAACGTCGTCCATAACCTTGGTTACGAGGCCTGTATTGAGGCTGTACGCGAGATCGAGCGCGTCGCACCCGGACGCGGTTATGTCCAGGTCGACGCCTATCGCAACGACGACGAGCGCGACGTCTTTCTTGATTGGGTGCTCACGGCCGAGACTTTCGGGAAGCCCGATATGTGGCATGAGCTGTTCAAGCGAGCCGGCTATACCGGCGATTATTATTGGACGATTCTAGAGATCGATCCCGAATGGACGGTGCGGAGCGCTGAGCCCGGCCGCGACCATCATCAGGAGCGCGGACGATGAAGAAGACCTATGCTGTGCTGGGTGGGGGCGGATCCTTCGGGCTTCATACCTCGAAATATCTGCTCGACCACGCCGATCCAGCCAAAGTCATCGCGGTCGGTCGCAATCTGCCGAAAGATGAATGCTTCACGCTGGGCATCGGCGATGGCGATCCGCGCTATAGCTATCACGCCTATCACGTAAACTACGAGCTCGATCTCCTGATGGAGCTCCTCGATCGCGAGAAGCCACAGGTCATCATCAATTTTGCCGCGCAAGGGGAGGGCGCTACCTCGCTCAGACATTCATGGCGCTATTTCGAAACCAATTGCGTGGCGCTCGCCAAGCTGGCGGAGCAGCTCCAGTCGCGCGGTTACCTTGAGCGGTTCATTCACATAGGTACGTCGGAGCTTTACGGCTCGGTCGATCATGCCGCGCGGGAGGACGAACCGATCAAGCCGACGAGCCCCTACGCCGCCTCGAAAGCTGCTTTCGACATGCATCTCATTTCAATACACCGCTTCTTGAAATTTCCCATGAACATCATTCGGCCTTCCAACGCCTATGGGCCTGGCCAGCAGCTTCATCGCGTTGTTCCGAAGGCGGTGCTGTGCGGACTTACCGGACGCAAGCTTCCGCTGCACGGAGGCGGCCGCGCGGAAAAGTCCTATATCCACAACCGCGATCTCGCCCACGCCATTTATCTGGTGGCGGAAAAGGCGCCGCTCGGTACGGTCTACAACGCGGGACCGAAGGAGCCGACATCGATTCGCCGGGTCGTTGAGTTGGCGGCCGAGGCGCTCGAAATGCCCTTCGAGCAGCTTTGCGAGGTGACCGGCGACCGCCAGCATCAGGATTCGCGCTATTGGATCGACAGCTCCGCCATCAGGCGCGATGTCGGTTGGGAACCCCAGGTCGGCTGGGAGCAAGGCATGCGCGAAATGGTCGAATGGGGCCGCAAATATTTGCCGCAGCTCAAGACGCTGCCGACCGATTTCGTGATGCGGGGTTGATGCTTGCGAGACGGCGCGCGCGTGTCGAATTCCTCCGGTGCATTTCTCGGCTCCCGGGCCACGCTGCGGCCCGCCCATGCCGTCGCGGCGCTGCTGCAACTGTCGGATGATCGCTACGTGATGCAGCTGCGAGATTCCAATCCAGCTATCTTTTATCCCGATCATTGGGGGTGCTTTGGCGGGGCCGTGGAAGCAGGAGAGCCGCCGGCGGTTGCCTTGGTGCGGGAGCTCGAGGAGGAACTTGCGGTGACGTTATCTCCTGGGGAGGTGGCGCGATTTACCGAATTCTCCTTTGACTTCGGCTTTGCCGGCGACGGCATCCGGCTACGGACGTACTATGCCGTGAGGCTGCCGCGCGCCGACATCGACGGTCTGGTTCTCGGCGAGGGGGCGGATCTCGCCGCGTTCGAGCCCGAGAGGCTGCTTGCAATGCCCCGCGTGGTCCCGTACGACGCTTTCGCCCTTTGGATGCACCATGCGCGCGGGCGGATTGCATCGGCCAGCCGAGGAGCGCGGGATCCGGCCTAAGAGCCGTCCGATTGGGGGCGCTCCCAGGACGTATCGACGCGATTTTGACGTGGAGTAGTTTTCACTTTGCTGCGTGCGGAAGCGGGCATGACCGAATGACGACGATTTCACCTCCTCGCCCCTTACCATCCGCCGAGCGCCTCGGGCGTAAGGAGACCTCGAGCATGCCGCGCGAGGTGCGCCTCGCCCTCTATCGTTCGATGCTAAAGATCAGGCGGGTGGAGGAACGCATCAAGGACCTCTATCCGCAAGGTGATATGCGCTGTCCCACGCATTTCAGCATCGGCCAAGAAGCGGTGGCTGCCGGCGTTTGCAGGCATCTGCGTGCGGAAGACCACGTCATCAGCGCGCACCGCTCGCATGCTCATTACATCGGCAAAGGCGGCAGCCTCGCCGCCATGTTCGCGGAGCTTTATGGCAAGGTGGACGGGTGCGCGTCGGGCAAGGGCGGCTCGATGCACCTCATCGACCTCTCGGTCAATTTCCTAGGCTGCGTGCCGATTGTCGGTAGCACCATTCCCATCGGTGTCGGCGCGTCGTTTGGCGCGATGTTGCAGGACCGTTCCGCGATCACTGTCATTTTCTTCGGCGATGCGGCGACCGAGACCGGCGTTTTCCACGAGAGCGTAAACTTCGCCGCGGTTCATCGGCTCCCGGTGCTCTTCGTTTGCGAGAACAACCTCTATTCGGTGAATACGCCGCTTGCCGAGCGCCAGCCGGCAAACCGCACCATTACCGAACTGGTGCGCGGGCATGGAATCAAGACCTCTCAGCACGACGGTCAATTGGTTGAGGTGGTCGATGCCGCCGCCGCGGATACAATCGCTCATCTCCGCAACAAAGGTGGCCCGGCGCTGCTGGAATTCATGACTTACCGGTGGCTGGAACACTGCGGTCCGCTCGGCGATCTCCATCTCGGCTATCGTACCCAGCAGGAGTTCGACTTGTGGGTCGCGCGGTGCCCCATCCGTTTGCACCGCAAACTGCTCGAAGATGACGGCGTGATGGACGAGGCCGCGCATGTCGCAATGGATGCTGAGATCGCTGCCGAAATCGACGACGCAGTCACGTTTGCGCGGAAGAGTCCGTTTCCCACACGCGCAGAACTCAACCGGCACATATTCGCCTGAGCGGTCGTGTTCATGACCAACCGGCAGCTCAAATTCGCGGAAGCCATCAACGAAGCGATCGACATCTGCCTCGAGCGCGATCGCAGCACCTATCTGATGGGGCTCGGCGTCTCCGACCCGATCGGCGTGTTTGGCACGACCAAGGGCCTGCAGGAGAAGCACGGCAGAAAACGTGTGTTCGACATGCCGGTGGCAGAAAGTGCAATGACCGGCGTCGCGCTCGGCTCGTGCCTCGTCGGCATGCGGCCGATCATGACCCACATGCGGCTCGAATTTGCCATGACCGCCATGGACCAAATATGCAATCAGGCGGCGAAGTGGCATTACATGTTTGGAGGCCAATCCAAGGTGCCGATGACGCTACGGATGATCATCGGACGCGGTTGGGGCCAAGGTCCCCAGCATTCGCAGAGTCTGCATGCATGGTTTGCGCACATTCCAGGCCTCAAAGTCGTAATGCCCTCGACCCCGCACGACGCCAAAGGGTTGCTCATCGCCAGCATCGAGGATGACAATCCTGTTGTATTCTTCGAGCATCGTTGGCTGCACAATATTCACGGTCCCGTTCCCGAAGGCTACTACACCGTTCCGCTCGGCGAGCCGCGAATGGTCACCGAAGGCGAGGACGTGACGATCGTTTCCACCTCTTACGCGACGCTTGATGCCATCAAGGCGGCGCGAACTCTGGAGCGGGATGGAATCGGGGCCGACATCATCGATTTACGAACTCTCGTTCCCCGCGACGATGCGATGGTCCTTGCCTCGGTCCGCAAAACCGGCCGGCTAGTGGTGGTGGATCAAGGAACGTTGACGGGTGGTTTTGCAGGGGAGATGGTCGCCCGGGTTACCGAACAGGCGTTCGACGCCCTCAAGGCGGCCCCAATCCGGGTAACCTTGCCCGATATCCCAACGCCGACGACTCGCGCGCTCTCGAACTATTACTATCCAACTCCCGGACATATTGTGGCGGCCGTGCGCTGCGTCCTAGGACTCGCCGCCGACGAGACTCGCGATGATCCGTGGGCGGGTATTGCGCCCGAGGACAAAAGCTTGGACGTGCCGGACAAGTCGTTCAGCGGACCGTTTTGATGTTCGCCTTCGATGCGAGCTTCTGGCGCGGTCGTCGCGTCTTCCTTACCGGCCACACCGGATTCAAAGGGGCATGGCTGGTGTTATGGCTGACCGGGGTCGGCGCGAAAGTCACCGGGCTATCGTTGCCACCGCATACGGACCCCAGCCTCTTTGCGCTCTGCGCCCGCGACCGATGCACCGATGTCTATGGCGACATCGCCGATTATGCACTGCTCGCGCGGACGCTTGCGGACTGCGAGCCTGAAATCGCGATCCACATGGCTGCCCAGGCACTGGTGCGCCCATCCTATGCCGACCCACTCGGCACCTTTGCGACCAATGTAATGGGAACCGCTAACGTGCTGCAGGCCGTGCGCTCGGTACCGAGCGTGCGCGCGGTGATCGTGGTAACGAGCGACAAGGTGTATGAAAACGACGGCGCTGGCCGTCCATTCAGCGAGGGCGACCGCCTGGGCGGCCGTGATCCCTACAGCAACTCCAAGGCTTGCGCCGAGCTCGTCACTAGCTCGTTTCGCGAATGCTTCTTCCTCGATACATGCCGCGTCGCGACCGTACGAGCGGGCAACGTCATCGGCGGCGGGGACTGGTCGCCATTTCGGATTGCGCACGATCTGGTCCGCGCTTTCGAGGCCGGAACGCCGGTCGCGCTGCGCTACCCTCACGCGGTTCGCCCATGGCAGCACGTGCTCGATCCGCTCGCCGGTTACCTGATGCTGGCGCAGGCCATGATCACGGACTCGACGGAGGCGCCGACTGCACTCAATTTTGCGCCGGACGCGGATAGCTTCCGCTCGGTTTGCGACCTGGTCCAGGCGTTCTCCAGCCGTTGGGGTGGTCGTCCCGGATGGCGGTTCGATACGGATGAGCATCCGCACGAGGCATCGCTCCTCACGCTTGATGCGACGCGGGCTCGCGCGGTGCTGGGTTGGCGGCCGCTGCTCTCGTTCGAGGACGCGGTGACCTGGACCGCGGACTGGTACCGCGCGTTCTGGAACGGAGAAGACATGGCGGCCGTTACGCGCCGGCAGATCGACGCATTTTCCGAGCGACTCGATGCGCCGGCGAGTGAGCGATTGCCGGTGCGGGGCACGGCATGAAGGTCGTCATCCTAGCCGGAGGCTTTGGGACTAGGCTCGCCGAAGAGACAGTCGCCGTCCCCAAGCCGATGGTGCAGATCGGACAACATCCGATTCTCTGGCACATCATGAAGTTCTATGCCTCCTACGGCTTCGAAGAGTTTGTGGTAGCGCTCGGTTACAAAGCCGACGTGGTGAAAAACTTTTTTTTGCAATTTGCCGATATGGCGAGCGACCTCACGATCGATCTCGGCACCGGCGTCGTGAAGCGGCGCCGGCACCACGAGGAAACCTGGAAGATCCATCTCATCGACACTGGGCGCGATACGCTGACCGGAGGACGTCTGCGGCGCCTTGCGCCGCTCATCAAGGGTGCAACCTTCATGCTGACCTATGGTGATGGCGTAGCGGACGTTCCCCTGGACCGGCTCATGGCTTTCCACAAAAGCCAAGGAAAGCTCGCGACCGTGACCGCCGTGCCGGCGCTGGCCCGCTTCGGCAATATCGTTTTCGACGGTGATCGCGTCACCAATTTCGCTGAGAAACGCGTGACCGAAAACGCCTGGATAAACGGCGGCTACATGGTCATGGAGCCCGGGGTGCTCGATTATCTGACCAAGGACGAGGACGTGCTCGAGATCGACCTGCTGGAACGGCTGACGCACGATGGTCAGCTTGCCGCGTACAGACACGAGGGCTTCTGGCAGTGCATGGATACGCTGCGCGACAAGCACGGACTCGAGCGGCTATGGCTGTCGGGGTCCCCGCCGTGGAAGCGATGGTGAGTGAGGTGCGCGCACAACCCGCGCCCGCCATTCGCCCACGCTGCCGCTCCTGCGGGCACGCGGATCTGATCCCAGTGCTGAGCCTCGGCCAAGTCCCGCTTGCCAATGCTCTATTGAGCGCCGAACAATTGCACAAGAGCGAGGAGCGCTTTCCTCTCGAGCTTTATTTCTGCCCGCAATGCGCGCTCGCCCAGATCGGTGAGACGGTGCCGCCGCAACGCCTGTTTCGCGATTACACCTATGCGTCCTCTTTCTCCGACACCATGATCAAGCACGCGCGCACGCTGGTCGAGACGCTGATCGGCCGCTATGACTTGGGCCCGGGGAGCTTGGTCATGGAGGCCGCCAGCAATGATGGATACCTGCTGCAGTTCTACAAGGCGCGGGGTATTCCGGTCCTCGGCATCGAACCCGCCGCCAACATTGCTGAGCTTGCAATCACGACCAAAGGCATTCCGACGCTGGTGGAGTTCTTCGATCAGGATCTTGCCTGCCGACTAGCAGCACGTGGGCAATTCGCCGACATCATCCACGCGCACAATGTCTTCGCCCACGTTCCCGATCCCAACAAATTTGTCGCTGGCATCAAACAGGTGCTCAAGCCGAACGGGGTCGCGGTTATCGAGGCTCCCTATGTGCGCGACCTCATTACCAAGCTCGAGTTCGACACCATCTATCACGAACACTTTAGCTATTACTCGCTGAGTTCCGTCGAAGCGCTCTGCCGCCGCCACGGTCTAATGGTTCGTGACGTCGAACTCGATCCCATCCACGGCGGCTCGCTGCGCCTGTTCATCGCGCATGCGGGCGGGCCTTCGTCGATGCGCGTTGGCAAGCTATTGGCGAAGGAGCGATCGGAGGGACTGCTCACTTTTGACTATTATCGCAACTTCGCCGAGCGCGTTGCGCGCCTCAAGCGGGAGCTGCTGGAATTGTTGCAGCGGCTCAAACAAGAGGGCAAGCGCATCGCCGCCTATGGTGCCTCCGCCAAGGGAAGCACCCTGATGAATGCGTTCGGCATCGACGGGCGGCTGCTCGATTTCGTGGTTGACCGCAGCCATCTCAAGCAAGGCCGCTTCACGCCCGGCAATCACCTGCCGATTCTGCCGCCGCAGGCGCTGCTCGAACGCCGGCCCGACTACGTGCTCCTGTTGACATGGAACTTCGCGGCGGAGATCCTGGCGCAACAAGACGAATTCCGCCGCTGCGGGGGCAAGTTCATCGTTCCGGTGCCCGAAGTGGCTGTCCTCTAAGGATGCGCAACTAGCCGTCTTGCTTCTCCGCCGCGACCAAGCGCGAGCTCGCCTTCCGAAAACTGCTGGTTGCTCATGTGGATTTGCGCGCGATCGTGCCGATATTGCCGAGCTTTAGTCCGAGCAGCGGTGACTCTGCTGCCGGGATGAGGCGCTCCGGCAAGCCGAATACGGTCAAAGCAGCACGCATCAAAAATGCTACGGGGAAATAATTGGTGGTCTTGACAGACTCAACGACGTCGAATCCGCTTGCCTGCAAGAGCGCGGCAAGCGAGCGCCGCGAGAAGAGCTGCGGATGCTGCAGCGTGTAGGGCGTCCAGCGTCGTCCCAGCAAACGGGCCAACCCAGACGCGCAATCGTGAGTGACGATCAAGATCACGCCGCCCGGTTCAAGACTCGCTCTCACCTCGTGAAGAAATTCCTTGGGCTGCAACAGATGATCGAGCACGTGAATCATCACTGCGGTCGACACGCTTTGCGCAGGCATGTCGGAAGCGTGAAAGATCCCGGAATTGATCGTGAAGCTCAGCCCGCGAAAATTGCCGGCCAGTGATTGGTGCACGTCCCGATTCGGCTCGTAGAGCCAGAAGTGATGGAAAGAGCCGCTTTTTGCAAATGAAGAGGCGAACAATCCAATGTCTGGGCCGATTTCCAAAAAATGCCCTCCCATTCGGCTGTGCGGGCGCAGAAGTCGTGCATAGCTCTCCTGGGTGCGTCTGCGCGCCCGGCAATGGAACAGAGACCATGTTTTCGGCTTGCCGGCCGTAGAGTCCATCGAGTTGGCTTTGGCGATAATAGGTAGGACAAAACAAAGCACTGCATTTCGAGCACTCGAAATACGTGAAGAAAACCCGCGCGTGCGTATAGCCGGAAACAAATGCGCCGTGACGGTCGGCAGTCAGTGTCTCCGCCGGGGGCGAAGAGGCAACGCGTCGTTTGGCATCTGCGGCCGGTGCGTCGCAGCAGGGACAAAGCTCGACACGGAGATAATCATCGAGCAACTGATCGTTATTCTCGCCGGAGGCAAAATCATTGGCTGCCTCAGCGACGCTGCCTGCTTTTAGGTGTTGAACAAAATTCATGGCGAGAACACCGTTCCGCTTGCGTGAGCTTGGCACTATGGAGAGGCACCTTTTCCTTGTAAAGCGAACGGGCGTTAGGCGATTCGAACGCGTTGTCTGTCGAACCCGCAACGCGTTCGGAAAGAAAATGACTTGACAAACGGATTTGCCTGGCCCCGGTACGCGGCAATGGGGCAATAGGACAAAGCCAACACGCCTCGGCTACATCGCTGTGAAATCATTGATGAATTGGAAACGAACCTTCCTCCTCGGGTCGGTGCTGTAGGGTGTGAGGCTCAATGAGGATCAGCGGAACGACTGGATGCTGGCTGCCGCGATGAAGCAGTGCGCTTACGCCGGAACAATTCGGCTGATTTGCATGCTGCGCAACGCTAATCTTGAAAGATCGCTCGTTGCGAACGTCCATGTCTCGGCGCGGCCGTTAGATTGAGATGCAATCCCTTCGCTCGCGCTATACATTGCTCATCCCTACCTTTAATCGGTCCGCCCATTTACGCAGACTGCTCGGATATCTGGCTGCGCGGCGGTTCGCGTATCCGATCCATGTGCTCGACTCCAGCACGGGTGACGCCCTGGCGCAAAACCGCGAGACCGTCAGCCGGGAAGGGTTGGACGTCGTGCATGATATCTACGACCCGGCGACGTCGATCCATAAGAAAATCGGCCTTGCGATCGCATCGGTCGAATCGACCTACTGCTCTCTTTGCGCCGACGACGACGTCTTGTTCACGGATGAGCTGGACGCACTTTTCGATGTCCTCGACGCCGACCCAGACTTGGTCGTAGCGCATGGGTATTACGTCAATTTCAAACCGGGAGAGCATTTTGACGTCTGGCATACGGACTATTCGGCGCCTTCGATCGTCGCAGGAGACGCGTTGAAACGGATCGTCGAACAGATGAGCGATTACCAGGCGATTTTCTATGGAATTCATCGCACTCATACTATGAAACTGATCCAGCCGCCGCTTGATCGCGTGAAGTCGCTTTGGGCGAAGGAACTGCTGACATCCTCTCTGGCTTTGATCGATGGCGGCATGTACCGCGCGCCGCGGTATTACATGGCGCGAAACACGAACCCCTCCATCGCATCCGAAGGGTGGCACCCACACCAATTTTTGGCCATGGAGCCAGCCGAGCTCTTTCGCGAGTATGCGGACTATCGTGCCGTCGCGCTCGAGCATCTGGCGGCCGACCCCCACTGTCGAGCGATCTACGGGCCGGAGCAGATGCAGCAGGTTTTCGATCTTGTCCATCTGAAATACCTTGCCCCGATGCTTTCCTCGGGCGTCATGAACTATCTCATTCAGCAGTCCATGCTACCCAATACGACATCTCGGCAAATGATCGATGGCATATGGAACACCTTCGTCCCTCCATTCGCTCGGCAGGCGGGGGGATTGAAGCAATACTTGACCCAGGCGATTGCATTACTGCGGCCGAGTAATGCATCAAGCGCGTTCAAGCATTTTCGACGTCTTGCCGGTATTTATGCGGAACTCAAATTTCAGGAAAAATTCGATGTTTCCGTCAATTCGGCGTTTGACACGATCACCGTGAGCCGTAGAAGCCGAGACGGCCAATCGCGCTGCTACATCATGTCGAGCTCCCTGCTAGATCAGCAGTTTGCCGACGGTCGACAAGTGACTGCCTCTCATCTGCGAACTATTGTCAGCCACCTCGACGACTATGTCTAATGTGGCGCGGCTGAAAGGCGCAAACAACGAGCACATGATTCTGCAGGCTGAAAATAGTTCGTCGAATTCCGCGGCATTGCTGGGAGTTTTCGACTTCTCCTACCAACACTACGCGCTCGGGGATCTGCTCACGAACCAGATCAATCTCGCTGTCATAGCGATCGAGCGGGGCCTTCGGTACGTCGATCTCATAGTCATGGTCAATCCGGAAAGGCCCTCGGCACGTCAGCAGACGTTCGTGACCCGCAGCAATTACATCGCTCATCTCGACAATATCGTGCCGGTCTTCGCGTGCAATCCGTTGTTACGGTCGTTTCGGCTCGTCCGTGATCTGCAGGCGTTCAATTTCCTGATTGCCTTGCATCACCGGAATCGTCTTCCGATGTGGCCGGATCTGAAGACACATCTCAAAATGCGTCAGGATTTTCCCATCGATCATCGGCGCATCAACGCCTTTCACGCGCGATCTGGCTACATTCCCAAGCTTTCGGCCCCGCGCGGGTATGAGGCCTGGGCGCGACAATTCCACATCACCGAACTGGGCGGGCGTCCGCTCGTAATTATCAATCCGCGTCAGAGTTCACTGACCGAAGCCCCGGCAGTGACTTATCGCGATGCGCCACTGCCGGCGTGGCATGACTTCATCGACGCGGTGGCAACGAGCTGGCCGCAGGCGCTCTTTGTAATGGTCGGCGGGTTTCAGGAATGGGAGCACCGGCTGCTCTACCGGCACAATGTCTTCATCCCGCGCGCGTGGGGCTTGCGGCTCGCGCATGAGTTGGCGCTGCTGAAGATCGCGGATGTGTTCATCGGAACCTCGAGCGGCTTTGCCACTTTCGCGACTTTCACCGATGTAGCCTATGCGATCGTTAACGTCGAACACAGCTTTGCACGCCCCGCTGGGGTTCGACTCAACGATCGGCATTTTCCTTTCGCTAAGGAAAATCAGATCCTGACCTGGCGGCAGGAGACGACCGCAGAGCTGCTGGCGCTGTTCGAACAGGTCTATTCGAGCGCACTACGAGCGCGCATGTCAGACGGGGAAAAAAGATCTACCCCCGCCGAGCAACGCGGCCGCGAACTTCTCGGGGGTCGCGTATGATTCGTCGTCTTCTGCTCGGCCCTTATAAGCTCGCTGAGCCATGGGTCCGCCACCCCAGTTGGATGGTCCGCCGCCCCGCTCAAGTCGCGGTGCTCGGCATTGCCACGATCTGGCTTGCATTGCCGGGAAGCGAGAAAGCGGAGCGGGATGCTCCGGAACAAGTCGATGAGCTCGCCCGCCAGTTCTGGTCGTCGCCAAAGCTGCTTGAATTTCTCAACGGACCCGCCATAGGCAAGCCGGTCATAGGCCGCATCTGCCGCCTGCTGGTCTTGCGCCTTTCGGTCGCCGCGAAACTGCGAGAGCGCGCAAGCGCCGACGATCTTAATTTCGTATTGCGGCTCAATGGGCCCCTCGACCAGAAATCGCTAAGGAACTTGCTGATTTGGCAGAACCACGTTCTCCCCTCGTATGTGCAGCGGGAGGACGCCCAGGTGGATGTCGCGCTGGTGCTGGCGAACGGATCGGCCAACGAGGCGCGCCTGTTCGATCTCATCTCGATCTTGCTCATGCTTGAGCGCTTTCGCAGTTTCGCGGTGTTCTGGGACGAGGAGACCGCGATGGCCGCGACATCGGACCTTCTATCGCAGCGGGAGTCGAGCCGCTGGCGTGCCCGCGAACCAGCGAGCGATCTACGCACGCTGCCGCGCCAGCTCTCGCGCGAAGTCGAACTTCGCGGCACGCGCGGCGGCATCAAGCTTCTTCCGCACGGGCGCAAATCTGCAAACGATTTTTTGAAACTGACGTTACCCGGCCGATTCATCGTGGCGGGCGCGTTGCGGGAGCGCGAGGATGGGACGATCGAGTCGGATGAACTCGAATTTTGGCTTGATTTGATCGAGCGACTCGGCGTGCGCTATCCGCGCGCCGCCTTCGTAATGCTCAATCGGCTTGCTCCCTCCCAATGGCGGGAATGGCCGGTTCATCTGCGCTTTGCCCGCCATCAAGGATTGAACCTTCAAGATGCGATGTGCCTTGCTCAGATTGCCGACGGTTATCTGGGGGTCCTCGACCTGTTTGGGTTCGCGGCTCATTCCGCCGGTCGTCCCGGGGTCTATGTTCCGCTTGACGATCTGCCGCCCCCCGAGCGAGCAAGTGCAAACTTGCGAGTCTCACAAATTATCGTTGGAAGCTGCAATCGTGCAGACATCGAGGCGGCGGTGAACAATTTGGAACTCGGTCCCATCCACGCGCCATTCGGGGGTGCGGGAGGGCACCGATGAAGGGCTGCGGGCGCGCAAATGCTTCCTGAAGCTATGCCTCGGCCGGTGGAGCAGGGAGAGGAGGCCACCGAAGTCAGTTTCGTGGTTCCCTGCCTGAACGAAGAGGAGAACGTCCTCGGCACGATCGAGACGATCACCAAGGCAATGGAGCGCGTCGACTGCCGGTTCGAAATCCTGGTATTCGATGACGGCTCGCAGGATAATACGTCAGGGGTGGTGGCAGCATATCAGTCGGCAAATCCGTAGGCCCCCGTCCGTCTGTTTCGCAACAAAGTCAATCGTGGCTTGGCCTGCAATTTCGTGGAGGGAGCATTCCAAGGACGCGGCCGCTATTACCGTGCGGTTCCGGGCGACAATGTCGAGCTTGCCGATCGGCCGATAATGCTGTTCAGACCGTTGGACATCCCCGGCGTTTTTCTTATAGAGCTTGAAAAAATGGAAGACGAACGCGGTTTTTTTTCGCGTCTGTTCTGCAGCGAGACATTCCTAGAGCAAGGGCTATGCGCAAACTATCCGCAGTGGAGCGTGTCGTTCAACGGACGTCGCGGCACGTTGCGCGGCCTGCACTTTCAGGCACCCCCGCACGAGGAAATCAAGCTTGTCTCCTGTACACGAGGAGCGGTGTTTGACGTGGCCGTCGACGTAAGGCCCGGCTCGCCCTCCCGCGGCAAGTGGGTCGGCGTGGAGCTCAGTGCGGACAACCGGCAGCAACATACATTCCCGCCGGGTTTGCTCATGGTTTTCAAACTCTCACCGATGACGCCGAGGTACGCTATCACATATCCGAAACGTATCGGCCGGAGGCGGCGCGCGGCGTGCGGTGGGATGATCCGGATCTCGTCATCGCATGGCCGAACATCGAGGAGCGCGTGATCTCCAGCCGGGATCTGGCTTTGCCGAGATTGCGGGACCTCACATGAACCGTTTTAGCCGTCGGCTGTGCGTTGCGGGCGCGACTGCGAACGGCAATCACAGCCGGCGAGGGCGCCGGCGAGACAATCGGTGCGGCGATGCCTAACAGCGCGCTTTTTCTCGACCGGGATGGGGTGATCAATGTGGACCACGGCTACGTGCACCGGCCGGACCAATTCGAATTCATCCCCGGAATTTTCGAACTCGCTCGTTTCTGGACCAATGAGGTGAAGCGGCCGATCGTCGTGACCACCAACCAATCGGGTATTGGTCGCGGCTATTTCGACCAAAGCACCTATGCGGCCTTGACGCGATGGATGTGCGACCGTTTTGAGGCGGAAGGCACGGCAATCAGCCGCGTCTATCACTGTCCTCATCACCCTGTGGAGGGCGTTGGCGAGTACCGCCGCGATCATCCCTGGCGCAAACCAAATCCCGGAATGCTCCTGCAGGCTGTATCGGATCTTGGGCTTGATCCTGTTCACTGCGCGATCGTTGGCGACAAGATGAGCGACATGGAAGCCGGCGCAGTTGCTGGAATCGGATTGCGCATTCTCATCGGATCCCGCGAACTCAAGAAGCGCGAGCCAGCCTGTGAGGTCGTCGCCGACCTGCGCCAAGCCCTCGCCCTTCTGCGATCTCGCTTTGCGCCGGCTGCGCCGGCCGAGCGCAGCAGGGGTGCTTGATGCGTAGTAATTTCCTGCTTGAACTGCGCGTCCCGCTCGGCCATTACCGTCGCGCAACGTCTGGTGACCAAGACGCGGGAACCGGACGGTGGCGCGGTGGGGCAGGGGACGGGATCGAATGAACAGCGACCTCGCTGGTGATTTCGAGCCGCCGCGCGCGTCGCGCGCCGGCGTGCAGAAAGTTGCGATCGTGGCAGCCAAGCTGCTCGTGACAGGAGCATGCTTTTGGTATGTGTCGCGGCAAGTCGATTGGCGTCAGACCTTCTCCATGATTTCGCTCCTGGATTGGCGCTGGGCTGCGCTCGCCACGCTGATAGGGATGTTGCAGGTTCCGCTGCTGGGGCTGCGCTGGCGCAACATTGTCGATGTGCTCGCTCCCGACGATACGGCCATGACGCGCATGGACATGATTGCCGCGACGGCGGTGGGAATGTTCTTCGCCCAAGTATTGCCGAGCGTGGCCGGTGAGGGGGTGCGAGCGTGGCTGCTCGTTCGGCTCGGCAGTAATTGGCGCAAGGCCGTAACAAGCGTTGTGATCGATCGCGGAATAGGCGTGGGGCTTTTGATCGCTTTCGGCCTGCTCATTCTGCTGCTGCCCTCCGGGCTTACGGCGCTGGGTGGATATCGCGATCTGGTGCTCGTCGTGTACGGTGCGCTAATCATCGCCGGAGCGCTCGCGCTCGTGCTCGCATCGAAGATTGTTCCTCTGCTCGCTCGGTGGCGGTATTCGCGATGGATGGCGATTTTGGCTGTAGACGTTCATCGCGTCTTGTTCGGATCGAAGGGGCCCATAGTCCTGAGCATTGGATGTCTTATCCACGCGCTCACGATTGTCGCCATTTGGTCGGTGGGAAGAGCGCAGGGCTTCTCGCTGCCGCTCGCCGACGCGGCGGTGTTGTTCACCGTCATGATTGGAGTGGTGCTTGTACCGATTTCGATCGGCGGCTGGGGTTTGCGGGAACTTGCTGTGGTCTCGCTTCTGACCGGTTACGGCGTCGCACCGGAAAGGGCGTTGCTGTTTTCGGTGTGTTATGGCCTCGTGCTGGCCGTCAGCTCGCTGCCCGGGGCGCCAGTGTGGCTTTTGTACCCATTCGCGCCCGCCGAGCCTTTGCGGCGCGAGAAGCAGCCTCTGCCGCTGGCGCAAACACGTGCCTCTGGCGCTGCGTCAAATATTGCTTAGCGAACGCGACCAATGCCGAGCGTTGAACGAGCGGCCGTGCGCCGGGTGGCATGACGACGACTGGACCAGTGGCCCTCATAGCCGGGGTAACGGGGCAGGACGGCGCTTATCTTGCGCGCTTTCTCCTTGGGAAAGGTTACGTTGTTCATGGGACGTCGCGCGACGCAGCGCTTGCTCGCCTCGACGGTCTGATTGCGCTCGGGATCTGCGACAAGGTAGCGCTTCATTCGATGTCGCCGGCAGACTTCCAGTCCGTAGTGCAAGTCATCGAGAAGGTCGCGCCGGATGAAATTTACAATCTGTCGGGCCAATCCTCCGTTTCGCTATCGTTCACCCAGCCGGCCGAGACACTGGCAGGAATAGCGCTCGGTGCGCTCAACATGCTTGAGTCGCTGCGCCGCCTCGGGGGGAGAGTGCGCTTTTATAATGCGGGTTCTTCGGAGTGCTTTGGCGATACCGGGACACGCGCAGCGAATGAGCAGACGGCGTTTCGGCCGAAGAGCCCTTATGGCGTAGCTAAGGCAGCGGCGATCTCGCTTGTTGCCAACTATCGCGAGTCTTACGGCCTCTTTGCTTGTTCGGGTCTCTTGTTCAATCACGAATCACCGCTGCGGCCGAGCCGATTCGTGACTCGCAAGATCACCGCGGCAGCCGCCAAAATCGCTGCCGGCAGCGGAGCACGGCTTGCTCTCGGCAATTTGTCGATCCGCCGCGACTGGGGTTGGGCTCCCGATTACGTCGAAGCGATGTGGAGAATGCTGCAGTGCGACCAGCCGGACGACTTCGTTGCTGCGTCGGGCGTCGCTTATTCGCTCGAGCAGTTTGTGGCAGCAGCCTTCCGCGAGGTCGGTCTCGATTGGCGAGAGCACGTTGACTACGATCCTTCTCTTGTTCGTTCCAGTGATATCATGTACTCGGTGGGTGATCCTACCAAGGCGGCACAAATTCTCGGCTGGCGTCCGACGGTCGGAATGCCCGAGATAGTGACGCGGATGGTTCACGCCGAGCGCGACATGGCAGGTGTCGCTTAGCTCGGCTTGTTTGACGGTGCCGTCACTGGCGACGATTGGACGAAGGCAATAGCCCGCGTGGTGCAATAATGGCTGGATCAGCGGGCAAGGTCGCGCTCATCGCCGGTGTAACCGGCCAGGATGGCGCTTATCTCTCCGAATTTCTTCTCTCCAAAGGATATGTGGTCCAGGGCGTGAAGCGCCGTTCTTCGTCCTTCAACACCGAGCGGATCGACCACTTGATTCATGATCCGCACGAGGAGGGCGTTTCCTTTCATATGCATTACGGCGATGTGACCGACGCCACCAACATCATACGGATCGTGCAGGAAACGCAACCCGACGAGATCTACAATCTTGCCGCGCAGTCGCACGTGCAGGTATCGTTCGAGACGCCCGAATACACGGCCAATGCCGATGGACTTGGGACGCTGCGCCTACTCGAGTCAATTCGCATCCTCGGCCGGGAAAACAAGACCCGCTTCTATCAAGCGTCGACCTCCGAGCTGTTCGGCAAGGCCCAGGAAAGCCCGCAAAGCGAGACGACGCCGTTCTATCCGCGCTCCCCTTATGCGGCCGCGAAGCTTTACGCGCACTGGATCACGGTGAACTACCGGGAAGCGTACGGGCTGCATGCCTCGGCTGGCATCCTCTTCAACCATGAGAGTCCGATCCGAGGCGAAACCTTCGTCACGCGCAAGATCACGCGTGCAGTCGCCTCAATCGAGTGCGGGCTGCAGCAGAAGCTGTTCCTCGGCAATCTCGATGCTCGCCGTGACTGGGGCCACGCACGCGATTTTGTCGAGGGGATGTGGTTGATCTTACAACAGGATAGGCCGGACGATTACGTGCTCGCGACCGGCGAGAGCCACTCGGTGCGCGAATTCGTCGAAAAAGCCTTCAGCCATATCGGCAGAACTATCGTGTGGCGCGGCAAGGACGTCGAGGAGAAGGGTATCGACAAATCCACGGGCGAGGCGCTGGTCGAGGTGGATCCGCGCTATTTCCGGCCGACAGAGGTCGATTGTCTCGTTGGTGACCCGAGCAAGGCGCGCGCCAAACTGGGTTGGCGACACAGGACGACCTTTGACACGCTCGTGGCAGACATGGTGCAGGCAGACAAGGTCGCGGTCCGCGACGAGCGGGAACGTCGAAATCGCCACGGCTGAAGGTTCCACTTCATGCGAATAGCAATGTTTGGTACGGGCTATGTCGGACTGGTCTCCGGTGCATGTTTTTCGGACTTCGGCCACGTCGTAACCTGCATCGACAAGGATGCAGAGAAGATCCGAACACTTCAAAGCGGAAAATTGCCGATTTTCGAACCTGGGCTGGACGCGCTCGTCGCCAGCAACGTCGCAGCCGGGCGCCTGTCCTTTTCGAGCAGATCGGCAACGGCGATTCGCGCCGCCGATGCCGTATTCCTGGCGGTAGGTACGCCCTCGCGACGGGGCGATGGATTTGCCGATCTCTCGTATGTTCATGACGCCGCGGCCGAGATCGCCGCTGAAATCGCAGGCTTCACCGTTGTCGCCATAAAATCGACGGTTCCGGTGGGAACCAATGACGACGTCGAGACGATCATTCGCAAGCTGTGCCCGGATGCGGATTTTGCTGTGGTGTCAAATCCGGAATTCCTACGCGAGGGGGCAGCAATCGAGGATTTCAAACATCCAGATCGCATCGTGGTTGGCACCGATGACGAACGGGCGCGCCTGGTCATGCGCGAAGTGTACCGGCCGCTTTTCATCAACGAAACGCCAATTCTCTTCACCGAACGCCGCTCCGCGGAACTCATCAAATATGCGTCCAATGCGTTTCTTGCCACGAAGATCACCTTCATCAATGAAATGGCTGACCTTTGCGAAAAGTGCGGCGCAGACGTGCAGGAGGTCGCACGCGGAATGGGACTCGACCGCCGCATTGCAGCGAAGTTCCTGCACGCGGGACCCGGTTTTGGAGGCTCGTGCTTTCCCAAGGATCTCGCCGCGCTCGCCGCGATCGGTCAGCGCTACGACGTGCCGAGCAGCATCGTGGCGACGGTGATGGCGGTGAACGATGGCCGCAAGCGCGCAATGGCCGCCAAGGTGTTGGCGGCCTGCGGTGGCTCGCTTGATGGCAAGATCATTGCGGTGCTGGGCCTGACCTTCAAACCCAACACCGACGACATGCGCGAGGCACCCAGTCTCGTGATCGTGCCGACCCTTGAGGCGCATGGGGCGCGCGTGCGCGCATATGATCCTCACGGCATGGCGGAAGCGCGCAAGCTGATGCCGCGGCTCGAGACTGCGGCCGACCCCTACGCTTGCATTGAAGGTGCAGACGCAATGCTCATCCTAACGGAATGGGATCAATTCCGAGCACTCGACCTCGATCGGGTAAAAAACGCCCTACGCAGCCCGATCGTCGTCGATTTGCGCAATATCTACATGCCGAGTGACGTTGCTGCGAACGGTCTTACCTACGTCAGCGTCGGGCGAGGCTGAGGGCCTATCCGCGTCCGTAGAGATCGTCCAGGCGAACGATGTCATCATCGCCCAGATAGCTCCCGACCTGCACCTCGATCAATTCGAGCGGGATCTTGCCGGGGTTGGCGAGGCGATGAATGCTCCCGATCGGGATGTAGACCGATTCATTTTCGTGCACGCTGCGCACGTCGTCGCCGAGCGTGATCTCGGCCGTTCCCCTCACCACAACCCAATGTTCGGAACGATGGAAATGCTTTTGCAGCGAGAGCTTGCTCCCAGGCTTCACGACAATGCGTTTGACGCGATAGCGCGGGGCGCTATCGACATCTTGGTAGTAGCCCCATGGGCGGTAAATGCGACGATGCTCGACCGCCGCGCGATGGTTGTGCGCCTTGAGCCGCTCGACGAGTGCCTTCACCTGCTCGGCCTTCGCGCGCGCGCTGACCAGCACGGCGTCCCCCGTGGATACTACGATCACGTCGTCGAGCCCCACGACCGTGGTGAGCACCGATTCCTCCGAACGCACCAAGTTGTTGTGGCTGTCGAGCATGACGACGGGGCCGTCCGTCGCGTTGCCAGCGGCATCGCGATCGAGAACGTCCCACACCGAGCTCCAGCTGCCGATATCCGACCAGCCCAAGTCGGTAGGGACTACGGCTGCGAGCTTGGTGCGTTGCATGACCGCATAGTCGATCGACTTCTTGGGCGCACGCGCGAAGGGCTCGCTCGCGAGCCGCAGGAAGTCGAGGTCGCGCGTGAGGCCGCCAACTGCGGCTCTCGCCGCCTCGGCCATGGCCGGTTCAAACCGCTCGATCTCCGCGATCATGGTGGCGGCGTGGAAGAGAAAATTCCCGCTGTTCCACAGATAGCGTTGCGCGACGTAATTCGCAGCGGTGACGGCATCGGGTTTTTCCACGAATGCCTCGACCGCGCGAGCGGATGCGCCATTGAGCTTTTCGCCGGGGCGGATGTAGCCGTAACTTGTCGCAGGATGCGTGGGCTCGATACCGAAGGTCACGATGCGTCCTGTGGCGGCCGCAGCCGCGGCATCCCGGCATGCTGCGCGAAACTCCTCGGGCTTGCGTACCACGTGGTCGGCTGCGAGCACCAGTACGAGCGCATTGTGATCGCGTTCGGCCGCCAGCACGGCGGATACCGCAACCGCGGGGCCCGAATCGCGGCGCATCGGTTCGAGCACGATGTCAGCTTCGACGCCGCGCTCGCGCAATTGCTCGGCCACCACGAATCGGAAGTCGGTGTTGGTGATGACGATCGGCCTGCCGAACAATTCGGGATCGGAAATGCGCCCAAGTACCTGTTGGAACGTCGACCCCTCGCCTACAAGAGGGACAAACTGTTTCGGCATGCTTTCGCGCGAGACTGGCCACAGCCGTGTTCCCGCGCCGCCGCACATGATCACCGGGACGATTTGAATCGACATTGAAGATCCCTGGGTGGTCGCGACAGTTCAAGCGGCCCCGGCGCAAAACGTCAAGGCCGGCATTAACCAAGAATCAAGGTCAAAGCCGCCAAATCTCAACACCGGCGGGCTTTTTGAGCGGATCGAGCGCTCCTTTGACGTCCATCACCAGCCCGCGGCCGTTTTTGAGCAGACGCGCAATCAACTGCCAACCTGATTTGCGATAAACGTCGTGCGCCACCGCAAGCACGACCGCATCCGCGGGTTGCGGCTCTTTCTGCAACGTGAGTCCATACTCCTTGAGCGCCGCCGCGTCGTCGGCAAGAGGATCACTCACCTGAACGGATACGCCGAACGACTGCAATTCACGGATGATGTCGATAACCTGCGAATTCCGGATGTCGACGACATTTTCCTTAAACGTCAATCCGAGCACTGTTACTCGCGGGGCTTGTGTGCCGGTTTTCAAGAGACGGCGTAGGCACTCGCGCGCGACGCGTATCCCGATGGAGTCGTTGATGCGGCGACCGGCGAGAATCACGTCCGGATGATAGCCCCCCTTTTGCGCGCGAAAGGTCAAGTAATAGGGATCGACGCCGATGCAGTGGCCGCCGACGAGGCCCGGGGTGAAATTGATGAAATTCCATTTGGTCGCAGCCGCCGAAAGTACCTCGCCGGTATCGATATCGAGTTGGTGAAAGATGGCGGAGAGCTCATTCATGAAAGCGATGTTGAGGTCGCGTTGTGCATTCTCGATCACCTTGGCCGCTTCCGCGACCTTTATCGAAGGCGCCTTGTGGAGGCCGGCCGTTACGACCGAGCCGTAGACCCCAGCGACGATGTCGAGCGTGCGGGCATCCTGACCAGCCACGACCTTTGTAATTGTCTCAAACCGATGAGCCCTGTCACCCGGATTGATCCGCTCGGGCGAATATCCCACGGTGAAATCGCGGCCGGCGGACAGACCCGAGACCTGTTCGAGAATTGGCAGGCAATCTTCCTCCGTTGCGCCGGGATAGACGGTGGATTCGTAGACAACGATGTCGCCCTTCTTCAAAGCCTTACCCACCGTCGCCGAGGCGCGCAGCAAGGCCGTCAGGTCCGGTCGCCGCGCCTGGTCGATTGGGGTCGGTACCGTCACGATGAAGAAATCCGCGACCGAGAGTTCGGCCGGATCAGACGTGAAGACGAGAGTGGAATGGCCCAGATCATGTGCCTCGACCTCGCGCGTGCGATCGTGGCCAGCCTTGAGTTCGCGGATGCGTGCGGTATCGATATCGAAGCCGATCACGGGCGTACCCTGTCGGCCGAACGCAACAGCGACCGGCAGCCCGACATATCCGAGACCGATGACGGCGAGCTTGCGACCGTGCGGCACGATCTACCTTAGTGAAACCCCGACGCGGGCCTTCTTACCCCGCGCCCAGCGCCGTTCGCAATGGACCTTCAAGCCATTTGCGCAAGCAAGTGCTGATAGAGCGCGATCACGTCGCGGCCAATACGCTGGCTCGAAAAATTCCGTTCGACAAGTTCGCGGCCGGCCTTACCGAATTTGCGCCGCAGTTGGGGATCGCGTGCGAGCCGATCGATGGCGCCGGCGAGCGCCTCGGGATCCTCGATGGGGACCAGAAGCGCGTTGAGGTCCGCGCGCGCGATATCTCGGCATCCGGGCACGTCAGTTGCGACCAGCGGCCGCCCGCAGGCAGCCGCTTCCAACAGGCTCAGCGGCAAGCCCTCACGGTGCGACGGCAGAACCGCGATGTGCGCGCATGCCCACAATGCACCTATGTCCTCTACGAAGCCCAGATGTTTGACATTGGGCCGCCGCGTCCACGCCTCGATCTCCTGCGGCGGAATCGAGGTCGGATTGGCGGGGTCCGGTAGCCCCGCTATGAGGAGCCGGATGTCGCGGCCGCGCCGGACTAGCAACTCGTGCGCTGCGACCAGCGTGCGTATGCCCTTGGACGCGAGCAAGCGTCCCACGAATGCGACCGTGATCGGGTCCGCTGGTTCAGGGGCTGGCCTCATCGTCTCGACGTCGACACCCGACCCGGGAATGAGCGAGATTCGGTCTCGATCCAAGCCGAGCCGCTCGATCACCGCGCGGTCGTCGAGGTTTTGTACCAGCACGGCCGCCCGGGAGCGGTTGAGCAGCGCTCGCAATGTCGGCTGCAAGACCGCGCGTGCCGTACGGGCCTTCGGTGTGGGGTCGGTGAACAGGGTTCCAAGCCCAGTCATCGCATTGAGGCAAACGATCGGTAGGCCGATGGCTGCCAGCGAGCCGACGACAGCTCCTGGCAGCGCGACGTGATGGGCGAGGTCCGGCCTGAGATCGCGATAGAGCTTGCGCACTGCGCGCACGATCCGAATCAGATCGCGCGGATCGAGGCTGCCGCGCCGCCAAGGAACACCATGCAGCTGAAACCCTTCAGCTTCGATTGCACCACCATGGCGATCAACGCGGGTTGCAACGTGCACCTCGAACCCCGCGTTGCGCGCCGCGCGCGCCATCGGAAGCCGGTGCGAGATGAAGTACCAATCCTCGGTTACGAGATAGATCACACGCGGCGCCGAGGCGCGCCTTTTGGGTCCAGCAGAGGCGACTCCCGCACTGGCAGGGCGCACATGAGAGAGCTCCGCGACTGCGCCGATGATGTGATAGAGACTGGTGGCGCGCGCCGGCTCGATGATGAAAACATCGTCGGCGCCGAGTTGATCGAACCAGACGCCTTCAGCCGGCGTGGCGAGGAAACGTCGCAGGCCTTTGATCGCCGCGGCAATATCCGCCGCGGAACGATGCCGCGCGAGATAGGCGCGAATCCGTTCCGCTTGCGCCCACAAGCGTGCGACCGGATCATGGATACGGCCATCGACGAGCACGGCGTTGACGGCCACCCCACGGCGCGCATCCAGCCCGAAAGCGTCGGCGAAGGCGATCAGCCGCGGCGTTGCCTCAGGCGCCTTCCGCCCCGTGAGTTGCGCCCAACGCTGGAGCAGAAATGCCCATTCGTAATGGTGCCCAGGCTCACGGATGAGTCCTTCCACGCCCGGCGCCGGCGACCAGTCGGCCGCAAAGAACTCGCCTAAGGCGCCGTTCGACGGATCAATGAATTTTTCGAGGCAAAGTGTCGCAATCCCGTCGGCCATTCTGCGCCAAGCCGGATCAGCGTCGATGGCAAGCCAGGCGAGCGCGGATTCGAGCAAGTGCATGTGTGGATTCGAGCGCTGCGGAAGCCTCCCGTTCCGATCCTCGAGAAATCCGCCGAGCGGGTGGGCATACGACTGCTCGAGCCTTGTGCGCAGCGCCACAGCGTAGCCTCGCCACCCCTCTGCTTCCCCGAACGTACGATGACCGCTCGCAAACGCGAGCAGGGCGAAGGCCTGATCATATAGATCGAACGCTGTGTCGCCGACCTTGCCATCAAGGTCAACCACGGAAACGACCGTTGCGTCGGCAGCGATGAAGTGCTGGCGGAAATAATCGAGTGCGTGGCGCTGGGCCTCGCGCCAGGGGCCACGCCAGCCAAGCCGGCCGGCTTCGCAATAGGAGAACGCTTGGCGGGCGATCACCCGGGCGCGATGCGGCAGTGGCAACGGCCTTCCGTCAAGGCTGATTGCTTCGTGAAACCCGCCGCGAACGCGATCCGCACCTTGCTGCCACCATAGCGGGAGCGCCACATCGAACAGCCATCGGTTGAGCGCGGCAGCCTCGGCCGCGAGATCACTCATGTGAGCGGCCTCGATGAGCGACAAGCCGAGATCATCGCGCTGTGGTGCACACCGACCATTGTTCGCAGGCCCTTGGCATTTTCGGTTTTATACTGCACCAAGCGCCATCAGCCGAGCGCAAACGGCGCGATGGCGGTTCGCCGGACGAGGCCATAATCGCATCCGTTGAAGGGAGCTAGCTTGAGGGAGCCTATTCTTGTCACCGGGGCCGCCGGGTTCATCGGCATGCATGTCGCGCGCCGCCTGATAGCGGACGGGCATGATGTGGTGGGTGTCGACAACCTCAATGCTTATTACGATCCGCACCTGAAGCAGGCCCGCATCAAGGAGCTCGAGGCGTTCTCGAAGTTCACATTTGCGAGGATCGACATCGCGGACCGACAATCGATCGCCGATTTGTTTGTTGCGCATCGGTTTCCCGCCGTCGTGCATCTCGCCGCGCAAGCCGGCGTGCGCCATTCCCTGATCGATCCACACGCCTATGTCGATGCCAATATCGCGGGCTTCCTCAATGTGCTTGAGGGGTGCCGGCACGCGGAATGCCAGCATCTCGTTTATGCCTCCTCTTCCTCAGTCTACGGCGCCAACAGCCGCGTGCCGTTTCGCGTTTCTGACAATGTCGACCATCCCTTAAGTCTCTACGGCGCCACCAAGAGGGCAGACGAGCTGATGGCCCACGCCTATGCCCATCTGTTTGCCCTCCCGGCGACGGGTCTGCGATTTTTCACGGTCTACGGCCCGTGGGGCCGTCCGGACATGGCCATGTGGCTGTTCACCGAAGCGATCCTCGAGGGTCGACCGATCAAGCTCTTCAACAGCGGTCACATGCGCCGGGACTTCACCGATGTCGATGACGCGGTTGAAGCGGTCGTGCGGCTCGTGCGGTGCCCGCCGGCGGCGAATCCTGCCTGGTCCCAGAATGACCCTGCAACCAGTCCGGCACCTTGGCGGATCTACAACGTCGGCAATAGCAAACCGGTCGAGGTGACCGAGGTCGTGCGGCTCATCGAGGAGGCCCTCGGAAAACCAGCGGTCCGGGAGCTGCTTCCGATGCAGCCAGGCGACGTCCCGCAGACCTGCGCGGACGCCGCCGACCTCGAACGCGCCGTCGGTTTTAGGCCCAACACACCGATCGGCGAGGGCATCCGCCGTTTCGTCGACTGGTTCCTCAAGTTTCGCCGAAAGGCCTGACATAAAAGTTCCGATAACGGGCCGGGGGATGTAACTCTTTGATTCAAAACGTGTCCACAGCCCCGTGCCGGGGCATCGCCAGCGGCCTTCCGGCGTGCTAGGAGGGATTCGCTTCGCGAGCCGGAACGGGGAACCTCGTCCATCATGGTGCATGTCGCGACACGCGACGCGGACCGTCTACTACGCGTGGGCGTGGTAGGCGTCGGCGTAATGGGCAGCAACCATGCCCGTGTCTTCGCCGATCTGCCGGGTGTGAAGCTCGTGGGCGTGGCCGACCCCGACGACAAGCAGCGCCACTTTGTTTCGGACGCGCTCGGGTGCCCGGCCTTCAACGCAGTCGAGCCGCTGCTGGCGGAAGGTGTCGATGCCATGACCATCGCCGCCCCCACGCATCTGCATCGAGAACTGGCGCTTTGCTGCATCAAGCGCGGCGTTCATGTCTTGGTGGAGAAGCCGATCGCGCCTTCCGTGGAAGAGGGACGCGCGATCATCGCCGCAGCACGGCACGCGCGCGTCGCCTTGATGGTCGGCCATGTCGAGCGCTTCAACCCGACCGTCGAAGCGATCAAGGACGCGATCTGCGGCGAGGACATTCTTTCCATCGCCATCACCCGTGTCGGACCATTCCCTCCACGCATGTCCAACGTGGGCGTGGTCATCGATCTCGCCGTGCACGACATCGACCTCATTCGCTGGTTCACGGATTCTGAGATCGCAGAGGTGCAGCCGCAACTGTCAAACGCTGTCGCCGAACGCGAGGACATCGCGCTCCTGCAGTTCCGCACCACCTCCGGGGTGCTCGCGCACATCAACACCAATTGGCTGACCCCGTTCAAGGCGCGCAACGTCACGATCGCGACGCGCAACAAATACGTCATGGGGGACTTGCTGACGCGGCAGGTCACCGAATGTTTCGGCTTTCAGCCCGATGGCAGCTATTCGATGCGCCATCTCTCGGTCGGCCACGCCGAACCGTTGCGAGCCGAGCTACAAGCCTTCGTCGGTGCGATCCGCGATGGCAGGGACCCTACCGTGACAGGCGAGGAAGGCGTGGCGAGCCTCGAAATCGCCATCCGCTGCCTCGAGCATCGAGCTTTGGCGAGTGCGAGCCGTCGCCGGGCCGGTGCCCGACGGCTGACCGGTTGACGCGACTCCCCCGCCGATAATCACCGTCTGCCGATGAATCAGCACGCTGCTCGCCTTGATCCCGTGCCGATCCCATTCATTGACGTTGCGGCGCAGCGGCGACGCTTGGGGCTCTCGATTGACGAGGCGATCGCCCGCGTGCTCGCGCATTGTCAATTCATCCTGGGCCCCGAAGTCCGCGCGCTCGAAACCAAGCTCGCGGAGTTCTGCGGCGCGCGGCACGTGGTGACGTGCGCGAGCGGAACCGATGCGCTGATCTTGGTGCTGATGGCGCAACGGATAGGGCCTGGTGACGCAGTGATCTGCCCCAGCTTTACTTTCACCGCGACTGCAGAGGTCGTCGCGCTCGTCGGCGCTACGCCGGTGTTCGCCGACGTGGAGGAAAAGAGCTTCAATCTGGATCCCGCGAGCCTGCAGCGGGCATGCGGTGCGGCGCGCGCGGCCGGGCTTCGTCCCAAGGCCGTCATCCCGGTAGACCTTTTCGGGCAGCCCGCGGATTACGACCGCATTATGCCGATCGCGGAGGCGGAAAGCCTTTTCGTCCTCGATGACGCCGCGCAGGCCTTCGGCGCGACCTACAAAAATCGCCGCCTCGGGGTGGTCGCGCCGGCAACAGCAACGAGTTTCTTTCCGGCCAAGCCGCTGGGCTGCTACGGCGACGGCGGGGCCGTCATCACCGATGACGAGGAGCTTGCCCAGATCATTCGCAGCCTTCGCGTGCACGGGGAGGGGCGCGGCAAATACGACTGCGTGCGAATCGGACTCAACGGCAGGATGGACACGATCCAAGCGGCCGTGCTGTTGGAAAAACTAAAGATTTTTCCCGAGGAGCTTTTGGCGCGCGAACGCATTGCCCGCCGCTATTCCGCGCGGCTCGGCGACGTCGCGGCTGTTCCCAGGCTAGCGCGAGGCTCGACCTCGGTCTGGGCACAATACACCATTCGCGTTGCGTCCGGGCGGCGCGACGGGCTCGCGGCTGAGCTTAAGGCCAGCGGTATTCCGACCGCAGTCCACTACCCGATCCCGCTGCATCGCCAAGAGGCTTACCAGCACTTTCCCATGGCAGCCGATGGCGCGCCGGTGAGCGAACGGTTGGCGGAGGAAGTGATCAGCTTGCCGATGCACGCCTATCTCGACGCGGCGACCCAGGATCGCATTATCGACGCCGTGCGGCGCGCGCTGGCCGTCTGAAGGGATCAACTCTCCGATCCTCTCGCCGCCTCCATCGGAGCCCACCCGATTATAATCGGGCTTGATTCTCGCGACTCTCCAGCAGGACAGAGACGGGCCGGCTGATGATTGGACGTATCTTCACCGTCGGCGGGTTCACGCTGGTATCGCGCGTCACCGGCTTTTTCCGCGACGTGATGCTGGCGGCCGTGCTCGGAGCGGGCCCGGTGGCGGATGCCTTCTTCGTCGCGCTGCGGCTTCCAAATCACTTCCGTGCGATCTTCGCAGAAGGCGCATTCAACGCGGCTTTCGTCCCCGCCTATGCACGCATCCGTGAACAGGGCGGGCCGGATGCCGCACAGCTCTTCGGCGATCGCGTATTTACCATCCTTGTCGGCTGCGTTGGCCTTCTGGTTCTGCTCGCACTGGTCTTCACGCCGGCGGTGATTTCCCTTCTCGCCCCCGGCTTCTCCGAAGATCCCGGCCGTTTCGCGCTCGCCGTCGAGCTCACGCGGATCACGTTCCCCTATCTTCTGCTCATGTCGCTGGTGACGCTTTACGGCGGCATTCTCAATGCGCTGGCGCGCTTTGCCGCGGCGGCGGCAGCGCCAATCCTGCTCAACGTATCGATGATGGCGGCGCTCGCGGTGGCGGTGTTATTTCCGACGCCTGGACACGCCGCCGCCTGGGGCGTGTTGATCGCCGGTGTTCTCGAGGCGCTGCTGGTCGGGGGCGATATGCTGCGCAACGGCGTGCTGACGGCGTTCCGTTGGCCGAAATGGGACGAGGACGTCAAACGCTTCTTCAACGCACTCGGCCCCGCGACGATCGGCTCGGCCGGCACGCAGATCGCGCTGTTTGCCGACACCATCATCGCGAGCTTCCTCGCTGCCGGCGCGCTTTCCGCGCTCTATTACGCCGACCGGCTCAACCAGCTGCCGATTGGCGTCATCGGCATTGCGGTGGGAACCGTGCTGTTGCCGGAAATGGCGAGCCGCATCGCGGCGGGTGACGAAGCCGGTGCGCGCCGCGCGCAGAGCCGCGCCATCGAGCTCACGCTGCTCTTGTCGATTCCCTGCCTCGTGGCTTTTCTGATCATTCCCGACCTCATCATGCGCGCGCTGTTCATGCGCGGAAAGTTCACCGCTGCCGACGCAACCTCCGCCTCGCAGACGCTTGTCGCCTATGCGCTCGGACTGCTGCCGTTCGTTCTGATCCGCAGCGTGATCGCGACCTTTCTCGCCCGCGGCGATACGGCAACCCCGGTTAAGGCCTCACTGACCGCGGTGGCGGTCAATGTCCTCTTCAAAGCTCTCTTCTATTCCTTCACCGCGCTGGCGCAGGTGGGACTCGCGCTCGCCACGTCGATCGGCGCTTGGCTCAATCTCGGCCTCGTCCTTTGGTTTGCCGCGCGGCGCGGCCACCTCGTCATCGATGCGGCCTTGCGTAGCGCCGCGGCAAGGTTGACCGTAGCCGCCATTGCGCTCGCGGCGGTGCTCTTGCTGACGCAAGGCCCTGTCGCGCGGCTGTTTGCAGGTTGGACCTCCTGGCGGGACGAAAGCACGCTTGCTGTGCTCGCTCTCATCGGAGGCGCGGTCTATGCCGCGGCCATATTCGCGCTGTTCGGTAAAGAGTGGTTGGAGCCGGACTGATCAGCCGAGATGTATGCGCTCGTGCGGCACGAGCGAGAGCGTGCGGCGGCCGCCGTTGTGCAGCACCTCGAGCTGGATGGTGCGGCCGATCTTATCGCCAGCGAGCACGCGAATGAGATCGTCTGCGCCGGTGATCACGATCCCGTCCAGCGCCAGAATGATGTCGCCGGCCAGGAGTCCCGCGCGTTCGGCGGGGCTTCCCGGCTCGATGCTGGCGACCATCACTGCGCTCTCCTGAGCGAGTCCGGCTGCGTGCCGCCGGCGCCGCGAGAGCGCGAATTGCTGGGCCGCGATGCCAATATAGGCGCGCCGCACCCGGCCATGTCGCACCAACTCGCCCAGCACGAAGCTCGCTGTGTTGGAGGCAACCGCAAAGCAGATGCCCTGCGCGCCCATGATCAGCGCCGTGTTGATCCCGACAACCTCGCCGTGGGAGGAGACAAGCGGGCCACCGGAATTGCCGGGATTGAGCGCGGCGTCGGTCTGGATCACATCGTCGATCAGCCGCCCAGAGCGCGCCCGCAGCGATCGGCCGAGCGCCGAAACCACACCCGTGGTCACCGTCGACTCGAAACCGAGCGGATTGCCGATGGCGATCACCAATTGACCGCGCTTGAGCAGCTTGGAATTGCCGAGCGGCGCTGCCGGCAGCGTCACCGGGGCATCGACACGCACCAAGGCAAGATCGGTATCGGGGTCGTCCCCGACCACCCGTGCGGTCAAGCTACGACCCTCGACCGTGGTCGCGGTAACGCGGGCGACGTTTCCGACCACGTGGCTGTTGGTAAGCACTAGGCCGTCCGGCGCGACCACGACACCCGATCCGGTGCCGTCGCGCCGCCGCTCGGACGCCACATCGAGCCGCACCACCGCCGGGCCGACGCGCTCCACCACGTCGATGACGGCACGGGAATATGCGTCGAGAAGCGCCTGGTCATCGGGCGGAACGGGGGAGGGGCTGTCGAGATTAGTGGTAGGTCGGTCGAGCATGGCTGTGGCCGCGGTGCCCTGCGCGAAGCCGGTATGGCCTCGCATCATGCGCAGGTGATTGATGGACTTGGGACGTAGCGACGCATATGGGGTGCGCAAGGCTGGCGGGAAAGAGCGACGGGGGCCTTCACAAACGCGCGACCGCCATGCGGCGCCGAATGTCCCGCCTCTATATAGCCCCTATTTGCCATGATTTTGCGCTCCAGCCTCATGCTGTCATCCTCCCGACCTCTCGCTGCCGCTGCGATCGCTTTAGCGTGCCTGCTTGCGGCCTGCGGCCAGGGTCAGAAGCAGGCCGGGCCTCCGCCGCCCAAGGTCACCGTCGCCAACCCGATCAAACGCACCATCGTTGATCAAGACGAATATGTCGGCCGCTTCGTGCCGGTCGACGTGGTGGAAGTGCGCGCGCGAGTGTCGGGCTACCTCGATCGTATCCATTTCACCGACGGGCAGATCGTCAAACAGGGCGACCTCTTGTTCACGATCGACAAGCGGCCGTTCCAGAACACCCTGGATCAGGCGCGCGCGAATCTGGAGACGGCGAAATCGAATCTCGCCTTCACTCAGTCGGACTTGGCGCGCGGGCAGCAGCTTGTGCGCGAGCGCACCATCAGCGAGCAGATTTACGAGCAGCGGGCGCAGGCCTTCCGCAACGCGCAGGCCTCGGTGGCGGCGAACGAGGCGATGGTGCGTCAGGCCGAGCTCGATCTCGACTACACCGAGCTGCGGGCGCCGATCACGGGCCGCATCGGTGACCGCCGCGTGACCCAGGGCAACCTGGTAACGGGTGGCGCCGGCGGCAATACCACCTTGCTCGCGACGATCGTCTCGATCGATCCGATCCGTTTCGAATTCACCTTTGATGAGGGGGCCCTGCTGCGCTACCAGCGGCTGGCGAGCGGCAGCAGCAGCGAGGTGGGCGGCCTGGGCGGCACCACGGTGCGGCTGAAGTTGCTTGACGAGACCGACTTCTCGCATTCGGCCCGGATGGATTTCGTCGACAACGTCATCGACCGAGCGACGGGCACGATCCGCGGGCGTGCGCAGTTGAGCAATGCCAATGGCCTGTTCACACCGGGCATGTTCGCGCGCGTGCAGGTGCCGGCCTCGGCGCCATATCAGGCGCTGATGATTCCGGACGCCGCCATCGGCTCGGAGCAGGCGCGCAAATTCGTCTACGTAATCGATCAAGACAATGTCGCGCGGCTGCGTTATGTGACGCTTGGCCAGTTGGTCGATGACCTGCGGGTGATAAAGGATGGGCTCTCGGCCGGCGATCGCGTGGTCGTCAACGGTTTGATGCGGGTGCGACAGGGGCAGAAGGTGACGCCGGACGAGCAGCCGGCATCGCCGCAAGCGAGCGTCCCTACTGGGAGAGCAGCCGACAAGACCGACTGAACGATACCTACGTCATGCGCATCTCGCACTTCTTCATCGATCGGCCGATCTTCGCTGCGGTCGTTTCAATCGTCTTCTTGATCGTCGGTGGCGTGTCATATTCGCGCTTGCCGGTGACGCAATATCCAGAGATCGCGCCGCCCACCATCAACGTCTCCGGACAATATCCCGGCGCCAACGCGGATATCGTCGCGGCCACCGTGGTGACGCCGATCGAGCAGCAGATCAACGGCGTCGAGAACATGATCTACATGTCCTCGAATTCGACGGCGGACGGGCGCTTTTCCATCGATGTGAGTTTCGAGCTCGGCACCAGCCTCGATATCGCGCAGGTGCAAGTGCAGAACCGGGTTGCCATTGCGCAGCCGCGTCTGCCCGGCGACGTGCGCAACATCGGTGTGACCGTGACCAAAAAGTCGCCGGATCTGATGATGGTGGTCCACCTCTACTCGCCCGACCAGTCGCGGGATACGTTGTTCATCTCAAATTACGCGACGCTCTCGGTCACGGACATTTTGACTCGCATCGACGGGGTCGGCTCGATCACCGTCTTTGGCAGCCGCGATTACTCGATGCGCATCTGGGTCGATCCCGACCGCCTGCAGACGGTGGGCTTGACCGCCATCGATGTGGTGCTGGCGCTGCAAGGGCAGAACGTCCAGGTCGCCTCCGGCGTGCTCGATCAGCCGCCGGTCCCCCATCAGGGCGCGTTTCAGATCGCGGTGCAGACGCTGGGGCGGCTCGCCAATCCCGACGAATTCTACAACATCGTCGTCAAGCAGACCGCGAGCGCCGTGGTGCGGTTGCGCGACGTGGCTCGCATCGAGCTGGCGGCGCAAGACTACTCGACTAATTCGTATCTCGACCGCGACCCCGCGGTGGCGCTAGGGATCTTCCAGCGGCCGGGCTCGAACGCGCTGGCGACGGCACAGGCCATCATCGACACGATGGAGCAGTTGTCGAGCGGATTTCCTGCCGGGCTCAAATACGCCATCGTCTACAATCCGACGCAATTCATCAAGCAGTCCGTCGATGCCGTGAGGGACACGATCCTCGAGGCGATCGTTCTCGTCGTGCTCGTCGTCATCTTGTTCCTGCAGACATGGCGCGCGGCGATCATTCCGATCGTCGCCATTCCCGTTTCGCTGATCGGAACGTTCTTTTTCATGTCGATGTTCGGGTTCACGCTGAACAATCTTTCCTTGTTCGGGCTGGTGCTCGCGATCGGCGTCGTGGTCGACGACGCGATCGTCGTGGTGGAGAACGTCGAGCGCAATATCGCGGCCGGGCTCGATCCGCGCGCGGCGGCCTACAAAAGTATGGACGAGGTCGGACAGGCCTTGATCGCCATTGCGCTCGTGTTGTGCGCGGTGTTCGTGCCCTCGATCTTCATCACCGGCATTTCCGGGCAATTCTATCGCCAATTCGCACTGACGATTGCCGCCGCCACGATCATCTCGCTGATCGTGTCGCTGACGCTGTCGCCGGCCATGTGCGCGCTCCTGCTCAAACCACGGGGGCGCGAGCCGCGGGTGGCGTGGTGGGCGCGGCCGGTGCGCGCCTCTTTCTCCGCGTTCAACTGGGGCTTCGATCGTTTCGCCGCCAGCTATCATTGGCTGATCGGCCGGGCGGTGCGCATCGTCGCCGTCATGGTCGTCCTCTACGTCGCGATCCTGGGCTACGGGCTCAATGAATTCCGCAATACGCCGCTCGGGTTCATTCCCCAGGTCGACCGCGGCTATCTGATCGGGGTGCTGCAGTTGCCTCCCGGCTCTGCTTTGGCCCGCACCGACGAGGTTCAGCGGCGGGTGGTCGAGATCGCTCTGCACACACCTGGCATCGCGCACGCCGTGAGCATCGTCGGATTTAGCGGCGCCACTTTCACGAATGCACCGAACTCCGGCGCCGTGTTTCTCATCCTCGAGGATTGGGCCAATCGCGGGCGCGATCTCAAGCTATCCGCCGCGGGGATCACCAGCGAGCTGTTGAAGCGGCTCTCCGGCATCCAGGAGGGGCTGGTGTTGGTGGTACAGCCGCCGCCCATAGCCGGCATCGGCAACACCGGTGGGTTCCGGATGATGCTCGAAGACCGCCAAAGCCGCGGTTCCCAAGCGTTGGTGGAAGCCGCCACCGCCATGATGAGCAAGGCCGCGCAAACGCCGGGACTAGCCCAGGTGTTCACCTTGTTCGAGAATTCGACGCCGCAGTTCTATCTCGACATCGATCGCACCAAGGCGCAGCTGCTCGGCGTCAGCGTGCCGGACGTGTTCGCCGCCTTGCAGGTCTTTATCGGCTCGGTCTACGTCAACGACTTCAATCTGTTCGGCAAGACGTTTCGCGTTACCGCCCAGGCCGACGCGCCCTATCGCATGGATGCGAAAGATATCTTGAATATCCGCGTGCGCAATTCGGCCGGCGGCACGGTGCCGCTCGGCTCGTTCACTACCGTGCGGAATATTGCCGGACCTTACCGCGTCCCACGCCACAACCTTTATCCCGCCGCCGAGCTCGACGGCGCGCCCGCCGCCGGATATTCGCAAGGGCAAGCCATCGATACCATGCAAAAGCTCGCCGCCGAGGAACTGCCCGACGGCTTCGGCTATGAGTGGACGACGCTCGCCTACCAGCAAGTGAGAGCGGGAAACACCGCGATGTTTGCCTTTGCGCTCGCCGTCGTGTTCGTCTTCCTCGTGCTCGCCGCGCAATTCGAGAGCGTGACGCTTCCGCTTGCCGTGATCATGATCGTGCCGATGTGTCTCGTTGCCGCAATCAGCGGCGTGATCCTGCGCGGGCAGGACAACAATATTCTCACCCAAGTGGGTTTCGTCGTGCTGATCGGGCTGGCCGCCAAGAACGCGATCCTGATCGTGGAATTTGCCAAGCAGCTCGAGGACCAAGGCCGCGACCGCTTTGCCGCGGCGGTGGAAGCGGCGCGGCTGCGGCTGCGCCCGATCCTGATGACGTCGCTTGCCTTCATCTTCGGCGTCATGCCGCTCGTATGGGCGATCGGGGCGGGCGCGGAGCTGCGACAGATGTTGGGCACCGCGGTGTTCGCCGGCATGATCGGCGTCACCGCGTTCGGGCTCGTTTTCACGCCGATCTTCTACGTGGTCTGCCGCTGGATCGCGGAAAAGCTGCGCCGCCGCGCGCCGGCGCCGCGGGCCGCGCCGGCGGAGTAGGCGCTAAAGCCCGTTGCGGGGCGCACTTTCCACCCCTCAGCCATGTCGGTCGACACCGGAGCCTCGTCGCGTCGCGATTGCAGAGCAGAGGCAACGGCATGGGCTATGAGTGGACACGCCTCACGCAATCGTGATCGTTATGCTTAGTCTCCGATTTCGCGCCGTCTGGAATAACGAAAGTCTGTCGGTGGTCTAGGAAGTGCCCACCCAAGCCGCGCCGGCCGGCGCGCAAATCTTTCGACGAGGGAGCACATCGAGGGAGCACGTATCATGATCCGTTTCGCGCTTGCTGCCGCTGTGCTTGCGTTCGGCACCACCGCGCTTCTCGCCCAAAACGATCCCATCGCTGCCCGCAAGGCTCTGATGAAGACCAACGGGATACAAGAGCGAATTGTGATCGACATGGCACAGGCCAAGCGGCCGTTCGATCTCGAAGAGGCGAAAAAAGCGCTCGCGACGTTTGCCGAAGCGGGCGAGAAGGCTCCGGCGCTATTTCCGGATGAGTCCAAGGACGGCGATACCGCGGCGTTGCCGGCGGTTTGGGAGAACAAGGCCGATTTCACTGCGCGGTTCGCCAAGCTCGCCAGCGTCTCGAAGGTGGCGGCTGAGGCAATCAAGGACCTCGACAGCTTCAAGGTTCAATTGACCGAAGTGCGCCAGAATTGCATCGGGTGCCATCGAACCTACCGCAAGCGGGCGTCGTAATCGCTCGGCGTACATCGAGGGCCCGGCCCGGAGGCCTTTCGTTTTGCTGCCGCTCGAGGCGCTGGAAACATTCCTTTGATGCTGCGCAAGATTGCAATGCTCGCGGTGATCGTCGCGGTGATTGCCGCCGCCGCGCTCTGGGTGATCAGCAGTCCCGCAACGATCCCGGCGAGCGCGCTTGCGTCCTACGCGCCCAATCTCGACAACGGCAAAATCATGTTCCATGCGGGCGGCTGCGCGACGTGCCACGCGACGCCCAATCAGGAGGACAAGACGCGGCTCGGCGGCGGGTTCGCGCTCAAATCGCCGTTCGGCACATTTTTCCCCCCGAACATCTCGCCTGACCGCGACGATGGCATGGGCGCCTGGAGCGAAGCAAACTTCGTCACCGCCATGTGGAAGGGCACCTCACCCGACGGCAGCCACTACTATCCGGTTTTTCCCTACACCTCCTACCAGCGCATGAAGATTGAGGACGTGCGCGATCTTTTTGCCTATCTCAAGACGCTGCCGCCGGTGAAGGGCAAGACGCCCGAGCACGACCTCCCATTCTATCTCAAGATCCGCCGCATGCTTGCAGTGTGGAAATTCCTTTTTCTGGACAGCGAGCAGTTCAAGCCAGACCCGTCCAAGTCGGCGCAGCTCAATCGCGGCGCCTATCTGGTCAACGGACCAGGCCATTGCGCCGAGTGCCACAGCCCGCGCAATTTCTTGGGCGGCACCATCGCGAGCCAGCGCTTCACCGGCGGCCCCGATCCCGAAGGCGGCGACGGCTGGGTGCCCAACATCACCCCGGCGGAGATCGGCGATTACTCGCAAGGCGACATCGAGCGCATCCTCGAAACTGGCGACCTGCCCAACGGGGATACAATCGGCGGAGCGATGGCAGCGGTGGTGGGCAACATTTCGAAGCTCTCAACCGAAGATCGCAGCGCTATCGCCGCCTACCTCAAATCATTGCCGCCGGTCCAAGGGCCGAGGCATCCTTGAGGATGCACATGATCGGTGGACAATTGCCAAGTCATGCCCCGGCCTTGTGCCGGGGCATCCACCTCTTACTTTTCTTGACGCGGCAACGACGTGGATGGCCGCCCAAGCCCGGCCATGAGAGTGCGGATAGATCACCGTCAAATCGCGTTAGCATCAGAATGCCTTGAAGGTGATGATGGTGTGCGTATCTTGAATCCCCGGGATCGTCTGCACCTTCTCGTTGACGAAATGGCCGATGTCGGTCTTCTCCTCGACGTAGAACTTCACCAGCAGGTCGTAATCGCCGGCGGTTGAATAGATCTCCGATGCGAGCTCGGCATCGGCGAGCTTATTCGCGACCTCGTAGGACTTGCCGAGTTGGCATTTGATCTGGACGAAGAAGGGGACCATTCGCGCCTCCGTGCGGGGCTCGGCCGCGCCGCGCAATCCAGCAAATACGGGTGCAGGAGGCAAGGGCCGGCGGTGGCAAGCACGTCGCGGGCGCGCATGATATCGTTGATGCCGTAATGGGAACGATAGTGCCAATTTAATCGGTAGGATTGCGTGCAATGCGTGTTGACCTTCGCCTCTATGCACTGGTCGATCCCGAACGCGCCAACGGCCGCGATCTCGCGGTGCTGGCGCGGCTCGTCGCGCAGGGCGGCGCGACGCTGGTGCAGCTGCGGGACAAGCACACTGATACGCGACGCATGATCGATCGCGCGCGGGCGGTCAAGGCGGCGCTGGCGCCGCTCGGCGTACCGTTGCTGATCAACGATCGTATCGACGTTGCGCTCGCGTCCGGCGCCGACGGCGCGCATATCGGGCAGGAGGACATGGCGGTCGAGGATGCGCGCCGGCTTCTCGGCGCCGACGCGATCATCGGGCTTTCGGTGAAGACCGTCGAGCAAGCCGAGGCGGCGTCGATCGAGCTTTTTGACTATGCAGGCATTGGTGGCGTGTTTGCGACCTCCTCGAAGGACAACCCAAACCCGCCGATCGGCCCGGCCGGATTGAGCCGCATCGTCGGCGTGTTTCGCCGGCGCTCCTCGAAATTCCCGCTGTGCGGCATTGCCGGAATCGATGCGCGCAATGCCGGCGAAGTCATTGCCGCCGGCGCCGACGGCGTCGCCGTGATCTCGGCGCTGTCGCTCAAGGACGACCCGCGCGCCGCCGCGCGGCAACTGCGCGGTGTCGTGGACGACGCACTCGCGCAGCGGGGGCAAGGATGACACGGAATTCCGGGCCATCAAGCGCTAAGGTAAAGAACGCGACACCAATCGCGCTGACCATCGCCGGCTCGGATTCGGGCGGCGGCGCCGGCATCCAAGCTGATCTCAAAACATTCTCGGCGCTCGGCGTCTATGGCGCCTCGGTCATCAGCGCGCTGACGGCGCAGAACACGAGGGGGGTGAGCGCCATCCACGACGTGCCAGCGCACTTCGTCGCCGCGCAAATGGACGCCGTCTTTTCCGATCTCGATGTCGGCGCGGTCAAGATAGGAATGGTATCTCAACGCGCGATCATCGAAGCGATTGCGGCCGGGCTTGAGCGCTGGCGGCAGAGCAACGTAGTACTCGATCCGGTCATGATCGCAGCCTCGGGCGACAAGCTTCTTGCCGACGATGCGATCGAGGTGCTCAAGGCCGCGCTCATCCCGCGCGCGCTCGTCGTCACGCCAAATCTGCCCGAGGCGGCGGCGCTGCTCGATGCGCCCATCGCCCGCAACGAGGCGGAGATGCGCGAGCAAGGCGAGCGCCTGCTGGCGCTCGGGGCGCAGGCGGTGCTCGTCAAGGGCGGTCACGGCAGCGGCCCCGAGAGCGTCGACCTGCTGATCGGGCCCAATACGTTCGCCCGCCTCGCGGCAGACCGCATCGCGACGGAGAATACCCACGGCACCGGCTGCACGCTGTCCTCGGCGATCGCCGCCGGTCTCGCCAAGGGGCTTGCTTTGAGCGAAGCGGTGGGCGCCGCCAAGCGCTACGTGACGGATGCGCTTGTTGCCGCCGACCGCATCAAGATCGGCTCGGGCCACGGCCCGGCGCATCATTTTCATACGTGGTGGTGAGGAAGAGGCGCGAGGTCGGCGACGATTCTACCCTTTCGCCTTTACCACCTTTTGCCGCTGGTCGCCGATCCCATCGATGCCAAGCGTGACCACGTCGCCCGCCTTGAGAAATTTCGGCTCCGGCTTCATGCCGAGGCCGACGCCCGGCGGCGTGCCCGTGAGTATGACGTCTCCCGGCTGCAGCACGAAGTACTGCGAGCAGCACCAGACGAGATGCCGGCAGTCGAAGATCATAGTGCTGGTTGAGCCGCGCTGGCGCTTCTCGCCGTTGACGTCGAGCCACATGTTCAGGCGCTGCGGATCCCTGATCTCATCCTTGGTGACCAGCCATGGTCCGAGCGGACCGAAAGTCTCCGCGCTTTTGCCTTTGATCCATTGTCCGCTGCGCTCGATCTGAAACACCCGCTCGGAAACGTCGTTGGCCAGGCAATAACCGGCGACCACGTCGAGCGCTTTGTCCTTCGACAGGTAACGCGCGCGCTGGCCGATGACGATAGCGAGCTCCACCTCCCAGTCGAGCTTGCTCGAATCCTTCGGGATGATCGTGTCGTCGTTCGGCCCGCAGATGCAGGACGTCACCTTGTTGAAGATGATCGGCTCCTTGGGAATGGCCGCGCCGGTCTCGGCCGCGTGGTCGGAATAGTTGAGGCCGATGGCGATGAGATTGCCGACGGCCCCGACGCAGGGGCCAAGCCGCGGCTTGCCGCGCACGAGCGGCAGCTTTTCAATCGCCGCCTTGCGAATCTTGGCAAGTCCTTTGGGAGAGAGCGCCTCGCCGGCGATATCCGGCACCACTTTCGAGAGGTCGCGGATGCGTCCTTGGGAATCGACGATTCCAGGCTTTTCGCGGCCGCTTGGGCCGAAGCGGACAAGCTTCATGGATTCTCCTGGGGCTTAGGCCGTTTTGGCGCGCGGATCATGCGTCGGCTCTCTGCCAGGGGCAAGAAAGCAGCCGAGCGCGGGAGCATTCATTGCCAGTCGAAGCAGCGCGAGCGGCAAACTCAGTCGGCTACCTCTACCGCATGCGCGGGACGGAAAGCACCGAGTGCGCGGCGTGATTGTGCAGCCTGCAGGGGAATCCACTCCAGGTGTGTCCGCAGTGGGGGGCATGCCTCCTATAGTTGTTGCCTATGGGCAACAGATGCGCGGATATCGTTCAAGCGCGCTTGTTTACGCGACGTTTTCGTTTGCAATGGGCGCTCTGCACGGACAGATTGGCGTCATGCACCTGGTCCGTGCGCCTAGCTGCAAGCGACACGAGCTCGGGGGCCGACACGATGGCAAGTCCCCTCCTCAGGGCTTTGTCGGGTTATCGGATTAAATTGGGGGGTGCGACGGGGCCGGCGAGAGCTGGCCTCGTTCGCTTTGGGGGGTTCACATCACGCCTGGATAGACCCCGCCATCGATGAGCAGGCTCTGCCCAGTGATATAGCCGGCCTGCGCTGAGCACAAAAAGGCGCAAGCCGCGCCGAACTCGGCCGGCGTGCCGAATCGCTTCGCCGGCACGATTGCCATCCGCTCGTTTCTGGCCGCTTCGATCGAGATGCCTTGCTTTTTCGCAGTCATCGCCATGTTCGAAGCGAGTCGCTCGGTGTCGAAAGCACCGGGCAGGAGAAAATTGATGGTGACGTTGGAGGCAGCGACCGAGCGCGCGACACCAGCGAGGAACGCCGTCAAGCCCGCACGCGCGCCTGACGAGAGGTCGAGCCCGGAGAGCGGCATCTTCACCGAGCCTGAGGTGATGTTGACGATGCGGCCGAATTTTTTGGCGCACATGGAATCGATGACTTTCTGCGTGAGCTCGATCGCCACCACCATGTTCGCGATGACGCCGTCGATCATTTGCGGCCGCGCGAGCTCGCGAAAATCGCGAAATGGTGGACCCGCGTTGTTGTTCACCAGAATGTCGGGCTCGGGGCAGGCGGCGAGCAGCGCCGCCTGCCCATCGGGGGTGGCGATATCGGCCGGCACCGCGGTCACCTTGGCGCCGGTCGACTGGCGCAGCTCCGCTGCCGTGGCCTCGAGGGTTTTGCTCTCGCGCCCGTTGATGACGACCTCGCAGCCGGCTTGAGCGAGCGCAAATGCGCAGCCGCGCCCAAGCCCGCGGCTCGAGGCACACACGATGGCCTTGCGGCCGGAAATTCCGAGATCCATGCGTCGGTCCGAGTGTTACTGGGAAGGGAATGATGCGATTGTACACTTGCGCACCCGCACCATGTCCATACGGCTGCGCCCGCTCCGCCGTGGGAACATTGAACCAGAACATCGGCGATGAGACGGGGGTCGCAGATAATTTGCCTCGACAAGTTCTCCTTGATAAAGGGTGCCGGCGAAAGGAGTTGCTGCTGGCGCACCATAGACGATTGGTCATCGTGAATGCACGAGTAGTGCGATATCAATTAGCTTTTCCGGATCGCGAGGGATGATTCGGCATGCAGCTGCAGGCACCGGCTATCACTGAGTTTCGCCCGGCGGGCTTGGATACTGCCAAGCTCGCTATTTGGCTGCGCGGCATCGGCGTGCGGCAGGTGCGCATCGCCTGCGGCCTCGTCATGTTCTCCTACATCTTCTCGCATTTTTTCAACCATGCGCTCGGGAACATTTCTTATCCGACGATGGAAGCATGGTTGTATTTTCATATCTGGTGGTGGCGGATTCCGGTCGTCAACGCCGCGCTGTACTCCGCGGCCGCGACGCATTTTTCGCTAGGTCTTTGGGCGCTCTATCAGCGACGGCATTTTCGCTACACGGTCGCGGAAATCATCCAACTGATATTGGGCCTTAGCATTCCGCTGTTACTCGCCAGTCACTTTGGAGCTCAGCGGATGACGGGTTGGTTGTTCGGGCGCGATCCATCCAATTATGCAACGCCGCTGTTGGGCTATTGGGCCAACCGACCGTACATGATTGCGGTGCAGTTCGTGCTGTTGACGGTCGCGTGGACGCACGCCTGCATCGGCCTCTATTTCTGGCTGCGAATGAAGCCATTCTTCAAATGGGCCTCTCCCATTTTCTTCGCGATCGCGGTTCTGCTGCCGCCACTCGCCATGCTTGGCGCGCACCACGGCGCGCGAGAGGTCATCGAGCTTGCCAAGAACCCGCAATGGCGTAGCCAGAATTTTCGACCGATCCCTGCGCCGCAGCGTACGATCGTAGATGACATCACGCTGTTTTACTTCCCGATCGGGTATGCAGGCGCGATTGCATTCGTGTTCGCGGCACGCGGCGTGCGTTCCCTGCGCGAGCGCCGACGCGGTACCTTCACAGTGTCCTACCCCAACCGGCAGGTGCGCGTGCCGAAGGGGCTCAGTGTGCTCGAGGCCAGCCTGCGCTTCAAAATCCCCCATGCCAGCGTCTGCGGCGGGCGCGCGCGCTGCTCGACTTGCCGCGTTCGCGTCGTCAGCAACCGCGCTGCTCTGCCGCGGCCCTCGGGCCGTGAGGCTTTTGTGTTGGCGCGGGTCGGCGCGAGCGCTGACCCATCGATCCGTCTCGCCTGTCAGCTGCGGCCGCAGACCGACGTGGCCGTCATTCCGATCCTGCCGCCGAACGTCGGCGCCGAGTTCGTGCGCAACCGCCGCCGCATCAACGTCGGCGAAGAGCGTTACGTCGTCAGCATGTTCGTCGATATGCGCGGCTCAACGAGGCTGACGGAGGCTCGGCTCCCGTTCGACACCGTGTTCCTGATCAACCGGTTTGTCGAAGCCGTCTCGCGTGCGGTGATCGACGCCGGCGGCCAGCCGAATCAGTTCGTCGGTGACGGCGTGCTCGCGTTGTTCGGACTCAACGCGGATCCGGCCACGGCGTGCCGCCAGGCATTGCGTGCCGCCTCGCTCGTCGCCTCGAACATCGCCTACTTGAATCACCAGTTCGCCACCGAAGTGCGCGAGCCCATCCAGTACGGCATCGGCATCCATGCCGGCGAAGTCATCGTCGGCGACATCGGTTTTCGCGGCCACACCGTGTTCACGGCGCTGGGCGACGCGGTCAATGTCGCCGCGCGGCTGCAGGACATGACGAAAACGCTTGATTGCAAGGCCATCGTCTCAGAAGAAGTCTGCAAGACGGCCGGCATCCCCGCCGACGCGCTTCCGCGCACGCAGGTGGAGATCCGCGGGCGCGACCAGCCGATCGCGGTGCGTATGGCGAGCGATCCGACCGTTCTGTCAGGCCTGCTCGATTCCCTCGGGCAAACCGGCGCTGAGGAGGCGGCGAACGGCAGGGTCGAGGAATTTGCATCTTGATCCACGCGCGAGCGCCTTGCCCGCTAGGGCATTGCGGCGCTACCGTTGCTCGCGATGCAACCATCAGCCAATCGGGCGCTGCCGACGGCCGCCGATGTCGATGCGGCCGCGCGGCGGCTTGCCGGCGTCGCCTTGCGCACGCCGCTATTGGCGTCGCCGGTGCTTGATGCGCTTACCGGCGCGCGTGTGTTTCTCAAGGCGGAGACGCTGCAGCGCACCGGCTCGTTCAAGTTCCGCGGCGCCTACAACAAGCTCTCCTCCATTCCGCAGGATGGGCGCGCGGGCGGCGTCGTGGCCTTTTCCTCGGGAAATCATGCCCAGGGTGTCGCGGCGGCTGCGCAGCTTCTTGGCATGCCGGCCGTCATCGTTATGCCAGCCGATGCGCCCCGCCCCAAGCGTGAGCGCACCGCGGCACTGGGCGCGGAAGTGGTGCTCTACGACCGCGCACGAGAAGACCGAGCGGCCATCGCCGGCGAGATCGCGGAGAAACGCAACGCCTCGTTGGTGCCGCCCTATGACGATCCGCTGATCATCGCCGGACAAGGGACGGCAGGGCGCGAGATCGTCGAAGATCTGGCGGCGCAGGGTCTGCTGCCCGATGTTATCGCGGTGACGGCATCGGGTGGTGGGCTGACCGCCGGTATCGCGCTTGCGGTGAAAGCGCGCGTGCCGCAGGCCCGCCTCTATACCGCGGAGCCCGAAGGCTTCGACGATCATGCGCGTTCGTTCAAAAGCGGACGGCGGGAAAAGAATGCCGCGCTCACTGGTACCATCTGCGACGCGCTGATGGCGCAGACGCCGGGCGAGCTGACTTTTGCCATCAACCGCGAACTGGTGGCTGCCGGTGCCGCTGTCAGCGATGAGGAAGTGGCCGCGGCCGTTGCATTTGCTTTCCGCGAGCTCAAGCTGGTGGTGGAGCCCGGCGGTGCGGCTGCCCTTGCCGCGCTCCTCTCGGGCAAGATCGATGTGAAGGGCAAGGTCGCGGTCGCGGTCCTCTCCGGCGGCAACGTCGATCCGGAGCTGTTTTATCGGCTCGTCGCGTGACGGCGCAGGACAGACGGGCGACCTCCCGCGTGTCCGCCCATATTGAATTCATGCTTTTGCCTTGGCCGGGCTTGTTCCGGCCCTGCACGCTTCCATCGAGCCACAAAAGACGTAGGGCAACGAGCGTGGCCGTGATGCGAAACTGATTTCACTCCGATCCGGACGCCTCGTTTAGTGCGGTCGTCGCTCCTCCTTCCCTCCTTTGCGTTGCGGCTTGCGATCTTCTACGCCGCGCTGTTCGCCGCGCTCGGCGTGCAAGTGCCGTTTCTGCCGCTCTGGCTCGCGGCCAAGGGGCTCGATGCGAGCACCATCGGAATGGTGCTCTCCGTCCCCATGATCGTGCGTCTGCTCGCAATCCCGCTTGCGACGCGCATCGCCGATGGCCAGGACGCCCTGCGCGCGGTCATCGCGATCGCCTCGGCGCTGGCGATGCTCGGTTATGGCGTGCTGGGACTGGCGCAGGGAGCTCTCGCCGTCACCATTGCGTTTGCACTCGCCTCCGTCTTTTACACGCCGCTCATGCCGCTGGCCGATGCCTATGCGCTGCGCGGGCTGGGTGCGCTCGGACGCGCTTACGGCCCGGTGCGACTTTGGGGCTCCGCCGCTTTTATTGTTGGCAGCTTCGGAGCGGGCCTTGTTCTCGACGTCGTTCCCGCGCGTGACCTAATTTGGCTCGTCGGCGTGGCGCTGGTGATTACTGCGGCGGCGGCCTGCACGCTGTCTCCGCTCGCCTTGCGCGAAGCCAGTATGGCGAAGCCCTCGCAGTCGGCGCGGAACCTGTTGCGGGATCCCGCATTGCTTGCGGCGATGGCCGCGGCGAGTCTGATTCAGGCGAGTCACGCGGTTTATTACGGTTTTTCCGCGCTCGATTGGGCGGCGGCGGGACTCGACGGCGGCGCGATCGGGGCGCTCTGGGCGCTGGGCGTGATCGCAGAAATCGTGCTGTTCGCAATGTCCGGGCGCCTGCCGGTTGCCCCGACGACGCTCATCCTATTCGGCGCCGCGGGCGCGGTCGTTCGCTGGGGTGCCATGGCGTTCGATCCGCCGGCCGCGTTGCTTGCTCCGTTGCAATGTCTGCATGGCCTGTCATTCGGCGCGACGCACCTCGGCGCGCTGGGCTTCATCGCGCGCACCGCACCGGCCGAAGCCGGCGCGACCGCTCAGGGCTACCTCGCCGTGGCGCTTGGCCTCGCGATGGCTGCGGCGATGGCAGCTGCCGGCGTGCTCTATGCGCGCTGGGGGAGCTTCGCTTATGCCGCCATGGCGCTCGTTGCTGCTGCCGGCGGCATCTTTGCTTTAGCCGCCCGCAGCCTTACCGCGGGGAAATAACTCCGTAGCTCGTTCTCGACAGAAGCGCACCTCACTCGCAGGTATTGTACATTGCGGTGAGCTCACGCCCGCTCAGATACATCATGCGCGGAGAGAGGCCGCCGCGCCGGGCGATCCAGCTGCGGACCTGCTCGGGATAGATGTCCATCAACAGTCGCGTCGCCTCGCGGCTCGTCACCTGCTGACCGTTGCCGCCGGGATGCCATGCCGCGTGGAAGCCGAGCCGCGCGCGCGGCGTGACGCAGATGCGATTGCGCGGGATCACGCCGAGCAGCATGGTGCACGCCGACAGGCACGGCCCATCGATGATCACCCGCTCGCCCGAGCCCCGTAACGCCACGAGGTTTTCGAGATAAGGGCCGATTTGCCCCCCGGAATCCGCCCTGATGCGTACCGTCGCGTGCGCATTGGAAAGCGTCAGCGCCGCCGCAACGGCGCCGGCCAGAACAGCAATTTTCATGATTGCCCTCTCCGTGCTCCCGGCGCCGACCCCGGCTGAGGTGGCGCCGCCCTCGCTCCGATCTTTCAAATCAAATGTGGGCTAAATGTGAACGGCCCCGCGGACGCCACCCGGCGTTGCCCTACATGGTTACCCCGCCAAGTCCCCCGAGTTCCTTCATCCCCACAGCGCCGGCGCCGGCGGGTGGACGCGGCTATCCTCGTAACGCAGCCCATCCGGCCGGTCGTGTGCGAGCAGGAGCGGACCGTCGAGATCGACCACGCGCGCGCGCTGCGCAAGCAGCATGGCCGGCGCCATCGACAGCGAGGTTGCAACCATGCAGCCGACCATGAGCGTCAATCCGAGCCGCTCGGCTTCGCGCGCCATGGCGAGCGCCTCGGTCAGGCCGCCAGCCTTGTCGAGCTTGATGTTGACGGCGTCGTACTTCCCCACGAGCGCGGAAACCGACGCGCTCGCATGCGCGCTCTCATCCGCGCAGATTGGAAGCGGGTGGACGATCCGTGCGAGCGCATCGTCGTGCTCCGCCGGCAGGGGCTGCTCGATGAGCGTCACGGCGGCCTCTGCGCAAGCGGCGAGGTTTGTGGCGAGATCGCTCTCCGTCCAACCCTCGTTGGCGTCGACGATCAACTCGGCGCGCGGCGCGGCGCGCCGCACCGCCGCAATCCGCGCGGGATCGCCTTGCGCGCCGAGCTTGATCTTGAGCAGCGCCCGCTCGGCGGCCCCGGCAGCGGCCTTCGCCATGGCTTCCGGCGTGGCGAGCGAGATCGTGTAGGCGGTGGTGACAGCCTTGGGCGCGGACATGCCAAGCAGCTCGTGGATCGGCCGTCCGGCACGCTTGGCGGCCAGATCCCAGAACGCGCAGTCGAGCGCGTTGCGCGCCGCGCCCGGCGCCATGGCAGACTGCAGCCGTTCGCGATCAAGGCCGCGGCCGATCTCCACGCGCATCCCTTCGATCGCCGCCGCCACGCCGTCGACGGTTTCGCCGTAACGCGCGTAGGGCACGCATTCGCCGCGCCCGCGATGGGTACGGTCAGAGAGCTCGGCGACCACGACCACGGCCTCGGTCTTGGCGCCGCGGCTGATGGAAAAGGTGCCGGCAATCGGCCAGCGTTCCACGCGCACGGACAGGGTGAGGGGGGTCATCGGTAGTGCATCATACGCAATCACATTGCTGGAGCGCAGCCCGTCACCACTGCCTCTCACGCTGATTCCAGTCCGTGCGAACGTGAGCTCAAAGCAAACGGCCATGGAGCAGCAATCGCAAACGAAATCGGGCGTGAGGGGCACGAGGTGCCGCGGTCCACAGGGCGTGGTTTGTGCGCTTCTCGCATGTTGCACCATCTTGGGTCTTGGTCCGATGCGTGCACTCGCGCAAACCGAGGAAGGCCCAGCGATCTATACCTACGCGGGCCCCGATCGCGGACAGCGCCTGATCGCCAAGGCGCGGGAGGAGGGCTCACTTACGCTCTATACCTCGATAGCGACGACGGAGTCGGCCCCGCTCGCACGCGCCTTCGAGAGCAAGTACGGGGTCAAGGTGCAGCTCTGGCGCGCGCTGAGCGAGAACGTGGTGCAGCGCGCGCTCACGGAGTCGCGCGGGGGCCGGCGGGGCATGGACGCGGTCGAGACCAACGCGCCCGAGGTCGAGGCGCTCGCACGCGAGACGACGGTCGCGCCATTCCACAGTCCCTATCTCGCCGATCTGCCGCCCTGGGCGATCCCAGGGCACCGGCGCTGGTTTGCTGACCGCGCGAATCTCTGGGTCGTGGGTTACAACACGGGCAAGGTCAGGCGGGAGGAGTTGCCTGCAACGCTCGAGGGTTTCGCCGATCCGCGTTGGAGCGGGCGCCTTGCGCTCGAGGCGACCGACAGCGACTGGATGTACGGCGTCGTCAATTTCATGGGCGAGGAGCGCGGTCTCGCGTTCTTCCGCAAGCTTGCGGCGCTCAAGCCCGAGATGCGCAAAGGACACATCCTGGTGGCTCAGCTGGTGGCTGCTGGCGAATTAGCGGTGTGTCTGACGACCTACAGCGGCAACGCCGACTCCATCAAGGCGAAGGGGGGACCGATCGATTGGGCCGCGGTTGAGCCGCTGGTCGGTCGCCCCCAGGCGATCGCGCTGGCGAAGAACGCGGCGCATCCCCACGCCGCCCTCCTGTTCGCCGACTTCATGCTCTCGCCGGATGGCCAGAAACTGCTCGTGGACATGGGCCGCATTCCGTCGAGCCACACCCAGAGGACGCTGCTTGATCAGTACCGACACGTCATGATCGATCCGGTCAAATGGCTCGACGAGGCGCCGAAATGGCAGCAGATGTGGAGCGAGCTGTTCTTGAAGTAATCAGTCACAACGCGTTGCGTGCAGCCGGATTTATTTTCCCGCTTGAATCTGGGAGCAGTGGATGACGAATGTAGCCAAAGGCCTGCCGTCCCGATCGCATTGGTTGTGGCACGTCCCGCCGACCGCAATTTCAATGCCGGTGAGCACCATTCCCTGCTGACAGTCCGCCTTCCAGATCGTCGCATTTTGGCCGCCCGACCCGCCGTCTGCCAGAACGCGGACCGTGTTGCCCGTCGTGATCTCTTGAGAGTAAGCGCTGCTTGGAAGCAGCGCCAAAAATCCCACCAACACGAGCTTGTCCATGGCCTCCTCCGGTCTGAACGCAGTTTCGAGTGGAGACTGGAATAGCATGCGCGGCAGGCGGAGTGTGCAGTGAATCAGCGCAGCAATGAAGGGCGCAAGCGAGTGGAACTTAGTGGGGCCACGCCAGCGTGGTCGTCTTTGCCTTCCGAAACGATGCGGGCGCGCTCATCGCGCGCCCGCGGTCTTGATAATCTTCGCTTCGATCAGTCGAACCGCCCGGCGGCGTGGGCGAGCATGGTATAGACCTTCCCCGTCTCCGAGGTGAGATAGGTTCGCGCCAGCATCTGCCCGCGGTCCTCGCGCGAGACTTCCTCCAGCAGCCGCTCGAACTCGCCCACATAGCGATCGACCGCATGTTTGAATTCGCCGTCGCCGCGATAGCGCCTGCGGATTTCCTCGAACGCCTTTTGCCCCTGCATCGTGTAAAGCTTGCGCGTGAAGACGTTGCGTTCGCCGCGTTTGTAGCGGTCCCACAGCTCGGCGGCAGCATCGTGGTCGATCATGCGCGCGATATCGACGGCAAGCGAGTCCAGCGATTCCATGCTGTGCCGCTCGGGGCGCTCGGGCGGACTTGCGCGCGCGGCAGGCGGCTCACGCGCGGGAGCCTCGGCCTCGTGCGAGGCGCGCGTGAGCAGCTCCGAGAGCCAGCCGGCGCGCCCGCCGCCCGCCGCCTGGGAGGGGCGCAGCGTAGGCGCCTCGGCCCGCCTCGCCGGCATCGCTGGCGCAACCATACCGGTGATGTCGGAGCGGGCGCGGGCCGGCTCTCCGCGCGGATTGCCGTTGGTGCGCGCCGGCTCCTCGCGAGCGGCGCCGCGACGGGAGGCGACCTCGAGCGGTTCCATCCGCAGCGCGGCGGGCTCGACCACGTCGAGCTCGCGATTGTGGCGGGCAACGATACGGTTGAGCTCGGCCAACGCTTCGATCTGATCGACGATGACGCGCCGCATGTGCGAAGCGGTGTCCGAGGTCTCCTGCGGCAGCTCGAGGATGCCCTTGCGCAACTCGGCGCGCGTCGTCTCGAGCTCGCGACGCATGTCGCCGCTCATCTGCTTCAACTCGTCGAGAACCTCCGCGAAGCGTTGCGCCGCCTGCGACAGCATGGTGTGCGACTCCTCGCTCGCCTGCTCGTAGATGCTGTGCATGGCCTCGCTAAGGCGCGCCCGCTCCTCCTCGGTGCCACTGCGGATCGCATCGAAGTTCTCCCTGATCGCTTCGGATCCGCTGCTCGCCGATTCCGCGGTCAGGCGAGCGATTTCGCGCGCCCGTTCGCCCGCGCTTTCGAACGACTGATCGAGCACGCCGGCAAAGCGGGTGAGCCGTTCCTCAAGATCAGCAGCTTTGCTGTCGAGGGCGGCCATCAACTGCTCCATCGCCGCGCCACGCTCGGTGAGCGCGCTCTGGGTCTGCCGGTTGCTGCCGTCGACCAACGCCACCGCGTCCGCCAGCGAGCGGGCGTGCACGTCGAACTGACCGGCAAGCTGGCCGAGATCATCGAGCGTCTTCGTCGACATGTCCTTGAAGCTTGCGATGTTGCGCTCGACGTCGCTGTTGGCGGTGCCGGCCTTCTGCGCGACGTCGTTCATTGCCGCGACAAAATCGGCCACGCGTGCAACCAGCGTGCTCTCGATGCCGCTCATGTTCTCGTGCGCGCCGCTCAAGACCTCCTGCAGGAGAATGTTGGCCTCGCGCAGCCGCTCGTAAAGTGCGGTCGCATCGGAATGCAGCATGGTGTGCGTCTCGTGCATCTCGGTAACGGCTGCCGATGCGGTCTGCTTGGATTGCTCGACCGCGCCGTGGGTTGTATCCTGCAGTTCCTTGAGCGTGCGGCTGATGGTCTTGGCCGCGCTTTCGGTCGCCATCTCCGCGCTTTCGCGCAATTCCTTGATCGCGCGATTGACCGCTTCGCTGGTCGTCTCCGTGGCAGCGATGTGGCTTGTCTGTAGGTCCTTGAGCGACTGATTGACCGCGCCGGTCGCGCTCTCGCTCGCCTGGCTGATGAGGCGCGCGATCTGCTCGCTGTTATCCGTCATCGTCTGGGTGAAGTTGAAGCCCTTGGCCTCGATCGCCTTCACCGCCTGATCGGTCACGCGGCCCACTTCGTTCACGAATTCCTCGCTCTTGCGGGTGAGCGCGGCCAAAAGGCCACTCGACTTCTCGTCAACCACTCGCGTTATCTCGGCGGCACGCTGGCCGACCGCAGTCGAAATCTCTTCCGCCTTTCCGACGAAGTTGCGAGCCACCTCGGCGCTCACCGAAAGCAGCGTGCGTTCGACTTCGCTGGCGTTCTGCTTGAGAACGTTGCTGACGCCGGTCGACATGCCGCTGATCATGCGCTCCGCGTCGTGCGCGCTCGCCCGGATCGCGTTGGTGGTATCGGTCGCGAGCTGCGTGAGCGAACGCTCGGCTTCCGCGCTGTTGCTCTTGACCGCCTCGCCCAGCTCATGCATCCGCGAGTTGATAATGCTGGAAGCTGACGTCGAAAGATTGCCGAGCGAGCGCTCCGCCTCCTCGGTGGCGGCCTTGATGCTGCTGCGCAACTGCTCCGCTCGTCCGCCGATCGCTTCGGTGGATGCCGCGGTCAGCTTCTCGATCGCCTGCGCGGCATCGCCGGCGTTGGACCTGATCGCGCTGCTCAAATGCTCGGTGCGGGCGGCGAGCAACTCGGCAGCCGATTGGCTGCGCGCCTCGATCTCCTTGGTCAGGCTTTCGGTGCGCGCGGCGATCAGCTCGGCGGCCGATTGGGTGCGCGCCTCGATCTCGCTGGTCATGCTCTCGGCGCGGCCGCTCAGCAGATTCTCGAACCGGCTGATGCGCGCATCCAGATTGTCCGCGACCTGCGTGGCTTTGACGCCGAGCGTCCTGTCCACGTCCTCGATCTTGGCGCCGATGCTATCGGCGAGTTGTGTTCCGCGCAGGTTGATGACGCCGGTGAGGTCGGCGATGCGCTTGTCCAGCGCGCCGATCACTTCTTTTCCGCCCTCGGCCACCCGCTTGGCGACATCCACGACCCGCGCAGAAAGCGACTCGCTGAGTGTCTGCGTGCGGCCGTCGAGAGCATCGCGGAAACGGTTGAATTGCTGGTCGAGGCTCGCCGTGATCTCGGCCGACTTGACCGTCACGCGGGTGTCGAAATTGTCCAAGTACTCGCGCATCGAGCTGGAAATGTCCTGCGTGCGCTCGCCCAGACGTTCGACCATCTCGCCGCCATAGGTCTTCACCGTGCGGTCGAACTCGGCCAAATGCCGAGTGATTACATTGCCGAGCGTGCCGGCGTCGCGGGCGATGCGTTCGGCGAGCTCGGTGCCGCCGTGGTTGAACACGTCCTCGAACGATTGCAGCCGCGCCGCGAGCAGCTCGCGTACCGCGTCCCCGCGCCGCGCAATGGTGTCGGCAAGCTCGCTTCCTCCCTGATTGAACATCTCCTCGAACGCATGCAGGCGGGCCGCGAGCATTTCGCGCGCCGCGTCGCCGCGGTTGGCAATGACGTCGGCGAGCGCCTCGGCGGTCTCGCGGAACTGGTCGGTCACCCGGCTGCCGCGCTGCACGATTGTATCGGTGATACGCGCGCCGGTCTGCTCGAGCTTGGACACCACGTCTCCGCCGCGCAGGCTCAGATCGAGCACGAGGGAATCGCCGGTATTCTTGAGCGTGGTATTGACCTCCTCGACGCGGCTGGAAATCGTATCCGCGAGCTGGTTGCCGGTCTCGATGACCAGATCGGTGAGCTCCTGCGAACGGTTGCTCATCAGGTCGAGAATCTCCGCGGATTTTTGTGCGAAATTCTCGGTCACTCGCTCGAGGCGTTCCGCCATCGTGCGTTCGATATTCGCGGTTATTTCCGTAAACTCGTCGCCGATGTGATCGGTCTTGAAGTTCAGTGTCGTGGTCAGGCGGTCGCTCGCACCGGAAATGGCCTGCGACGTTTCGCGGCTGGTATTTTCGAGCCGGTCCAGCAGGTCGCCGCCGCGCTCGCCGAGGGTCTGGATCATCGTGTCGCCGGCGTTTCCGAGCGCGCGGGTGATATGCTCGGCCTTTTCGGACAGCGCGTGGGTGATCCGCCGCGAAGCTTCGTCGACCTGCTGGGCAACAAGCTCGCTGATCGGCGAAATGTCGTGGCTCAGATCGAGATGGACGCTGTTGATGGCGTCGCGGATCTGCCCGGCCTGCCCAACCAGGGTATCGCGTTGGGTGCCCAAATCCTGTAGCAGCGCGCGGATGCGCACCTCATTCTCGCTGTAGGCGTGTTCGAGGGCGGAAACCTCGTTCGCCACGAGTGTCTCGAGTTCGGCGGCGCGCGCAAGCGCGCGCTCGACGCCGTCGCCCATGGCCGCCACTTCGCGCCGGATTGCCTGTCCGACTGTGACGATCGACTCGCGCGCAACCGTCTCCGGCTCGGCGAGCCGCATCGCGACCTCGGCCATGGACTGAGTGATGAGCCGCAGCTCCTGCGAGCGCCAAGCCATATGCGCGAGCACATAGAAGAAGATGATCGGCACGAAGAAGACGACGGCGAGCATGGCCAGCACCGGCGCGGCGAGGCCAGTTGGACCAAGCGCGGCTCGCATCTCGGGGAAATACATCCAGCCGAGTACCAGGCCGGCGAGCACCCACAGGCCCGCAAAGACCGTCGCGGTGACGTAGGACGTGCCTGCCGGACGGCGCTGCAGCGCCCGCAGGATGTTGCCGATGGATTCACGGTCGTCATTGGCGGCTCGGCGCGAGAAGGCCTGCTCTTCACGTTGCTGCTCGTCCGCGGCGGGCGCGGAGGAGATGCCGGACCACTGTAGGTCCTCGGCCGCGCTCACCGCTGGGGTGGGTGAAATGCCGGCCTGCGCCTCGGCCGCGGCATCGCGCGCCGAAAGCGCGTCCTGGATCGCGGAAAGCGCCGCTTCCGTCGGATCCTTGATCTTCTTCGAAGTGTTTGCCATGTCCGTCGTCGCCTCGTATTACGCTGGACTACAGCGGCGGCAGGAGCGAGCACCCTGACCGCGCCACGAGCGCGTTAGCCTTGAGATCCCTGCGAACCCCTCGGGCGGCGGCCCAGTGCGCGCCACCCAGACATTTCATCGCGATTGGGCTATCTTATCGGCTTGGCATACCGAAGGAAACCGCTTGTTAGGCGTCTTTAATCATCGTTAACGGCAGGCGGGCGATGGGTCGAGCACCGCAGGGCAAGGACGACGTCTGCGCGCGGGGCGAGGATTTGTCCGGCCGTAATGCGGGTGGCATACGGCCGAGCGAGGCGCAGCGGCGCTACCTCGAGCGGGGACTGACGCAACCCGGCGGAAAGCTGCCGCTTTTCGACCGGGAGGGCCGAGAAGTGTCGAAAAAGACCGTCGAGTCTTGTGTGGCCCACGGCTGGGCGACCCCCTGGATGCACAACCCTATCAAGCCGGACTGGCTGGTTTGCCGCCTCACCGCGGCCGGCTATCGCGTGCTCGGCGGCGAGCCGCCTTCCGAGCAAGCCGCGGTGAGCGGCGGACGGCGGGCATAGGCTATTTTTGATTAGCGTCAACTCGAGCGTTCGTGTCCCGGACGCAGCGCAACGCGAAACGAAGTGGAGCAGCGCACCGCTTCGTGCTGCGCTGCGCGCGCGACGCCGGCTGCGCCTACGACGACGCGCAATGAGCTCAGGGCGTCATCTGGCGCGCGGCAGCGCCAGCGGCTATAGGACGCCGACATCGCCGCACATCGCCAATTGTTCCGCCAACCGCATGCCGAAGATCACCTATATCGATCATGAAGGCACCCTCCGGACGGTCGAGGGCGAGATCGGCTCGACGGTCATGGAGACGGCGATCAAGAACGGCATTCCGGGCATCGAGGCGGAGTGCGGCGGCGCGTGCGCCTGCGCTACCTGTCACGTGCACGTCGACGAAGCGTGGCGTGCGGTGGTAGGCGAGCCGTCGCCCATGGAGGAGGACATGCTCGATTTCGGCTATGACGTGAAGCCGGATTCGCGGTTGTCCTGCCAGATCAAGGTGACCGCCGAGCTCGAGGGACTCGTGGTGCGCACGCCCGAGCGGCAGGCTTAGCGAAAACGCCCGCGACTACACATTCGCGGCGCATCATCCCATATCAGACGCGAACGCAAGTGAGGCGCGTAGCAAACGCATGAGCGAAACGATCAAGACCGACGTGCTGATCATCGGTGCCGGACCCTGCGGGTTGTTTGCGGTGTTCGAGCTTGGCCTGCTCGACATGAAAGCGCATGTCGTCGACATTCTCGACCAAATCGGCGGTCAATGCGCGGAGCTTTATCCGGAAAAGCCGATCTATGACATCCCGGGCTTACCTTATGTCACGGGGCAGGGCCTCTGCGACGCATTGCTGACGCAGATCAAACCGTTCGGAGCGACCTTTCATCTGCAGGAGATGGTCGAGAGCATCGAGACGATCGGGGACCCGCTGTTCCGCGTCACGACCGACCGCGGCCGCGAGTTCGAAGTCAAAGTCATCGTGATCGCGGCGGGTGGGGGGTCATTCCAGCCCAAGCGGCCGCCGATCCCGGGAATCGAGGCCTATGAGGGCACCTCCGTTTTCTACGCCGTGCGGCAAATCGAGGCGTTGCGCGGCAAGCGCATCGTCATCGCGGGCGGTGGCGATTCCGCCCTCGATTGGACGATGAACCTCGCGCCGGTTGCGAGTCACCTCACTCTCGTGCACCGGCGCAGCGAGTTCCGCGCCGCGCCCGAAAGCGTCAACAAGATGATGAAGCTCGTCGGCGAGGGCAAAATCGATTTCGTGCTGGGTCAGATCTCGGCGCTTGCGGGTGAGGACGGATGCATCGGCAAGGCCATCGTGAAGCGCAACGACGGCCCGAATTTCGAAATCGGCTGCGACGCGCTGCTGCCGTTCTTCGGATTGACCATGAAGCTCGGCCCGGTTGCCGATTGGGGCATGGACATGAAGGATGGCGAGTACATTCTGGTCGACACCGCGGCATTCGAATCGAGCGTACCCGGCATTTTCGCGATCGGCGACATCAATTGGTACCCCGGCAAGCTCAAGCTCATCCTATCGGGTTTTCACGAAGGCGCGCTGATGGCGCAGAAGGCCTACCACTATGTCTATCCCGGCAAGCGGCTGGTCTTCCAATACACGACGTCGTCTACCAGCCTGCAGAAGAAGCTCGGCGTGGCGTGAGGAGTAGTGAGAAGCCCGGATTGAGCGAAGCAAAATCTGGGAGCCTTCCAACAATGCAAGCCATCCCGCATTTCGCTGCGCTCAATGCGAGCTACGTGATCGAGCTCGCAGGCTCGAGTTGGGTCTAGCGCCCAGACGTCGGCAGCCGCGGAGCAATGAGATTTGGCAGCGTCGGCAGCGGCTCGCTGCGAACGAGCGCGGCGGGTGCCCGCAACCCGAGCACCTCGCGCGCGGCTGGCAGCGCCGCGTCCGCCATGGCGGCATGGCCCTCCGCGGTCGGGTGAACTGCGCCGCCATAGACCGCGGCGAATATTCCCCAGATCGCATCATGCAGGTCGCTTGGCTGAAGCACCGCCGGCAGCCCTTCGGGGTAGGTCATCGCGGTGAAATAGCTGTCGTTTGCGGTGCGGATCCAACGCGCGCGCGACGCGTAGGGGCGAAATTCGCTCGCCGAGTAGCCGCAGGCCATCGGCTCCGTCGCACCCTTCGTCAAACTGTTCTCGAACGTTTCGCCTTTGCCCGAAAAGCACTCGCGATCAAATGCAGGATCGTCCGCGTCGCGTGCGCACGCGCCGTGCGACGCAAACGCCTCCTGGTGGGCGTTCACGAACGTCATGCGATCGGTCGACGGATTTCGGCAGCTCCTCTCTTCGCAGCGCGCGAGCGCCTTGATGCCGGGCAGAAATCTTTGCGATACGAAGGCCACGGCTTGGCGCAGCCGCTCGCCATCGACGGCGAAGGCCGGATGCACGTCAAAACCGTCGCGTCCGCCGGGGCAGGGCGTCTCGGGGCCCGCAAGCGCCGGATTGCCATAGGTGACGTAGACGACGCGCGACAGATTTCCGCCCACGAGCGGCTTGAGCGCGGCACGCGCCTTGGCAAAGTTTCCGGGCAGCTCGCGATCAAGGATCGTCTGCGCCTCCACGACCGAAGCAATGATCCCGCCGCGACTGAGGAGGCTGCGTTCGGTTCCCGGCTCGATCATGACGTTGGCGATCAGGCCGGAGAAGAGAATGTCGTTGGCTCCAATGGTAAGCAGCACCAGATCGAGGCTGCGGTCGGGCTGGTGACGCCGCGCCGCCGTCAAGAGCTCCGTCAATTCGGAGGTCTGGGAGCGAACCGTTCCCGAGCAGGCAAAGCCGACGCCAGGGCACTCGCGCGCCCGCTGGCTGCCAAGAAATCCGGCGCTGATTGTCGCGCCCGAGCAGCCGAGCGGAATGAAGGTGACGGCGATATGGAGGTTTTCGACCGCAAGTGCGAGCGCGGTGCGCATCTGATAGCTGTAGAGTGAGCGGTGACAAGGGCCACTCAGCCAGCGCGCGCTCTGCTGCGCCCACTCGCCAGCCCGCATCTCGTCATTTGCCATGACCGTGCAGGATCTATTTCCCCTGAAGCCCGCTCGTCCCGGCCGGTAATATTCGCCGCCGCCAAAGCGCTTGAAGCAAAAACCCTGATCCGACAACTGCACCGCCCGATCGGGATTGCCCTCGCCAGCTGCGATCGAATCGCCCATGCCGGCGATGAGCACATCGCGCACGACAATCTCGCTGATGAGCCGCAGCGCGGTGCTGTCCGGCAACACGATATCGACGCTCGCAACAGTCGGCCGGCTGCTGACGAGACGGGCGCTGACTTCCTCGTCGCAGCCGGCATTGACTTGCCGCGGATGACCGTCGCCGTCGTCGAAGCTCCACACGCAGCCTTCATTTGCGGGCAAAGTTCCCGCCAGCGTTACGCCGACGCGGTGATCCTGCGGCGCCAGATAGATCTCGCGCTCGCCGTCTCGCTCGCAAGATTCCAACAGCCGGCCGGTGCGGTCGACGCATAGTCGCTCGATGATGTCGCGCGCCCAGCCACGTCCATCGCTCTCTTTCGCTAGCCGCCGTTCGGCTGCGAGCACGCCATCACCGTGCGCTGCGTCAACATGGCGCTGGAAGTCGGCCTCGTTGCGGAACAGCCGGAAGCGGTTTTTGACTTCCCACTCGATGCGCGGCGAATTGGCGGCTGAGGGCTGCGCGCGGACAGCTTGGCCGCCGAAACACGAAAGCAGGAGAAGGAGGGCAAGGGCAGCAACGGGGAGCATGGCATCTGCCGCGATCGACCGCACGCGCCTCATGCTTAGCATGGCGGATGCGGCGGAAATGTGAGGTTCGGCAGATCTCAGGCATCGCCGCTAACCCTCGATGATTGCGGCACTTTTGACCGTGTGCAGGACTGCGGATGCACGTGGTGGCGCCGTCAACGCTCGGGCAATTCGTGAGTTCCGATACCAGCGCTTTAGCCGTCCTCGATTTGTCACGTCCGGGCTCGACGCGGCCATCCGTCGAAAAGAAGCACTTTGACGAAAGAGGATGGTGGCAAGTCGCGTTCACGCGCCTTGCGCCGCGCTGCGCCCCGGCAATGATTGCCGGCGATGGGGCGGCACCCACTATCCGGTGCGACGAACATCCTCGACCGCGCGAATTTTCGTAAGTACAATTTTTGACAAACACAGAAGCGAGCAAGCCGGGAGGATGACGATGAATTGGACCCGCATGGGAGTTAGCTGCGCTGTTGCGCTCTTCGTCAGCGCCTCGTGCGCCTATGCGCAAGGCACGGTCAAGATCGGGCTGATCAATGTTCTCTCGGGCCAATTCGCCGACGCCGGCATCCAGCTCGACAACGGGGTAAAGACCTACATGAAGCAGCACGGCGACACCGTCGCCGGCAAAAAGATCGAGATCATCCGCCGCGACGTCGGCGGCCCCGCGCCCGACGTTGCCAAGCGTTTCGCGCAGGAGCTCGTCGTGCGCGACGGCGTCGACATTCTGGCCGGATTCCTGCTCACCCCGAACGCACTCGCCGCCGCCGACGTCTCCGCTCAGGCGAAGAAATTCATGGTGGTCATGAATGCTGCGACCTCGGTCATCATCACGAAGTCGCCCTACATGGTCCGCACGTCTGTGACGCTGCCCCAGGTGATGGAGACATTCGGAACCTGGGCGGCCAAGAACGGCCTCAAGAAGTGCTACACCATGGTGACCGACTACGGACCCGGACACGACTCCGAAGCGGCATTCCAGCGCGCGTTCAAAGAGGCCGGGGGCGAGATCATTGGCTCGGTGCGCTTTCCTGTTGCGAACCCGGATTTCTCGGCTTTCGTGCAGCGCGCCAAAGACATGAATCCGGAGTGCATCTACATCTTTATCCCTGGAGGGGCACAGCCGGCCGCGCTGGGCAAGGCCTTTGCCGAGCGCGGCATCGATTTGACCAAGACCAAGGTCCTGGGATCGGGCGAGACCACAGCGGAGCAGGCGCTCAAGGTGATGGGTGACGCAGGCCTCGGCATCATCTCGGCCTGGCATTACGACTACAAGAGCAAAGCGCCGCTCAATGTCGAGTTCGTCAAGCTGTTCAACGAAATGCACGGGCGCAATCCGGACTTCTTCTCGATCGGCGGCTATGACGGCATGCATGCCATCTATGAGGCGCTGAAGAAGACGGGCGGCAATACCGACGGCGATGCTTTGATCGCGGCGGCCAAGGGATTGAAGTGGCAGAGCCCGCGGGGACCTATGTCGATCGATCCCGATACGCGCGACGTGGTACAGACCATTTATATCAGGCGGGTAGAGAAGGTCGGCGGCGAGCTCGTGAATGTGCCGTTCGACAAGATCGAGAACGTCAAGGATCCAACGCGCGCGCGGGGCGGCTAGTTTCCGCCGGATAAGTTCACCGCAGCCCTCGCCCCGAAGGGGGGAGGGAGCGCAGCGCGTGTGCATCGGACCGGCCGGAGGGCACGACTATGCGAAAGATGCTGCTTGCCTCTACCCCTGTCGCCGCTGTTCTCGCCGTGACCTCGGCGCAGGCCCAGCAGACGATCAAAATCGGCGTGGTCCTCGCTTATTCTGGACAGTTTGCCGACCCGTCGGCGCAAATGGATAACGGCATCAAGCTCTACATCAAGCAGTACGGCGACATGGTTGCCGGCAAGAAGATCGAGCTCCTCCGCAAGGATACCGGTGGAATCGCGCCGGACATCGCCAAACGGCTGGCGCAGGAGCTCATCGTCCGCGACAACGTAGACCTGCTGGCGGGCTTTGCGCTCACGCCCAATGCGCTCGCAGCCGGCGATGTGTCGGCGCAGGCAAAGAAGTTCATGGTGAATATGAATGCGGCAACCGCAATCATCACGACGAAATCGCCCTACATGGTCCGCACGTCATTCACGGTGCCGCAGTTGAACCAGACGCTTGGCACCTGGGCCTACAGAAACGGAATCCGCAAGGCCTATACGATGGTCTCGGATTTTGGCCCGGGGCATGACGGCGAGGCCGCGTTTCACAAAGGTTTCAAGGATGCCGGTGGCGAGATCATCGGTGCGGCGCGTTATCCGGTGGCAAACCAAGATTTCGCCGCCTTCGTGCAGCGGGCGAAGGACGCGAACGCGGACGCAATCTACATCTGGACGCCTGGCGGGCCGCAGCCAGCGGCCATCGGCAAAGCGCTAGCCGAGCGCGGCATCGATCCCAAGAAGACAAAAATCCTCGGGCAGGGTGAATTGACGTCGGAAGACGCGCTGAAAAACATGGGCGAGGCTGGGCTCGGCATCATCACGTCCTTCCATTACGACTACAATCATCAGTCTCCAACGAACGCGGCTTTCGTGAAGACCTATAAAGAAACTTTCGGACGCAATCCGGATATGTTCTCCGCCGGCGCGTTTGACGGAATGCACGTCATCTATGAGGCGCTCACGAAGACCGGCGGGAAGACCGACGGCGAGAGCTTGGTCGAGGCCGCCAAAGGTATGCAATGGGAGAGCCCGCGCGGCCCGATGGCGATCGATCCGGAGACCCGCGATGTCGTCCAGACGGTCTACATCCGGCGGGTGGAGAAGGTCGGCGGGCAAATCGTCAACGTCGAGTTCGACAAGATCGAGAACGTCAAGGATCCGTTCAAGGCCGCCATGAAGAACTAGAACGATTTCGGCGCAATGAAATCACTGCGGGCAGTACACTCGGTCTGCTCCCTCCCACTGCATGCGGGGGAGGGGACGATGTGGCGCTGGCCGTGTACCAGCGCGAAGCCGTGCTGCTAGCCGGGCGATCATGCCGACCATCGCTCGAGCCTCGGCATGATTGCCTCCGCCTTCGGCGTTCTGTTCGACGGTTTCGCCTACGGGATGTTGTTGTTCCTCCTGTCGGTGGGCTTGTCGGTGACGCTGGGGATGATGAATTTCGTCAACCTCGCGCACTGCAGCTTCGCCATGCTCGGTGGCTTCGTCACCGTAACTTTGACGAATGACCTGGGCTGGCCGTTCTTGGCGAGCCTGCCGTTGGCGTTTCTCTCGGCGGCGCTGGTAAGCATCGGTTTCGAACGCGTGCTCTACCGGCGGCTCTATGGCGCGAGCGATCTCGATCAGTGCCTGCTGACAATCGGTATCGTCTTCGTTTCGGTTGCGGTTGCCGCTTATCTCTACGGCACCATCCAGCAGCCCGTGAACCTGCCGTCTTACCTGCGCGGTTCAGTGTCGATCATGGGCCAGAGTCTCGGCGTCTACCGACTCTTCCTGATCGGCGTTTCGATAGTGATCACGGCAGTGCTGGTCGCTGCGCTTGAGTTCACGCGCTTCGGAGCGCAGGTACGGGCTGCGGTCGACAACCAGCGCATGGCCCGCGGCCTTGGCATCGATGTCGATCGCGTGTTCGCGGTTACTTTTGCGCTCGGCAGCGGGCTTGCGGGTCTCGGCGGCGCGCTCGCCATCGAGATCGTGGGGCTCGATCACGCGTTTGCGTTCACGTATCTCATTTACGTCCTCATTGTCGTGGCTGTCGGCGGGCTCGGCTCGATCGCCGGTTCGTTCGTGGCGGCGAGCCTTCTTGGAATCAGTGATATGGCGGGCAAATATTATTTTCCCGAGCTTGGCGCCTTTCTAATCTATTTCGTGATGGTGGCGCTGCTGATGTGGCGACCGCTCGGGCTATTCGGGAGACGCTGATGACGTCTTCCACCCTCAGCGAGCCGCAACGCCATCTTGAGGCGCAGATTCGCTGCCAGCCGGTTGAAATTGCCTTCTGGCTTGCCACACTGCTGCCGTTCGTGCTCGCTCCCAACTACCTCGTGCTGGCGAGCCAGATCGCCATCACGGCGCTGTTTGCATTGTCGCTCGATCTTATCCTCGGCTATGCCGGCATCGTGTCGCTGGGCCATGCCGCCTATTTCGGCTTTGGCTCTTATACGGCGGGTCTGATTGCGAAGTGGGGCTGGGGCGAGCCGCTAACCGGGTTGGCTGCAGCTGCCGTCGCCGCGGGCCTGCTCGGTTATGCCACGAGCTTTATCATTGCTCGATTCCGCCATCTCGCTTTGATCATGATTACGCTTGGGCTGGGCTTGTTGCTCGCGGAGGCAGCCAACAGCGCAAGCTGGTTGACTGGCGGCGCCGACGGGCTGCAAGGCGTGCGCATGTGGAAACTTTTCGGCGCCTTCCAATTCGATCTCTATGGCACAACCGCTTATACCTATTCGCTGGCGGTTTTGTTCCTCGCGTTCCTGCTCGCGCGGCGGCTGATCAATTCGCCGTTCGGCCTCGCTTTGCGGGGCATTCGCGAGAACGCAATTCGCATGCCTGCAATCGGGGCTTCTAATCCCGCGCATATCCGTAAGGTCTATACGATCGCGGCAATCATGGCCGGTATTGCCGGCGGATTGCTGGCGCAGACGACGGAAACCGTTTCGCTCGAAACGCTGAGCTTTGCACGCTCGGCAGACGTGCTCGTGATCCTGATCCTGGGCGGCGCCGGCCGGCTTTATGGTGGCCTTGTCGGCGCTGTCATTTACATGGTGGCGCGCGATCAGTTCTCCGGTATCAATCCACAATACTGGTACTTTTGGATTGGAACGCTGCTCATTGCCGTGGTTCTCTTCCTGCCGAATGGAGTTCTCGGGGGATTGACGCGGCTCACGCGTCTTGTGCGGAGTGCTGCGTGAACGCCTCAGCGTTGGCCACGCGCGGCCTGGACAAGAGCTTCGGCTCGCTCGTCGTCGCCAAGGGCATCGAGCTCAATTTGCCGCAAGGCGAGCGTTATGCGCTGATCGGGCCGAACGGCGCCGGCAAAACGACGCTGATCAATCTGATGACTGGCATGCTCAGGCCGGATGGGGGACATATTTTCCTGGGAGAAAGCGACATCACGGCCCTCAAGCCCGAGGAGCGGGTCAAATGCGGCCTCGTGCGCACTTTTCAGATTAATACGTTGTTTCCCCACCTCAGTGCGCTCGAGGCGGTGACGCTCGCGGTGTGCGAGCGACGCGGCTACGCCCGCAGTTGGTGGCGGAAGCTGCCGTCCTACGGCGATGCGGTCGAGGAGGCACATGCGATCCTCGTTTCGCTGCGGCTCGCTGCGAGCTGCTATCGCCCGACGCGCGAGCTCGCCTATGGCCAGCAACGGCTGTTGGAGATAGCGCTGGCACTGGCTACGAAGCCGAAGGTGCTGCTGCTAGATGAACCCGCGGCGGGCGTGCCGCAGGGCGAGAGCGCCGAGCTGTTCTCCGTCATCTCCAATCTCTCCCGCGACATCGCCGTGCTGTTCATCGAGCATGACATGAATGTCGTATTTCGTTTTGCGCATCGCATCATCGTCATGGTGGGCGGCCGCATCTTGGTAGAGGGCACGCCGCGGGAAATCGCGGCCGACGCGCGCGTGCGGGACGTCTATCTGGGTGGGACACGCCATGGCTGAGGCGCTGCTCGCGCTCGAGAATGTGCGCGCGGGATACGGCGATGCCGTCGTGCTCGACGGCATCACGCTTGCTGTGTCCGAGGGGGGTAGCCTCGCCATCCTGGGACGCAATGGCGTCGGCAAATCGACGCTCCTTCTTACCGTCATGGGCTTCACCCGGATTAGCCGCGGTGCGGTCATTTGGCGCGGCCGCGACATCACGCGCGCTGGGCCGCATTGGCGCGCGCGCAAGGGGCTTGGCTGGGTGGCGCAGGAGCGCGACATTTTCCCCTCCCTGAGCGTCGAAGAAAATCTGATCGTCGCATCGCGACCTGGGCGGTGGGACCTCGGCGCGATCTATCGTCTCTTCCCCCGCTTGAGCGAGCGCCGCGCCAGTAGAGGCAATCACCTGTCCGGCGGCGAGCAGCAGATGCTGGCGATCGCGCGCGCGCTGATGACCAATCCGATATTGCTATTGCTCGACGAGCCGCTCGAGGGGCTTGCTCCGATCATCGTCGAAGAGCTGACGGCTGCGATCCGGCGCATGACTGCCGACGAGGGCACCGCCTTCCTCCTGGTCGAGCAGCACGGCGAAGTCGCGCTGTCGCTGAGCAAAGAGGCGATCGTGCTGGAGCGGGGCAGCATCGTGCATCGCGCCCGCTCCCAAGATTTGTTGAAAGATGCGGCAACGCTCGAGCGGCTGATCGGACTGCGTTTGGCGGAGGAAGCGAGCGGGTTTTGAGCGCGGCCGGCCGCATGCAGGGGCTTGCGGCGAACCCGCGCGACGCGGCCCTGCTAAAATTTCACTCCCGCTCAGCCCATCCGTACGATTTAGCGCGAGGCGTGGCTCGCGGGCTGAACGCATCAAAGCTTCTCCGCGATCAGCTTGAGGATCTCCGCGCATTTGCGGTCCGCTTCGCTTCCCGCCTCGCGTCCGTTTTGTGCTTCTGCTTGGATGGCCCTCGATACCGCTTCGTCAAGGACGAGTCGCACGACTTCGTCGCGGGTGAGTAGTCCCTTTTTGATAAGCGTTCGGAACAGCACGACGGTGGCGCTGAGCGCTGCCCTCGCATAGGCCGCATCGTCGGATGATTCCATGTCGCGGGTTCTCGTGGTGCGCTAAGTGGGACTATCGCGTCGGTGGGTTGCACGCGGCGAGGCGCATACCCTGGCCGGGGCTTTCGCTCCTCCCAAGTCCGCGCCCCACGGCGGCCATCGTAAGCTTAGGCGAGGCTCGTTCGCAGATGTGTGACGCCGGCGCAACAGTTCGCCAGCGAATTTGAACGGCCCCTTGTTGGGTCACATCAGGGCAGGGGATACTCGCGATGGTCACGGGCCCGGCGGGGAAGGGCTTCCCAGATCGGCAAGTGGCGCGCCGGCCAAGTGTTGAGAACGCGTGATGTCGTCGTATGTGAAGTATTGCCATGTCCAGGCCGCCGAGTGCGCGCGGCGGGCGAAATTGGCGAGTTCGCCCGAGCTCGCGGCCGAGCGCCGCAATTTGGGGCTGCGCTGGCTCAAGCTGGCGGAAAAGGCGAGAGCGGCCCCGCTCAGCCGGCCTCCCCAGCCGGAAACCGGGTGCTCCTGAAGCTGACCAGCCGCACCATCAGAGCGGCCGCGCGCGAGCTGGCGTGCGCGAGGCAGGCTCTCGGATCTGCCTACGGCGTCGCCGGAATGACCGCATCCTCGTACTTGCCGGAGCCCATGCCGGTATCTGCGAAGATGCCGTGGTCCGCGATCCACCTAAAGGTCTCTTCGTAGACTTCTTTGGTGTAGGTCTCGAACACGAGGCGCTCGCCCGGGCCCCAGCGACGCGTGTCCATCCTGGCATGGTACCGCGTCGGGAATTCGTTCGTGTAGTAGTGAGTGTAGAGATCGGGCCGCAGATCGATGTCGCGCTGCGCACGCCTGAGCGCGCGGAAGAATTTGCGCAAGTCTTCGGGGTCGGGATTTCCGCTCACCATGGTCGTGATCATGAAGGTCGTATCGATGACCTTGCGGAAGCCGAGCTGCTCGGCGAAGTAGTAGGGACCGCTGAACAGCGCCGACGCTTGCGCCTTGCCCTCGATCAACTGATCGAGCCGGTGAAACAACATGCCGTCGGCGAAGGTCAGATTGATCTTGTCGGCCGGCATATATTGCTCGAGCGCCTGGATGGTCGAGTAGTGGCTGCCCGACTGATAGCCGACGGCGATGGGAACGCCGGCGAGATCCTCTGGCGTGCGAACCGGCGAATCCGCGGGAACGAAGACGCCCGCGGGCGCCACCGAGTACACGCCCGCATAGAGGCGACCCTTGCCCTTGGAGGCGGCGACGCCCACGGTCCAGTGACAGGCGCAGCTCACGTCGGAGGTGCGCCCGCGCTCGAATGACTGCATGGCGCCGACTTTGTCGCCCTTGAAATGGTGCGCGCCATCGGTCGATTGGATGAGTTCCTGAAAGACGTAATCGAGCCCCTCGTCCTTGAAATATCCCTTCTCCTCCGCCACCCATTCCTGCAACCGGAAATGCGGTTCGATGATGAATTTATTCTTGATCATGGCTGGACTCCTCCTTGATGTTTCAACTTGAGTTCAACAGCAGGCGCGGTTTGTTGCGCTTTTGTCGCGGTGCTCGGCAACGCGCCGCGCCGCGATCATTTTCACGTGCTCGTCCATCAGCCGCCGCGCTCCGGCGCCGTCGCGCATTTCGATGCGCGTGGCCAATTCCATATGTGCGTCGAGAACGCGCCGCGCAACGCTCGGCGTCAGCGTGGGATTGTGCGCAGGCCAAGAGACGTGCTGCAGCGAGACGAGTTGGACCACCAAGACGCGGTTGTGGGAGGCTTCGGCGACGGCGAGATGGAACTCGCGCGAGGAGCGCGTAAAGGCGGAGATATCGTCGATCTTGCGCTCGGCTTCGGCGATGAGTGAGCGCAGCCGAGCATGATCCTCGGCGGTGGAATTTGTCGCCGCGAGTTCCGCGGCCAAACATTCGATCGCGCGTTGCGCCTCCATGATTTCGCTGACTGAGACGCCGGCAAGATCGAGCTGCACGGCAAGCGCCTCGGCGAAGAGGCGGGCATTGCCGCGCGCAATGCGCGCGCCGCCCCCGGAACCGACTTTGATCTCGACCACGCCCTGTGCTTCGAGGGTTCGCAATGCGTCGCGCGCGACGATGCGACTAACGGCAAAACGCTCGGCCAGATCCTTTTCCGTGCCGAGGAAATCGCCCGGGCGAAGCTCTTTTGCGAACAACGCCTCGCGCACCTGGGCGACGATCTGCGTCGACATGGTCGCGCTGCGAAGGGGGACGACGTTTCGTCCGCCGGTATTCATGGCCGGATGAAGCCGCATGCAAAGCTCCTAGCTGTGCCGAAAGATAATAAAGATAATATCTTTGGTCAAGCCCCGACCAGCGAGGTTTTCTGGGGCCTGCCTTGACCGCCTTACACGGCGGCGCAAGCTGCTCTCGCCATGTTCGTCGCCTTCTTCCGCGAGCTCAAAACCGCCGGCGTCCCGGTGACGCTGCGCGAATATCTCACGCTGATGGAGGCAATGGAGAAAGACCTCGCTGGCCGTCGGGTCGAGGACTTTTATTACCTCGCGCGCACGACGCTGGTGAAGGACGAGCGCAATCTCGACAAGTTTGATCGCGTCTTCGGGCACGTGTTCAAAGGCCTGGAGCCAGTGAGTGAGATGCTCACCGCCGAAATCCCGGCTGCGTGGCTGAAAAAACTTGCCGAAAAATATCTCACCGACGAGGAAAAGCGACAGATCGAGGCAATCGGCGGCCTGGACAAGCTGCTCGAGCTGTTGCGCCAACGCATGAAAGAGCAGAAGGGGCGCCACCAGGGCGGCAACAAGTTGATCGGCACGGCTGGGATATCACCCTTCGGCGCCTACGGATACAATCCTGAAGGCGTGCGCATCGGCCAAGACGAGAGCCGCAACTTTCGCGCCGTCAAGATCTGGGACCGGCGTGAATTCAAAGACCTCGACGACCAGGTCGAGCTCGGCACGCGCAACATCAAAATCGCGCTGCGCCGGCTGCGCAACTTCGCCCGCACCGGCGCGCCCGAGGAGCTCGATCTCGACGGCACCATCAAGGGCAGCGCCCACAAGGGCTATCTCGACATTCTCATGCGGCCGGAGCGCCACAACGCGGTGAAGGTCCTCCTCTTCCTCGACATCGGCGGATCGATGGATTGGCACGTCAAGGCCACCGAGGAGCTGTTCTCGGCCGCGCGCAGCGAGTTCAAGCACATCGAGTATTTCTATTTCCACAATTGCCTCTACGAAAAGGTGTGGAAGGAAAACCGTCGCCGGTTCGACGAAACCACGCCGACCTGGGACGTGCTGCACACCTATCCGCACGATTACAAAGTCATCTTCGTCGGCGACGCTTCGATGTCGCCCTACGAGATCATGGCGCCCGGCGGTTCGATCGAGCACTTCAACGAGGAGGCCGGCGCGATCTGGATGGAACGCGTGGCGCGAACCTATCCTGCCTGCGTGTGGCTCAATCCCGTGGCGGAGAAGGATTGGGACTACACGCAGTCGATCCGCATCATGCGCCAGCTCATGGGCGGGCGCATGTATGCGCTGACGCTCGAGGGACTGGACAACGCGATGCGAGAGTTGACGCGCTAGCGCGCAATCCGATCTCTACGCCTTATGAGGTACTAAAGATTGCTCGGCGTGCCGATCCAGCGGCCCATGCGGAGCAAGTGGCGCGATATGGCGATATCGGTGACACGGCCGATCAGATTTACCACCGGCACCGGGCCATGCGCGACCTGGTCGCGACTGTCGACGCTATTGGCGCGATTGTCGCCCAGGACGTACACGTGTCCCGGCGGCACCCGCATTTCCGCTTCGTTCGCAAAGGGCGCCTGCGCATCGCCCGCCTCGACGTAGGGCTCCTCCGCCATTACCCCGTTGACGATGGCGCGGCCGCCCTTGATGGCGATGCGGTCGCCCTCGATGGCGACGATGCGTTTGATATAGTGAAGCTCCTCTTGCTTGGGATGAACGTAGACGGCGACCTCGCCGCGGCTCGGATGGCGGGTGCGATAGTATGTGGCGTCGGCGAGAAAATATTCACCCTGGCGCAGCGTGGGCTCCATGCCTGCGCTCGTGGCGTTCAACCACAACAGCCGGCCCGATGCTTTCGCGTGGAGCGCATAAATGCACGGCCCCGCGAAGATCAGACAGGCGAGCACAAAAGCGCCCGCGTAGGTGGTCCAGCGGCTGTAGCGCTGATGTGGAAAGTCCCGCATCCGATACGCGCGCGAAATCGCGTCGACCATGATGTAGAGCCACAGCCCGAGAAGGAGCGCGAGACTGACGGCGAACATCCAGAACCGCGCCAACACCCCCATCATGGCGAACATCAGGAGCGTGTCGGCGATGATCACCAGAATGAACAGCGTCACGCCGCGGCGCGCCTGGCCGATATACAGGTGGCCAAGTCCGGGGGTCAGCGCGGTCAGAAGGGCCGTCATCCACGGCGATGGGCCGCTTCGTTGGGTCGTCTGGTCGTTTGCCTCGGCGGGCGCGTAGTCGGCAAATGCCATCCAAAGAGCTCCGGATATCGCCCCTTGCGCACACCCGACAGGTCGCAATCCCCCGTGACTTTTAGTATCGCGAGGACCGGTCAAGGTTCGAGTGGCCCTGCCGATTATTTGATCGTTGCTACAGCTTTAACGAGCAGGGATCTCGGAGTCGGGACAATCTGGAGTTGTGCGCCTCCCGCAGGGGCGTGCCTGCAATCAACGCCGCACGGCGACGTAAGCACCGGCGAGCGCCATAACGGCGGCGACGGCGAGCGCCACCAAATTGACCGCGAGATTGAGACCCGGGCCGACCGCTTTTGAGGCGGCGCGGGGATCGCCGATCTGCGCAAGCGCGAAAACGATGGCGGCCGCCGCCGCCCAGCGCAGTAGCCGAAAGCGGCGCCAGGGTGGAGGAACACGGCTGAGGACCGCGGCGGTTATTCCGCCGGCGAGGAAAGCGAGGCCGGCGATGGCCCACCAGGGACCGGTGGTGCGCAACTGCCGTGTACCGGTGTCGAACATATTTTGCCACAGACTGGCGAGCTCGAAGCCGGCGCCGCGTAGATAGAGCTGCAGCGCAAGCGAAGCCAGAACGCCGCAGGTCAACGCCGCCGCATAGATCAGGGCGGGGGGCTGCGTGAGAGGGGCGGTTTCTCGCTTGAGCGGCTGCACGGGGACCATGCCGGAAAGCTCGGAGGCGGCGAATGGCCCGGGCTCGGCCCGGGCATCAATTCCGCTGGCTTAGAGATCTAGGGGCTCAGCCGCGACGCTCGGCTTCCCAGATGCCTGAACAGGCGCCGTTGCCGTTGCCGCTCCAGGATCCGGCGCCGCTTGTCGAAGCGAGGTGACCTTTGCCGACCGCGCTCTTGTCGCCGGCGCTGACGTTGACGATGACGGCGCCGTTCTTGCCGACCTTGCCGGAGACGTTGATGGGCGCAGAGCCGGCATTGACGAGGCTGCCGTTGGTAATGCGGACCGGGTAGCGATACGCGGCATCGCATTGTCCCGTCTTGGTCACAATCACGACGCTCCAGAGCCCGTCATAATTCGGGCCGGCCTCCGCGGCGGGCAGTGCGGCTGCGCAGGCAAGCGCCAGCGCCACCGATAGGCCCGCGGCCCGGCTGCCAATTCGCGAATAAGTCATTGTTGCCCCTTCCTGTTTTCGTGCCGGGCGCTGCCCCCTCAATCCCGGGCGAAACGGCACCGAATACAGCGATCCTCATTAGCGCCACCCGTTAGTCGCGGAAAAGGTGCGGTTGGTTCAAATCACGCCTTTCCCTCGCCTCGCGAAGCGGGGCGCGGGGGTTCCGGCGCGGAGCCGCAGCGCTTTCCGCCCCGCGGAAATCCTGCTGTGCTTTGCAGCGTAGCAGTCCAACGGGAGGAGAGCATGCCGGCTGAGCGTTTCGACTTTCCCAATGCGCAAGGACAGAAGCTCGCCGCGCTGCTCGATCGACCCGTTGGCGAGCCGCACGCTTACGCGCTGTTTGCCCATTGCTTTACCTGCGGCAAGGACATCCACGCCGCCAAGCGCGTGGCCGAGGGGCTCACCGCGCTCGGCGTCGCCGTGCTGCGCTTCGACTTCACCGGACTAGGCTCGAGCGAGGGCGAATTCGCCAACAGCACTTTTTCCTCCAATGTCGCCGATCTGGTCGCGGCCGCGAACGAATTGCGCCGCCGTGCCCGAGCGCCCGCGATCCTCATCGGCCACAGCCTCGGCGGTACGGCCGTGCTCGCGGCGGCCGCCGAGGTTGCCGAGGCGCGCGCCGTGGTAACGATCGCGGCGCCGTGCGATCCCACCCACGTGACCGGCCTATTCAAGGATCGCCTCGACGAAATCGCCGCCAAGGGCGAGGTCGAAGCCACGCTCGCAGGTCGGCAATTTCGCATCAGCCGTGCCTTCGTGGACGACCTCGCCGAACACAAACTGCTTGCGCGGATTGCCGATCTGCGCAAGGCGCTGCTCATCTTTCACTCGCCCACCGACGAAGTCGTCGGCATCGAGAACGCGAGCCGCATCTTTGCCGCCGCCAAACACCCGAAAAGCTTCGTGTCGCTTGCTGGCGCCGATCACCTTCTCAGCCGCCGTAGCGACGCCGCCTATGTCGCCAACGTCGTCCATGCCTGGGCCGAGCGCTATCTCGACGTGCCGCAGGGGGTGCCGGAAATGTCGCGCGATGCCAAGACGGTGGTGGTTCGCGAAACCCGCCGGGGCCGCTTTCAGCAGGAAATCACGGTCGGCGTCCACCGCTTCCTCGCCGACGAGCCGGTCGAGGTCGGCGGTCTCGACAGCGGTCCAGGTCCCTACGATCTCTTACTTGCGGGGCTCGGAGCCTGCACGGCGATGACGCTTCGGCTCTACGCTGAGCGCAAGGCCCTGCCGCTCGAGCGGGTGACGGTCGAACTCAGCCATTCCAGAATTCACGCCGCCGATTGCGCAGACTGCGAGACCAAAGAAGGCATGCTCGACCGCATCGAACGGGCCATTGCGCTGCGCGGGGCGCTCGACGCCGAGCAGCGACGCCGCCTGCTTGAGATCGCCGACAAGTGTCCCGTCCACCGCACGCTGACATCGGAGATCGATATCCGGACGGTGGAGCGGCGCGAGCCGTGATCGCCGGGCGACGGCGCGGCATCGACCGGCCGCTGCCACCAACTCGTGCTGCGACAACGTAGCCTGCGGCATCATGCCCGCGGCTTTCCGGCGCGACCGATCGTCTCGCAGCGATTGATCCCTGTGCTGGATCGGCCAATCCTGATCGATGCAGTCAAGGCACAGGGGGCAAGCATGGGCCTGCTGTTGGCATTCATCATTTGCTTGATCATCGGTCAGTCGCTCTCGATCGGATTGGGTTTGCTGGTCGAGCGCTACACGACGCCCTACACCGGCCTCGTGACCTTCATCGCGGCCTATTTCACGATGTTCTGGCTGGCTTGGCGGCTTGCAGTCCGCATCACGGAGCCACGCCCGCGCCTGGCCGCGGACTAAGGCGAACTCATAAAATCGCAATTGCGCGGCAATCGCTGGCCGATGTGCGCTTTGCTAGAAAGCGGACAAACAGCAGACGTTTCGATATGTCCACTTAGTGCCAAAAGCGGACATAACGCGCCGCAGCATGGGTTAGCTTATTCGATCACCTCATCGGCGCGTGCGAGCAGGGACGGCGGCACGTCGAGGCCGAGCACCTTGGCGGTGACCAGGTTGACGACCAGGTCGAATTTGGTCGGCTGCTCCACTGGTATGTCGGCAGGCTTCGCCCCGCGCAAAATCTTGTCGACATATTCGGCGGCGCGCCGGAATAGTTCTAAGAAATTTGGTCCGTAGGACATGAGCGATCCGGCTCTGACGAAGTCACGCTCACCAGAGATTGTGGGCAGTCGCTCGCCAGCCGCAAGGGCGATGATGTTCGAGCGATTGGCAACTATCAGTTGATCGACAGCAAGATAAACTGCGTCAGCTTTGGTCTTTAGGTCTTGGAATGCGGGCGCGATATCTTCCGCCCGCCGGATAGCAAGTGGAATGATTTCAAGGCCGAGCCTGCGAGCCTCAGCCTGTGTCGCACCCATTTCAAGCGCAGGCTGGGTATTGTCGGCATTAAACATGACGGCCAGTCGGCGGAGCTGAGGCATAACTTCACGCAAAAGTTCAACTTTCTTGCCAGCAAGCTCGGCCGCTTGGTTCGACTGCCCAGTCACGTTGCCCCCAGGTT
>DATFQX010000229.1:0-8879 GCA_035263865.1 Xanthobacteraceae bacterium
TCGCATTCTCAAGGGCGAAAAACCGGGCGACCTGCCGATTCAACTGCCAACGAAGTTCGAGCTTGTGATTAATCTCAGCACTGCCAGGGCGCTGGCGCTCGAAGTGCCGCCCTCGCTGCTGGCCCGCGCCGACGAGGTGATCGAATAGCGACACGGTTTGCTGCAGTGCGTAAGTCCGCTTTTGGCACAAAGCGGACAATGCGAGCCATCCGCTTTTGTCCGCTTTCAGAGGCCAAGCGGACGTGAGCATGCCTCCTAGCATCCGGCCGCGACGCATAGATTGCTACTTAGATTACCTGCCTTTTTTTATTTTCTTCCAAAAGATCGAGCTTCTTCGCCAGCCATTTTGCAGTGGGCGCCTGTATCAAGATGGTCATGAGAACGGCGATGAAGGTGACCGATGCAATCATCTGCGCACCGGGCGCCTTCATCCCGAGCAACAGGCCGGCAAGCGCGGCCGGAATGACGCCCGTCTCGCGCGTCCAGCACATGAATAGCATCTCGCTGAAGCTCCACCGCGCGCGACGGTCCGGCAATGTACACAAGAAAACCGTCGCCGGGCGGGCGACCAACATGAAGATGGCCACCACAATAATGCCACCCACGAGGTAGTGACCCATGAGCGTGAAATCGACTTGAGCACCAAGCAATATGAAGATGAACAGGCGCATGATGAAGGACGTTGTCGATACATATTCTTCGAGTCTTTGTGCCTCGCCCGCTCCCATTTTGAACCCGAACGAGCTCTGGTTTCCGAGCACGATGCCAAAGACGAAAACCGCGGTGAACCCGCTCGCCTGCAACCCATCGGCCGCGAAATAGGCGCCGATGACGGCCATCACCGTCACTATCGGCGCATATTCTTTAAGGAATGCCCACCGTTCGTGCGCGATGAGCAGCGCGGCCAGGTATCCGAGGGCGGCGCCGGCGACGATACCCACGATCAATTGCTTGAGCAGATCGAGCAAAGATGCCGCCAAGGAGAATTGGCCGGCCCCCATTGCTACTGTCAGCACAGCGAAGGTGACGATCGCGCCAGTGGCGTCATTAAATGCCGATTCACTCACCACCGTTTGCGCCACGCGGTCACGAATGTGAACCTGCTGAAAGATCGGGACCAATGTCGCAGGGTCTGTCGAGGCGAGCGTCGCACCCAGGAGCAACGCCGCGATCAATGGCACGCCGAGAACGTAGTACGCCGCAATGCTGGTGAGGGCGGCGGTGATGACCACGCCCACCGTGGCGATCACCACGATCGTAATCCAAACCTGCTTTAGGACTTTGAAGCGCAGCGACGCGCCGCCGTCGAAGAGGATGTAACTCGCCCCGAAGAGAAGGATGATTTGGTTTAGGGCCGAGTCCGCCTTGATATCTATCAATCCCAAAACTTGCGGGCCAATCAGCATCCCGACGATTGGAAAGACCGCGACATCGGGAATGTTTATCTTCTGAGCCAGCAAGCCGGTGATGGTGCCGATGGCGAGAATAAGGCCACCCGAGAGCAATGTGTGTTTCGCAATCTCGATCGACGCCGGTACGTCCAATTCGTTTTCTCCTATCGGTCTCCAGCGCGAATTTCGGCGATAAAATAGGGTCCGCGGAGGCTGCTGCGCAGCTTATCCCGCGCCGCGGGTGCAGCCGAGAAAGAAACGATCGCCTTCGGGCCGCCTTCGTCGTGCGGCGAGACGGCCCGAAGCCAAAGCGCGGCCCGGCAGACGCCGTCAGGCCCGCGTGCGCATGCGCATCATGAAGCTGTCGTAGGACAGCTCCGCCACCTGCAGCCATTGGTACGAGTCGCTGCGGAAAGCCGTGAGGCTGTCCAGCATCTTCTTGAAATGCGGATTGCTCTGCGCCAGCTCGGCATAGATCTCGTTCGCCGCGTTGTAGCACGCCTCCATGACCGGCTGCGGGAACGGGCGCAGTTGCGCGCCCTGGGCGACGAGGCGCTTGAGCGCCTGCGGATTTAGCACGTCGTATTTGGTGGTCATCCAGGCGCCGGCTTCGCGTGCGCAGGCTTGTATCATCGCCCGATAAATCTTCGGCAGCTCGTTCCATTTCGTGAGATTGATCAGAAGATGTGGCTGCGCTCCGCCCTCCCACCAACCCGGGTAGTAGTAATATCTCGCGACCTTGACGAACCCGAGCTTCTCGTCGTCGTAGGGGCCGACCCATTCGGCGGCGTCGATCGTGCCCTTCTCGAGCGCCGGAAAGATATCGCCGCCCGCAAGTTGCTGAGGCACTACGCCGAGCTTCGCCAGGATGCGCCCGGCAAAACCGCCGACGCGGAACTTCAAGCCCTTCATGTCATCGAGCGTCTTTATCTCCTTGCGGAACCAGCCGCCCATTTGGCACGTCGTATTGCCGGTCGGCATACCCCAGCAGTTATACGTCTTGAAAAAGTCGTTCATGAGCTCCATGCCGCCGCCTTGAAACTCCCACGCCTCTTGCTGACGCGTGTTGAGCCCGAAGGGCAGAGCCGTACCGAAGGTGAAGGCGGCATCCTTGCCGAAATAGTAATAGCTCGCGGTATGACCCATTTCGACCGTGCCGTTCTGCACGGCATCGAGCACCTGCAGCCCCGGCACGATCTCGCCTGCGGCGAACACCTGGATCTGAAACTTGTTTTCGCTGAGCTCGGCGATGCGCTTGGACATGTACTCGGGCGCGCCATAGAGCGTGTCGAGCGACTTCGGCCAGCTCGCCGTCAGTCGCCATTTCAGCTCGGGCATCGATTGGGCAATGGCCGGCGCGGCGAGCGCGGATCCCGCCATACCGAGGCCCGCCGCCTTGAGAAATTGGCGTCGCTTCATGTGGTCCTCCCTCTCAGTGCTTGGGTCTTGCTTGTTTGATCCGGCGGGCATGGCGCCCGCGGCGAAGACTTCGAGTTATAGCCGAGCAAAAAAGAGACGTACACGGTCATCTCGTCAGCCATCCCGCCCTGTTTCGAAGTTGCAGGTGGTTCGGTATGTGAGTGGTCAACGACTTGGTGAGCGATCTCTCGCCGGTGTGCTAGGCTTGTCACAAGCCAACATCGTATGCCGGCGAACGACAACCAGCCACAGTTGCCGTTCCCGATTGCGCGTGACCGGCGACAGCTGGGAGGAGCGTGCCCTACCCCGCCTTCCGCCTCTGCGCTTGCGCTGCTTGCGGAACGCGCATGTCGGCACCGGTCACACGCCTGACCTCGGTGATGGAGTCGTATGGCAAGTTGATCGCAGCATGGGCCTTGCGGATCGACTCCTCATCCGGCCCGGACATGAAGCAGAAGGCCTTGCCGTCCTTCAAATTCACATGTGCGGCGTGACCAAAAACGCCAAACTGCGCGGCCGCCTCTTCGAGCGCGGCGAATTGGTCGAAGAATTGTTGCTCGGTGAGCTCCTGCTGCGGGAAGCTGCCTTTGTTCTTGTCGTGGGTGTCGATGAAGTACTTCATGTTGGTGCTCCTGTTGGGTTGAGCGGCGCTGCGGAAAATGTCGCGTATCTGCACGACTTAACGTATGATTTCTGGCCTTTCACCTTGTGCTTCCTTCCTGTTAGTCCCCGGTTGCTAAAACTTTAAACGATCACGCGGCGCGGATGAGGTCATCCAAATCCTTGCGGATGACATCCCACCGCCGGCCGCCAAGCTTTGTCCGAAGTGCCCGCTGCGCCTTCTCCCAAAGCGGCATTGCGTCCCGCAGGCGCGATCGCCCCTTCTTTGTAATCTCCAAGGTGCGACTGCGCCGCCATCCTTCGCGTCCGATCGTAATCAATCCTTCCGCTTCGAGCGGACGTAAATTGCGAGTCAAAGTGCTGCGGTCCATACCCATCAAATTGGCGAGCGCGGTGATGGACAAGGCGTTGTCGACTGCGGCGGCGATCAGGACAGAAAGCTGCGTGGCTCGAAGGCCTACTGGACGCAATGCTTCATCGTACGCACGAGTCACGGCGCGCGCTGCAGTTCGCACCCTATGGCAGGCGCAGGTGGCAAGAATTTCCCGCTCGTTGGTCATGATTTTGCAGTAATGTCGTGCATATACACGTCTGTCAATGAAAATTCGCTCGGGTCACGAGAAGGTGACCGCCGCACCCTTCATCGCAGTCCTTGCTTCGCAACGCGAAGCCCGCCGAGTTGCCGGTGGAGCAGCCGACCAGGTTCGAGCTATCGATCGATCTCAGGACTGGCCAAACGCTTAGTATCATCGTGTCGGCTAGCGTCCAACAACTCGCGGATGGTTGATCGAATAACCCTTGGCTCGCTGCGGTGCATAGGTCCGCTTTACCGGCGCTCTCACCGATGACGCGGGCTCTTTCGGCTGTCGTCCCCACGCGGGGCGACGGGAGAGAGCGAGACGTCGCGACGTCTGCGCCGCGGCTTAAGTGCGGGATCGATTGCGCACGAGATAATTATCGTAGGTCAGCTCGGCGACCTGCCACCACAGATATTCATCGTTACGGAAGGCGAGCAGTGCTTCCCAGACCTTCTTGAAGTCGGCATTGGTTTTCGACACTTCCGCGTAGACGTCGAGGGCCGCGCGGAGAGAGGCATCCATCACCGGCGGCGGGAAGGGCCGGAGCTGCGCGCCGCCCGCCACCAGCCGCTTCAGCGCCGCCGGATTGGCGGCGTCGTATTTTGCCTGCATCCACTCGTTAGCCATGGAGGATGCGGTCCGCACCAGTGACTTGTAGCCCGGCGGAAGCGCATTCCACTTATCGAGGTTGATGAAATGGTGCAGCATCGGCCCGCCTTCCCACCACCCGGGATAGTAGTAGTACTGCGCCACCTTGTAGAAGCCGAGCTTCTCGTCGTCATAGGGACCGACCCACTCGCACGCGTCGAGCGTGCCCTTCTCCAGCGCCGGATAGATATCACCGCCGGCGATCTGCTGTGGCACCACGCCGAGCTTGGAAATGACGCGGCCGGCAAATCCTCCGATGCGCATTTTAAGGCCGTTAAGATCTGAGAGTTCCTTGATCTCCTTGCGAAACCAGCCCCCCATCTGCGCGCCGGTATTGCCAGCCGGAATGCCGTAGATGTTAAACTTCTTATAGAGGTCGTTCATGAGCTCCATGCCGCCGCCGAAATACATCCACGCGGTTTGCATGCGGCTATTGAGGCCGAACGGCACCGCGGTGCCGAACGTGAAGGTGGGGTCCTTGCCGAAATAGTAGTAGGAGGCGGTGTGGCACATCTCGACCGTGCCGCTCTGCACCGCATCCGCGGCCTGGAGTCCCGGCACAATCTCGCCTGCGGCAAAGACCTGGATTTGGAATTTGTTGTCGCTCGCCTCGGCGACAGCCTTGGCGAAGGCCTCCGCCGCGCCATAAAGGGTGTCGAGCGATTTCGGAAAACTCGAGGTGAGACGCCACCTGAGTTCCGGCATGGATTGCGCGATCGCAGGCTTGGCGATTGCGCTCGCCGCGGCCGCAAGCCCCGCAGCGCGCAGGAAGTGACGGCGCTTCATGGTTCCCTCCGGCGGAGTTGTTGAGGTACCGCGGCCCCAGAGAGGGGCCGCAGTATCGCGGCTAATCGTGCTTCATGCCCGGGTCCGCGTGCGGATCATGAATCCATCGTAGGTATATTCCGCGACTTGCCACCACAGATACTCGTCATTGCGGAACGCCTGCATCGAATCCAGGACCTTCTTGTAGTCGGGGTTGGACGCCGATGTCTCGGCGTTGACCTCGTTCGACGCCTTCAAGCACGCCTCCATGATCTCTTGCGGGAACGGGCGCAGCTGCGTGCCCGCCGCAATAAGACGTTTGATCGCCGCGGGGTTGCGCGCGTCATATCTGGCGGTTTCTTCGATATTGGCCAAACCGGCGGCCGCGGCGACGATGGCCTGATAGGCCTTTGGCAGCTCGTTCCATTTCGCCAAGTTGATCATGAAGTGGTTCGCGGTGCCGCCTTCCCACCAGCCGGGATAATAGTAGTAGGGCGCGACTTTGGAGAAGCCGAGTTTCTCGTCATCGTACGGGCCCACCCATTCGGCCGCGTCGATCGTGCCTTTTTCGAGCGCCGGATAGATGTCGCCGCCGGCAATCTGCTGCGGCACCACGCCGAGCTTCTGCAGCGTCTTGCCGGCCCACCCACCGATGCGGAACTTGAGCCCTGACAGATCTCCAACGGTCTTGATCTCTTTGCGAAACCATCCGCCCATCTGCGCGCCGGTATTGCCGCCGACAAGGCAGTAGACGTTGGCTTTCTTGGCGAACTCGTTCATGAGCTTCATGCCATCGCCCTCGTAGAACCAGGCATTCTGCTGGCGGGTGTTGAGGCCGAATGGAACGGCACAAAACAATGCCCAAGTAGGATCCTTACCGATGAAGTAATAGGAGGCCGTGTGGCCCATTTCGACGGTGCCGTTTTGAACGGCATCGAGGACCTGCAACGCAGGCACGATCTCGCCCGCAGCGAAGACTTGAATTTGAAACTTATTATCGGTGGCCTCGGAGACGTGCTTGGCGAACGTCTCGCAAGCGCCATAGAGCGTATCGAGCGACTTCGGCCAGCTTGCCGTCAGCCGCCATCTCACCTCCGGCGTCGATTGGGCAATGGCAGGCGCAGCGAGCGCCGAGGCGGCCATGCCGGCTGCGCCAACTTTGAGAAATTCACGACGTTTCATGGACAGTTTCCTCCTGATTCAAGGGCCAGGGCTGAGAGGCGGCCCGTCGTGCGTGGGGCTTGAACCGAGACCCGCATGTTTTCGGCTAGATATGGCCCCGCTCGGCGCGCGCGCAAGGAAAAAACCCGCGACACACCGGCTCACCTATGGCGCGGGGATGACCAGCGAGCCTGCGGCTGGGACCCTTTCGGCAGTCGGCTCTTGCACGCAGGAATCGAAGTCGGGTACGCATCGAACGTCCACACGTTATCCGTGCGCGTCCTTGTCGACGACGCTTAGTCGCTTCCGGCGCATACGTGACGTGGTGGGATGAAAAGCTTCTCATCCCGGCAACGCTCCTCGACCCCTCGGATGAGGAACCGTCGTTCTCGAATATTATGGCCGATCATCGCAAAGTCGGCCCTACCTGAGGTGCCCCGCATGAGCAACGTACCTTTAGCTGGGGTGCAAGCTTGCGTGTTCGATGCGTACGGCACCCTGTTCGATTTTGCCTCAGCGGCTAGAGGCTGCCGCGACGTGCTGGGCGAGAGCATCGACAAGCTCACCGCACTGTGGCGGGACAAGCAACTGCAATACACCTGGCTGCGGGCGATCCAAGGCCGGCACGCGGACTTCTGGCAGGTCACCGGAGATGCACTCGATTTCGCCTTGGAAACGTTGGCGATCGAAAAGCCCGGTCTGCGCGATCGGCTGATGAACCTCTACCTGACGCTCGATGCATTCCCGGAAGTTCCGGATGTCCTCGTACGCTTGAAAAAGGCGGGGTTGCGGACCGCGATCCTGTCGAACGGCTCGCCCGCGATGCTCGATGCGGCCGTCAAGGCCGCCGGGCTGAGCGGGTTGCTCGACGCGGTGCTCTCCGTCGAGGCGGTCGGCGTCTACAAGCCGCATCCGAAGGTCTACCAACTTGCCGTCGACCGCCTCGGGATCCCTGCCGCTGCCATCGCCTTCCAGTCATCGAACGCGTGGGACGCGTATGCGGCGTCCGCGTTCGGTATGCAGGTCGTATGGTGCAATCGCTATGGGCAGCGGGAGGAGCGATTGCCCGGCAAGCCGGACCGGATGGTGAAATCGCTGGCCGAACTGCCGGCCCTGATCGGTGTCGCGTAAATCTGAATGGGCAGCCTTGAGCCTATGCTTCGATGACGATCTTCGGGGCTGCGCGTCCAGTGCTGCCGCCCTTGAGTTGCTCGCGCACCTTGGCGGCGATGTCGCGATAGATCTGGGCATGGGGGCTCTCGGGCTCGGTCGCGACCACGGGAAGACCTGCATCCGACTTCTCGCGGATTGCCATATGCAGCGGGACTTCGCCGAGAAACGGCACGCCCAGGCGCTGCGCCTCCTGCCGCGCGCCGCCATGGCCGAAAATATCCGCGCGCGTGCCGCAACTAGGGCAGAGAAAATAGCTCATGTTTTCAACGATCCCGAGCACCGGCACGTTGACGCGCTGGAACATGGACACGCCCCGCCTGGCGTCGATCAGCGCGAGGTCCTGTGGAGTGGACACAATAACCGCGCCTTTGAGCGGCACCTGCTGCGCCATGGTGAGTTGCGCGTCTCCCGTTCCGGGTGGCATGTCGACCACCATGACGTCAAGCGCGCCCCAGTCGACGTCGCGCAGCATCTGCGTCAAGGCCGACATCACCATCGGGCCGCGCCAGATCATCGGCGTTTCCTCCTCGATCAGAAATCCGATCGACATGACGGTGAGGCCGTAGCCGTCCATCGGAGCGAGCACGCGGCGCTCACCGATCCGTTTTTCACGCGGGCGACCCTTGATTGCGAGCAGTTTCGGGATCGACGGACCATAGATGTCGGCGTCCAGCATGCCGACCCTGAGGCCGAGATCGCGCAAACCGAGCGCAAGATTGACCGCGGTCGTCGACTTGCCGACGCCGCCCTTGCCGGAGGCCACTGCAATGATGGAGCCGATGCCAGGCAAAGCAGCTTTCGCCTGCTCTCCATGCGGCGCGGCGCGCCCCTGCCCCATCGCGGGCTGCGATGGCCGCGGAGCTGCAGCGGCTGCGCGCTCCGCAGTCAGAGCAATCATCACCGAGGTGACACCCGGCAGTGCGCGCACCGCCGCCTCCGCCGTCTTGCGCACGGGCTCCCACCGCTGCACCGCGCCGGCATCAACGGTGATCGAGAAGAACACCTTGCCGTCGGTCGCAACGATGTCGGAGAGCACGCCGGTCTTGGGCAGCGGCGCGCCATCAGGCGCTGCGACCTTTCCCAATGCTGCGAGCACGTCGTCTTTGCTGACCGGCATGATTTG
>DATFQX010000230.1:0-2991 GCA_035263865.1 Xanthobacteraceae bacterium
TTTGTCACTCGGAGTGCCGAATGGGTTCACCGCCGCAGCTTCGACTTTCGTCGAGGGGCTGAGGTTGGGTTGATGCTAACGGGGTAGGCGCGTCCTTGCTTTGGGCTTCTTCCTGCGCAGCGAGTTTCCACTGTGAGGCAAGCATAAGCAGCAGCCTGCGAAACACCGGATCGTCAGTCTGTTGAGCCGCGCAGGAGCACTCGGCGGAGCGGTCTTCATAAGCCTTGGCTAGGGTCTGCACAGTACGGCCTCGTCTCAGCAGCGGTGAAGCCCGACATCCTTCGCCGCGTTTGCCTAATGCTTCGTCGCTGAGCGCTGCCGCAGGGTTCACCGAGGTGGTCAAAAACAACAAGAGATTGCCGCCTCCGCCCCGTTCCTAGTCCCATCGCCGGTGCTGGCTTTCCCGGTCTGATCTCGGTGAGCGGTGGCCTTCTCGGATGGTGGCGACGGCGGCAGAAGATCGCCTGAGCGGGACATCGGCGGCGTCGCTTCTCGCGGGGCCAATAAAGAAAAAGCCCCGACAGCGAAGCCGGGGCTAGGTTGGGATTCGCGTGTCACCGGGGGTCACCGGTGACGATTCGGACGGTCACGGACACTCACTTTCTCCACAATCGCACGATTTCTGAAATTTGATTGCTGTGACATTTCGAACACAAAACCGTGCCGAAGACGGCGGCATTTCTTCGGCAGCTGCCCTTCCAGGGAAATGGGAGGTATGTGCTTAGGTTGTCCACAAAATAGCACTCACAGGCATCGTCGATCAGGCGGATAATTCAAATTAGAGGCCACTCCTGCGTGGGGGACCCATGCCCAAACCGCCGCGCGGCCAGCTCTGTTGGGACCGCTTTTTTCCAACGCCGACGCCTGCCGCAGAAGATAGCTTTCATAAGATCAGCGCTACTTAGACGGCAAATGAGCACGAGCCGACAACCAGTCATGCGAGGTAGACGGACACAGCCTTCCCGTCAGCGCGCTTATATACGCTTGTATGCTCGAGTTGATCGTGAGCGGTGCTGTGGCACCCTTTGGGCGTAGGCTTGATTTACCGTCAGGAGTGTGAAGCGCGAGAGCGATTCAAGCGGCGGCGCGCTGCTGTTGCTGGCACGCGGCTGCCCAGGTCCATGGAAGGAGCTCGTCGAGGCGATTGTTAGGCCAGAGATTGACGAGGCGGACGAGAACATCGGCAAGATAGGCTTGGGGCTCGACGTCGTTCAATTTGCAGGCCTCTATCAGCGACGCGACGATGGCCCAATTTTCAGCACCATCATCGTGACCGGCGAAGAGAGCATTCTTGCGCGTCAGAGCCTGTGGGCGCATCGAACGCTCGACGATGTTGGTGTCGAGCTCGATGCGGCCATCGTCGAGAAAGCGGGTGAGGCCGTCCCAGTGCCTGAGGCCGTAGCGGATGATCCTGGCTGTACCCGATCCGCCCGAGAGCCGCGCGAGCTGGTGTTCGAAGAAGATCCTGAGTGCGTCGACGAGCGGACGCGATCTTGCCTGGCGCGCGACACGGCGCTCATTGGCACTTGTACCGCGCACATCCTTCTCGATGACGTAGATCTGCGCAATGCGCGCCACGGCTTCAGTGGCGATAGGTGCATCGCCGCGCTCGGCGATCTTGAAGAATTCACGCCGCAAGTGGCTCCAGCAAAAGGCGACTGTGATCCTCTCCGCCGGCAGCTTCTTGTAAGGGGCATAGCCGTCGCACTGCACGATACCGCGATAGTTTGCAAGCAGCTTCTCGAGATGCTCGCCGCCTCGCCCCGGCGCGTAGGTATAGGCGACAGCCGGCGGGTCGGTTCCGCCCCAGGGCCGGTCATCACGCGCGATCGCCCAGAAGTAGCCGGTCTTGGTCTTGCCGCGCCCGGGATCGAGCACCGGCACCGGCGTCTCATCGACGGCCAGTTTGGCGGAGGTGAGGAGAGTGGCCTTGAGCCGTTCATATAGCGGCATCAGCTCCGCCGCCGCATAACCGACCCAGAACGCCAGCGTCGAGCGGTCGAGATCGAGGCCTTGGGCGGCCAGCATTTTGGCTTGGCGGTACAAAGGAAGATGCCAGCCATATTTGGCAACCAGCACGGAAGCGACCATGGCTTCGGTCGGCAGTCCGGATTTGATCAGATGCTCGGGCGCCGGCGCTTCCACGATCCGCTCGCAGGCCCGGCAAGCAAGCCTGGGCCGGTGTGTGACAATTACCCGGTATTGGGCCGGGATCACGTCGAGCCGCTCGGAAGTCTCTTCGCCGATCACATGCATCGGCTTCTTGCAGCACGGGCAGTTCGTGTCGGCCGGCGCGACCGTCTTGTGAATGCGCGGCAAATGGGCGGGCAGTGCGCCGCGGTTGAGCCGCCGTTTCCGCGGTGCAGCGGCAACCTGCGTCTTCTCCTCGATTGCCTCGGCCTTGGCGATCGTCTGCTCGATGTCTTCCAGCGCCAGATTGAGCTGATCGGGATGAAGCTTGGCCAGCCGCTCGCTTTTCGCTTCGAAGCCCTGCGCCTTGCGCAGCAGACGGCGCAGGCGGTCGTTGAGTTCGATCAGCCTGTCCCGCTCGGCAATTGCCGCATCGCGCTCGGCGATGGCGTTCAACGCCAACGTCCGCAGCGCATCAACATCGTCGGGAAGAGAATCAATTGGTCGGGCCACGCGCCAAGCACAGCACATCGCCGGCGATTTGCCAGATCAAAACTCGCACCTGATTCACTTTATCGCAGGCTACTGCACCGCGTCTGGCGTAGGCACAAGCCGCGCCCGAACGCGCATCCAGTCCAGACCCTCGATCAGCGCCGCCAATTGCGCCGCCGACAATCGCATCACGCCGTCCTCGATGCGCGGCCAGCGGAATTTGCCGCCCTCCAGCCTCTTGGCGAACAGGCACAACCCCGTGCCGTCCCAGAAGATCAGCTTCACTCTGTCGGCGCGCTTGGCGCGGAAGCAGAAGATCACGCCCGAGAACGGATCGGCCCGCAATTGCTCCTTCACCAGCGCCGCAAG
>DATFQX010000231.1:0-5549 GCA_035263865.1 Xanthobacteraceae bacterium
GGAAAGTTACGCTCGACCCGGAACTGCAAAAGAAGCTCGCACCGCTCGGCAGTTACACGAATCCGATGTCTCCCGCCGAAACCACGGCGTTCGTTCACAGGCAGCAGCAGACGTGGCAACCGGTCCTCGACGAGATCGCGAAGAACGAGCGATGATGGGCCCATGACCGTATTTGTGGCTGAGATAAACGGACGTGCCATCGCAGCATTCAATGCAGAGAACGCAATTCACGCTGAGGGGCGCGCTGCAAGTAAACCGTTCCGGGCTGATCTTACAGTGCTCGAAAATGAGGGACGCCCGTTGTGGAACGGTAAGGACAAGATTTTCGTCCGCAAAGCTTTCCCCGCTGAGCAGGCACAATTTAATGCATCTCAGGCGCGGGCAATCAGCGAGAAGGAAATTGACGAGGATGATGATTGGCTGATGTTTCTCGTCCCAGTGACGGACCCAATCGGCGATTTTGACCCCTACGATGCCCCAGGGGGCTGAACGGGTGCTTTAAGGCGGGTAGAAGTGTAGCCACTCGGCAATGCCTTTCATGGTATTTCCCGTCGATCCGCGGAAAATTGCTGCGCTCGCGGCGCGCGCGCAGCAGGGGACGATGCCGGTGGTCGGTCTTCTCGAGTTGGCGGAGCGTCTGCGCGGATTTCGCGAAGGGCTCAAGGACTCAGGCTTCGTTGAGGGCCAGAACGTGGCGATCGACTAGAGCTGACTTGCAGCGCGGCGATCGCCTCGGCGATCTGCGGCACCCGGTCGGTGTAGTCGTTACCTCGCCGGGAGAACACCCGTACTCGATCGCCGTAGCGAACCTGATTGGTGCAGGGCTTGTCGGCGATCTCGAACAGCTCCTCGAACAGGCGATCAGCGCGCTTTCCCTCGCGCGCGCGTACATGTCGGAAAAGTCCTCGCGCTGCCGGATCGCATCCTGACTGTCGCCCCTCGCCGAGTGCGACCAATCAGCCTCCTATGGCCGCCCCGTTCCGTTATTTTGGAGGGCATGTAAGCAGAAGATCACATCGCGGGAAAGCGTCCGCTCCGCCGCATGGGCGTTCGCCGTGGGTACCTTGAGCCGCTACCGGCCGGCACCGGCGTGGTCTAGTTTCGTCGATTACTCCTGAGAGGAGGCCGACATGAGCGAGGCAGCGTCGAAGCCGTGGCCGACCGAGCTGCGCTTGCACGAGGACCGCAAGACGCTGACCATCACTTTCGACAACGGCGAGACATTCGACCTGAGCGCCGAATATTTGCGCGTCAAGAGCCCGAGCGCGGAGGTTAAGGGCCATTCGCCGGATGAGCGCAAGACGGTCGCGGGAAAGAAGGAGGTCGGCATCCTCGAAGTGCATCCGATCGGCAATTACGCGGCGCGGCTCGTCTTCGACGACATGCATTCGACCGGCATCTACAGCTGGGATTATCTCCTCGAGCTCGGCCGGAACCGGGATGCTTATTGGCAGGACTATCTCGACGAGCTAACAGGCAAGGGACTCACTCGATAAGTCCGATGGAGTACGCGCGGCGGATGACGCTTCGTGCCCGCCGTTCCCAGTCGTCTATCCTTGCGTCTCAGCTACTGCACAATCACCGTGGCGCCAATCCGCACGCGATTGTAGAGATCGATCACGTCCTCGTTGGTCAAGCGGATGCAGTCTCCGCAGTAATCCGCAAAGTGCGGAGGGGAATGCCGGTTTGCTGACCTATCTCCTCCAACGTTGCTGGTCCCTCAGCAAGTTTCTCGAACAGCCCTATCTCGGCCGCGACGAATAAATGCTTGGCGGCAAGATAGCCACTTGCGACCTGAAAGATCGGGTCGGGCTTCAAATCGGCCATAGCCGCACCTCTTACATCGGCCGGTCCTTCATTCGATCAGCCCCCTATACGAGACCGGCTCCGATTAGGCCCATTCTGGTGGACCTACTGTTACACTTCTAGTGGGTATCGTAACAGTCGCTCGGCCTAAAGGGGCAAAAGTCATGGGAAATACGCACGTCGAGCAGTGTGCTTCGAGAGCAGTAAATGTAACAGTCAGATCCGCCCGCTCGCGTGAGTACCTGACAGAGCATGAGATCGACAAGCTGATCGAGGCGGCGGATGAGTCGTAGTGAAGGTGCATTGATGCGATCGAAAGAAAGATTCGATGGGGCCATCAATTTTTTATTCGTCAGCCAATCCAACTCCCCACAGACCGTATCGCATGAACAGCCCCGCCTCGATCTGACCGACCCGCTCATCTAGGTCACCGACAGGTCGGCTGACCGTTGACCATGGCCATCGACTTGCCCGGCGGACAGCCCCGCGCCTGCGCTTGCGGCGGGGGGCCCGCTGGCGGTCTAGGCGCGGCGACCTGCGGCGGTGGTGCCGGCGGTCTCGGGGCGGCAGCGACCGGCGGTGGCGGTGCCGGCGATCTCGGGGCGGCAGCGACCGGCGGTGGCGGTGCCGGCGGTCTGGGCGGGGCGGCGACCGGCGGTGGTGCTGGTCGTGGTGCGGCAGCGGCCGGGGGCGCAACGGCGGCGGGCCGATAGGGCGCAGGCGCGGGCGGTTTTGCCGCGAGCGGAGGGGGCGACGGCTTTGCCGCGAGTGGAGGTGAAGGAGGCGGGGGCGCGGCCCGCTTTGGCGCGGGCGGCGGCGTCAGCCTAGCAGCCGGTGGCGTCGGCGGTGGCGCAGGCTTCGCAGCAGTAGGCGGTGGTGAGGAAGGTGGAGGCGCAGCCGCGGGCGGCGGCGTCAGCTTCGCAGCCGGGTGCGGCGCCGGCGGTGTCGCAGGTTTCGCAGCAGCAGGCGGCGAGATGGTCGGTGTGGCCGGCTTGGCCGCGCTCGGCGCAGTTGGATGTGTGGCGGCAGGTCCAGGCGATGGCGGTGTGACCGGTTTTGCTGTTGCTGCAGGCGCCCTCGACGGCGCGATTGCCGGCGCGCTGCTTGGTGCCGGCAACGGCTTCCCTGGCGGCGCCGGCGATGTCCCGGGTTTTGCAACTCCAGCAGCTGCCGGCGAAAGCGCTGTTGTCGGCGTGCCGCTCGGTGACGGCAAGGGCGGCTGGCCTTGCGCTCCCGGCAGGGGCCTCCCGGGCAGCACCGTCTGGCCTGGCGTCGGCGCCGGTGTCCCGAGCTTGCCGGGCGCAGACTGATTTTGCAGCGTGACCGCCTTCTGCGCGACCGAAGGCGGCAGCGCCGGGCCTACGGCGGCGACCGGCTGCGGCGCAGGCGTCCCCGCGGCTCCGGACGCAGGCGGCGCAGGCGGCGCCACTGTCGTCGTCTGGCCGCTGCGGTCGGTGACGGTCACCGTGTTGGTCACGTTGTTGACCACCACGGTGTTGTGGACGTTGTTGTAGATTACGTTGTTGGGTGGCGGTGGCGTCACATAGACCGGCGGATTCACCCACACCGGAACCGGCCGATAAGTCGGGATCGGCAGCACGAACAATCCGATCGGCGGCGGTGGCGCGGCCGCAACCCAGACCACGAATTCCGGCGGTGGCGGTGCCAGGAACACAACCGGCGGCGGGGGCGGCGGCGCGAAGGCGAAGAACGGATCGTCGAAAACCAGAACCGGCCGGCCGATATAAACGATTTCCTCCGGGGGCGGCGGCGGCACGTCATAGTCGACCATGGCGAACGTCGGCGGCGGCTCGAAGGCCGCGGCAAGATAAGCGAGGCGACGATGCGCGTCGGCGGCATGCGGCCCATCTGGATAGCGTCGCAGATAGGACCAATAGGCCGGCGGCGTATCGATCGAGCAGGTCCGGCGCCAGGTGATCGCCTCACGTCGCGCGGCGATGATGACGCGCACACGGTTGGCCATGGGATCGTCGGGATAGGCGTCGACGAATTCCCCATAGCCCTCGAACGTGTCGCGCTCCAAGGCTAGCGCATAAGCTTGTTGCGCGCCGAGTTCGCGGATCGGCCGCGCGTGAATCGCCGCGGTCTGCTCCGGCGGAACGGGCGGCGGCGGTGCATCGGCCGAGCGCTCGAAGAACAGAAACGGCGCCTCCACGTGCGAGGCATGCCAGGTCACCTCGGCGCCTTTGGTGATGTCGTTGACGCGAAGCCGCACCCGCTCGAACACTTGCGCGAGCGGCAGGCCACCCTCGCGCATCATCTCGGCAAGCGCCTGCGCGTACGGCCCGTACGGGCCTTGGCCTTCCGGCGCCACCGTTCCTGGCGCCGCGTTGAAGGCGATCAGTAACCCCGGCTCCGGCTCGACCAGCGCCAGACCGCTGGCGAGCGGTGCGCCGGAGCGCGCGAATGGGTTAGCCCGCGCTGCGTCGAGAATGACGATGCTCGCCTTGAGCTTCAGCGCAACTAGCGGCCGCGTGTAATCGGAAATGCGTACCGCTTCGGCGGCAACATCGGCGTCGCGCGCGATCTTGGCATCAATGGGAACGAAATAGTTCTCGCCTTCCAGCTGCAGCCCATAGCCGCTGAGATAAACGACGGCGACGGTATCCGGGCCGGCGCCACCGGCCTTGTCGAGAAAATCGCGCAACGCCCGGCGCAGTGAATCCTGATCGAGATCGCGTGCGCCCACGACATCGAAGCCCGAGGCCTGCAAGGTCTGCGCGATCAGCCCCGCGTCATTGGCCGGAGTGTTGAGCGCGCCGGCTTGATATCCGGCATTGCCGATCACGAGCGCGATGCGTTTTTCGGCGTGCGCGACCGTTGACGCAACACTGACCGCGAGCGGGACGAGCACCAGCAAGCCCACAATCAGTCGGTGAATTCGTGGCATGGCGACCCCATTCGGAGAATTCGTGGCATGGCGAGCCTCATTCGGACGCGCGGACGGCGCAAACTGTAGCCCGGTCACGCTGAACCGCGTCTGAATAGAGGAGGTAGCCGACCAGGCCCCGTCCCCATAAATCTCGCTTGCGAATCTGTATAATTCTGGGCGGCTCTTACGCTATCAGCAGGCGTTGGCTTACTTGAACCTTACAGATGCGTCTGATTTTAAAGAGGCCTTTTTAAAGTTTTACAAAAGGTTTGCGATCGAAGGTCTGGGCGGTTCCCGTCGTGCCCCATGGGGCATACAGTGGTGCTCCCCGGCGCGACGCCCCGATGCCGACGCCTAGTCATCAACGCAGCCGCAAGCGCCTGCCCAAGCTTAATCGCAGGCGCGCGCTCGAATTGCTCGCGTCTAGCCCGGACGGCTGTACCGAAGGCCTCATGGTCGCAAACGGATTTACGATCGAATTACTACTAGAGTTGGTCCGAACCGGTCTCGCATCTGCGCACGCCGAGCGGAGAGTCGTCGAGGGCAAGATGACTGAGGTAGCGCGGATGGGAATCACGAATGAAGGGCGACGGCTGCTGGGGAGCGACGTGACATGAAACGGCGCGAGTTCATCTCGCTGCTCGGCAGCGCGGCAGTCGCTTGGCCGCTCGCGGCGCGCGCGCAGCAGCCGGGAAAGCTGCCGACCATCGGGTTCCTGGGCACGACCACGCCTTCAGCCTGGAGCCAATGGGTCGCCGCTTTTGTGCAACGATTGCGCGACTTCGGTTGGATCGAGGGTCGCACCATCGCGGTCGAGTATCGCTGGGCGGAGGGACGCGACGAGCGGTTC
>DATFQX010000232.1:0-2308 GCA_035263865.1 Xanthobacteraceae bacterium
GCCGGTTTCTCGCCCTTGAGGATGCGGTCGATATAAGTGGCCGCCCTGCGATAAATGTCGACATCATCAGAGCCGTAAGACATCAGACCGCCCCCAGTAACGAAATAGCGGTAGGGATAGACCGCTGGCAAATGGTGACGCCCCGCCAGCGCGCTGATCTGGTCACGATACGTGATTGTAAGAGAGCTTGGTGTCACGATCAGCCCATTGTTAACCCCGCGTGCAAAAGCACCGATCGCTTGCTCGATCTCACCGGTGTCGCGTATGTCGACAGGGCTTAATTCCAGTTTTAGGCCCGGCGCAGCGCCCTGCATCGCAGCCCAAAGCCCAATGCCAGCAGGAGTGCCGGCAGCGCGCAACACGCCTACACGCGTCAGTGATGGGGCAATCTCTTTGAGCAGCTCCAGCCATTTCACACTGAGTCCATATTCATGGGCAATGAAACCGGTTGTGTTACCGCCCGGCCGCGCCATACTCTCGACGAAGCTGGCGCCGACCGGGTCGATAACGCCAGCAAACACAATCGGGACAGTACGGTTCGCACGTTGCAGCGCCCCCACGATGGGGCTGCCTCCGGCCAGGATGACGTCCGGCTCGAGTGCAATCATTTCGGCCACGTACTTGCGAATAAGGTCTGGATTGGTGCCCATTCCAAGGCGGTATTCGAACCGGACGTTGCGCCCTTCAATCCATCCCAGTTGTTGCAACGTTTGCTGGACTGCCGAATAGCGGGCTGAGGCACGGAAATCGCGGACACCGCTGACGATGCCGACGCGCCGCACTCGCTCGGGCTGCTGCGCCCGCGCCGCGCGCGGCCACGCGACTACCGAGCCGCCGAGCAGCGTGATGAAGTCGCGCCTTCTCACTCGATCACCTCGTCGGCGCGGGTGAGCATTGTCGGCGGAATGCTGAAGCGCAGGTCTCTAGCGGCCTTGACATTGATTACGAGTTCGAACTTTACGGGCTGCTCGATCGGAAGGTTGCCCGGCGCTTCCCCCTTGAAAATCCTGTCCACATAGTTCGCCGCGCGACGATAGAGATCGGGATAGCTTACGCCGTACGACAGCAGCCCTCCGGCTTCAGCAAACTCTCTCGCTGGGTAGGCTGTCGGGAGGCGATGCTTCGCGGCCAGTTCCGCGATCAGATGGCGGTTTGCTTGGGTGAGCCCGTCGATTGCCACAAGCACTGCCCCGGCCCGCTCGCGGCTGGCGGCCTCAAACGCGGGCGCAAAGTCGTTAGCCGTGCGCACGTCGATGAACTGGGGAAGAACCTTAACAATTGGAGCGGCCCGCGCGATCTCAGCGCGCTGCAAGGCCGAGAGTGGGTTGCTCATATTGGCGAGATGAGCAACTCGCGTGAGACCCGGGATAGTCTCGGTAAGCAGTTCTAGCCGTTTCGCTTCCAGTTCGGTTACAAACGCGCTGAGCCCAGTGACATTGCCGCCTGGATGCGCGAGCGATGAGACTACTTCGAAAGCGTCACCGATCGCGGCCATGACTATCGGGATCGTGGTTGTGGCGTTCTTGGCCGCTAGTACAGCGGGTGTCCCGCGGGTCACGATTAGGTCGATGTGCCGACCAACAAGCTCGGCCGCCAGCGCCGGATAACGTCCGGCATCGCCGCTGCCGAAGCGATATTCGATCTCGTAGTCCCGGCCCTCCTGGTAGCCGCGTTCGCGCATGCCTTGATGAAACGCAGCGATGTTGGCGGCATTCAGTGTGACCGATGTCGTCTCCAGCACTCCGATCCGATACACCTTGCGCAATTGCGCGCGCGCCGCGACCGGCCACGCCACCGCCGCGCCGCCGAGCAGCGTGATGAACTTGCGGCGCTTCATCACTCGATCACCTCGTCGGCGAGCAACTGGATCGAGTTGGGCACCTCGATTCCGAGCGCCCTAGCCGTCTGCAGGTTGATGACGAACTCGAATTTGGTGGACCGGACGACGGGCAGATCGGCGGGCTTCGCGTCCTTGAGAATTCGACCCGTGTAGACACCGACCTGACGCCACGAATCCAGGGTATCGGGCCCATAGCTCATCAGCAGGCCCGCTTCGACCATCTCACGGCCGAAACAACTCGTCGGTATCCGATCGCGCGCCGCAAGCGTCGCAAATTGGACACGCCGGCTGTTGAAGAACCCATCGCCGGCAACGAAGAGGGCATCTGCCCGGTCGCGCACGAGGGTGGCGAACGCCGCCTCAATTTCTAGGCTGGTGCTGGCCTTGAGGACCTGAATTTGCAGTCCGATGGCGCGGGCAGCTTCTGGCATGTCGCGTAACATGGCCTCGGCAATCGGCTGATTGGCC
>DATFQX010000233.1:0-12590 GCA_035263865.1 Xanthobacteraceae bacterium
CGCATGGTCGTCAATGCCGTCGCTTTTGTTTTCACGAGCCTGTTGGTTCTAGCCGGCCTGTGGCTTGCCAACGGCATGATGGTGCATGCCTGAGCCCGCGGACTAGTTGGCCACGGGCCCGAGCACCTGCGCGCCGTTGCGAGGGAGCGACGGCGCGCCGCTCCGCCGAGCCTATTTCTTTGCGTCGCCGTAGGGGTAGATCAGATTGCCCGATTTGTATTGCGGCGGATCGATGATCACCTCGGTCGAGAGGTCGCGAAACTCCTCGATGCTGTTGCTTTTGATGTTCTGGAACTGGACCAGCAGCATTCGATCTTCCGCCCACTCGCCCTGGGCCCCGAACTTCACATCGCCGACCACCGTCTTGAACGTGGTCTTGCGGATGTAATCGGCGAGCACGTCGTCCTTGGTGCTCTTGGTCGCCTCGATCGCGTCGCCCAGCACCTGCAAATAGGCATAGGCCCACACCGGCATGTAATAGCCGAGCGGATCGACGCCCTCGGCCGCGGCGCGCGCCTGATATTTCTTGAGCAGCTCCATCGAGCCGGGGAATTGCAAGGTCGACGCCGGGATCCAGGTCTCGTAATTGACAATGCCGTTGAGTAACGGCCCGAGCTGCGTCTTGAACACGCTCGCCTGCAGGCCAACCATGGCGCCGCCGAGCATTTTTGGCTTGAAGCCGATCTCGTTGATCGCCTTCACCATGCCGACTGTATCGAGCGGGTAGGAGCAGATGATGGCGAGATCGGGATTGGCCGCCTGGATGGCGCGCACGATCGGCGCGAAATCGGTCGTGTTCGGCGGATAGGTCTTGTCGTAGACGATCTTTAATTTCTGCTTTTGCGCGTTCTCCCGCGCGCCGTCCGACGCGTTGCGTCCAAATTCGGCGTCGGCCGCAGCGATGGCGACGCTCTGGGGTTTTGGATTCTGCGCGAGCGCCACGCGGAAGTAGCCCTTGGTGAAGGTCGGCTTCGGCGTCGGGCCCGTCGGCAGCATCGAGAAATATTTGTCGTAGTTGAACTCATCATTGATGCCGGTGCCGAACAAACTGATGAAGAGCCGTTTTCTCGCGATCATGATCGGCATCGCCGGCGCGATCTGGGTCGACGCATAAGGACTGATGGCAAAGTCGACCTTGTCGACGTCGAGCAGCTTCGTGTAGATGCCGGGCACGGTCGAGGGATTGCTCTGATCGTCGTAATACACGAGCTTGACCGGGCGCCCGAGCAACCCGCCCTTGGCGTTGACGTCCTCCTCCCAAATCTTCATTGCCACAAGCGACATCTTGCCGTTGGGTGCAAGCGGCCCGCTGAGCGCCATGCCGAAGCCAATGGTGATGGGATCGGCGGCTTTCGCCGGTGCCTCAGCGAGCAGGACTGTCGCAGCGGCGACGGCGAAGGCGCGAGCGACGCTTCGCCGATTCAATGTTTCAGACATCTTTTCCTCCCTAGAATGAGGCGACCGAGTAGCACGTTTTGCGCGCAGCATAGCACATCACGAGAGTTAGCGGAGTGACCAGGTCGTCATGCGCGGGCTTGACCCGCGCATCCATCCTCCTCGCAACAACTTTTTCCGAAGATCGATGGATTGCCGGGTCAAGCCCGGCAATGACGACCTGCATTTTGCGCCCGTCCACGGCACGAATGGATGTTGCACGATCCATCCAGCTGCCAAGCTCTACAGTGAGACGGGCGTGCCCATGAAATCGCGCTTGCCGAGCTCGATGCCGCAATGGCGCAGGATGTCGTAAGCGGTGGTGCAGTGGAAAAAGAAGTTGGGCAGCGAGTTCGTCAGCAGCAGCGATTGCCCGGTGAAGTCGCGCGTCGCCCCGCTCGGAAACGTGATCTTGATCGCCTTGTCCTCGGTGCCGTCGATCTGAGCGGCTTTGAGTCCCTTGAGAAAGTCGATCGTCTTGGCGATGCGATCCTTGAGCTCGGGAATGCTCGTCTCCATGTTAGGGAAGCTCGGCAGCTCGGCGCCGGCAAGCCGCCCGCACGCGTTGATCGCGTGGTCGGTGGCCGCGCGCACCTGCCGCAGAAGCGGAAACATGTCGGGCGCAAGCCGCATATTGAGAAGCACCGACGGCTCGACCTTCTTCGCCTCGGCATAGGCCGCCGCCTTGTCCAGCACCGCGGACAGGCTAGTCAAAAATTGCACAAAGACTGGAACCGAGGATTTGTACATGGAGATGGTCATTGGGATGCCCTTCGATTTACGCGGGACGGATTGAATGGATCAAGCTTAACGGGCTTCACCGTTGTCTCAAAGCGTCGCCAATGCTCTCGCATTGAAATTCCGTTCATTCCCGCGAAAGCGGGAATCCAGGAGGAACTGGGTCCCCGCTTGCGCGGGGACGAACGGACGGGGATCGCGAGCGAGCTTCAACATCAATGCGTCGACTCCAGCGCGGCGTGCAGCAGCGCGGCTTGCACCTGCTGCACCAAACCTGACGGATGTGCGAACCCCATCCGAGTGAGGCACTCACGCACCTCGCGCGATGGAGCAGCCGAGAGAAATCCCCGCGCCAGCAGGACTGCGAGGCGCAGCGGCGGCGCTGCGCGCAGCAGCTTGAGCGCAGGAATGAGGCGCTCCTCGCTCGCGGTGAAATCGCTGCCGAAGGGAAAGGGCGCCAGCAGTCCCCTCGCGCAAGCGCGCCCAAGCGCCCGCGCGATGCGCTCGGGCGTGTTGTCGCGGCATGCGGCAGGGAGCTCGAGCGCGCGCTCGATCTTGCCGGCATCCTTGGCGCGCCGCAGCAGCTCGTCCTGGAATCGGGAATCGGCAATCGCCAGCATCGCCGCGATGACGTCGCGGTCCGTCTTTCCGCGCAGGTCGGCGATCCCGTACTCCGTCACCACGATGTCCCGCAGATGGCGCGCAATGGTGGTGTGGCCGTAGTTCCACAGAATGGTCGACGTGGTGCGCCGGTTCGCCGCACGGGTTGCGCGCAATGCGATGATCGAGCGTGCGTCCGTAAGCGCGAAGGCTTGCGCGACGAAATTGTGTTGGCCGCCTACGCCGCTCACCACTTGGCCGTTCGCAAGCGCATCCGAGACGACAGCGCCGAGCAGGGTCGCCATCATGGCGTTGTTGACGAAGCGCGCTTTCACCCGGGCGCGGCGCTTTTGCGCTTCCTCGCCATAGAGCTCGTTGACGAAGGAGACCGGACCCATGCGCAACTTGGCGAGATCTCGCTGCGGCATCTCCCGCAACGCGCGGTAGAAGCCGCGCGAACCTAAGAAAAATGCCGCGTGCAGCAGCGCGCCATCGACCTCGCGCTTGAGCACGCCGGCGCGCATGAGGTCGAGAAAGCCCTCGACGAACATCTCGCTCACGCCGTAAAGACCGGCCGCGAACGGCGCGCTTTCGCACAATTGCGCGCTCGTGCGATCGTCAGGATCAAGCCGCGTCACCAGCTCGCGAAATTCGGCGTTGTGCCGGTGCCGCAGGATGAGCGCCTGCGTCACCGCGTCGCCGAGCAAGCCGATGCCGAGCTGCAGCGTGCCGCCGTCGGCGATGATGCGCGCCACGTTGAGCCCGATCGCGTATTCGGAAAGATCGATGGGCTCGCGCGGCGGCGCGAACAAGGGAAAGTCGGTCGCCGGGCTCTCCAAGAGGAGGTCGAATTCGCCCGCCGCGATATCGCCGTCGCCGGGCATGAAGGGCAGCTCCGAATTGACCTGTCCCACGAAGACGAAATCGCATTCGCCGCGCGCGCGGCAGGCCAAGAGGTCGAGCGTGAGGTCCGGATTGCAGCTGAGACTCAAGCGCGTCTCGGGTCCGCGCACGCGCTTGGCGAGGAGCTGCGCGACCACGTTGACGCCGCGATCGAGCACGTAGCGCAGCGCATGGGTGTAGTTCGCGCTGATGTAATTCTGCTGCGAGGCGGCGATGCCGAGACGCGTGCCCGCCTCGAAGAAGAATTCGTCGACGGTAATGTTCGCCGGCAGCGTGCCCGCGTTGAGCGCGAGCGCATAAGCGAGCTCCGGATAGCCGGCGAACAGGCGCTCCGCGACCGGCGTAACGAAGCGCCGTTCGAGATCGCTCTTGCCGCGCGGCGTCTCGAGCGTGAGGGCGGTGAAGATGCGCAGCCTGATCGATGGATCGGCGGCCGCGCGGGCGAACAGCGCGTTGGCGACGTGATTGGCTTTGCCGAGCCCGAGCGGCAAAGCGAGCGTGATCGACTTGCCGACGCGGGCGATGATCTCGTCGGCGACGCGCTCCGGATCTTCGAACGAAACTGGAGCGCGTTCGCGTGTCATACCGACCATTTCACGCCGCGCACTCGGTCGGCTCCCCTCCCCCTTGTGGGGAGGGGTTGGGGGTGGGGGTCGTTGTCGTGGCGCGAGGCGCGTGCCTCACAACGACCCCCACCCCGGCGCTTCGCGCCGACCCTCCCCACAAGGGGGAGGGTAAAGACCGAGTTTGCCGCGCGTGCCGATTGCACTCATCAGCGGGCTTTACCCGCGGCCCGGAATGACAAGGCGACAGCGTCATGTCAGGCGGTCCCAGCCCGCATCGGGCCGGAAACGTTCGCCGTAGCGTTGCGCCAGCCGTTCGAGTGCGGCGCGGATGTTTGCCGCACCGCGCGTTCGCGCGTAGTGCATGGGCCCGCCGCGGAACGGCGCGAAACCGGTGGCGAAGATCATGGCGCCATCGAGCGTATCCTCGTCCGCCACGACGCCTTCGCGCAGGCAGCCGACGGCGACATCGAGCATGGGCAGAATGAGGCGATCGGTCATCTCCTCCGTGGGCTTGGGCGCGTCGCGCTCTTTCATCGCCTTGCCGTAGCGCCACTCGTAAAAGCCTCTGCCGGTCTTGCGCCCGAGATGGTCGAGCTCAACCTTGCCGCGCAGCGCCTGCGACACGTCGGGCATCGGCCGCTCGAGCGCGCTTTGCAACGTCTCGGCGACATGCAAGCAGATGTCGAGCCCCACCGTATCGGCAAGCTCGATCGGCCCCATGGGCATGCCGAACGTTTCCGCTGCCGCGTCGATGGTCTCGCGCTTATAGCCTTCGTTGAGCATCAGCAGCGCTTCGAGCATGTAGGGCGTGAGCGCGCGGTTGACCAAAAAGCCCGGCGCGCTCTTGACCGGCGCCGGCAACCGGTCGATGCGCCCAACGAAGGCGCGCGCCTTTGCCAAGGCGTCGGGCGCGAGCTCCTCGTAGCTGACCACTTCGACGAGCTGCATGCGCGACACCGGATTGAAGAAATGCAGCCCGACCAGATGATCGGGCCGCCGCAGCCCGAAGCGCAGCTCCTGAAGCGGGATGCTCGAGGTGTTGGTCGCGAGAATTGCATCGGGCTTCATCTTCGACTGAATCGCGGTATAGACCTTGCGCTTCAATTCGAGCGACTCCGGCACCGCCTCGATGACGAGATCGGCGGAGCGCACGCCCGCGCCGTCGAGATCCGGCGTGAGCCGATCGAGCGCGTCGCGGGTGTCGATCGATTTGTGGCCGATCTTCTTGAACAAGTCGGCGGCGCGCGCGATCGCCTGCGCAATCGGTTCCGATTTCATGTCGGCCAGCGTAACGGTGAAACCGTGCCACGCGCACCAGGCCGCGATGTCGCCGCCCATGGCGCCCGCGCCGATGACGTGCACGTGGCGCGGCGACCAGTCGCCGTCGGCGAGCCGCTTGAGCTTGTCGCGCAGGAAGAACACGCGCACCAGGTTGCGCGAGGTCTCCGTCACCAGAAGGCGCGCGAACGAGGCGATCTCGGCGCGCTGCATCTCGTGCGGATTGCCGCCGTGCTTTTCCCAAAGATCGATCAGCGCGTGCGGTGCGGGATAGTGCGCGATCGGCGCCTTCTTCTCGGTCTCGCGGCGCATGCGTTTCGACGCAAGCGCCCGGGCGTAATGGCTGTTGATCAGCGAGACGAGCACGCGGCTGCGGCGCAGCTTCAAGTTTTCCGTAACGGCGGCGGTTGCAGCGGCCTTGATGTGGCGCTCGGGCACGACCGCGTCGACGAGCCCGAGCGCGCGCGCGCGGCGATCGCGCACGTTGCGCCCGGTGAGCATCATGGTCATGGCTTCGAGCGGATTGATCAGCCGCGGCAGGCGCACGGTGCCGCCGAGCCCCGGATGCAGGCCCAGCATGACCTCGGGAAAGCCGAGCCGCGCATCCTCGACCGCGATGCGATAGTCGCAAGCGAGCGCGATCTCGAGCCCGCCGCCGAGACAATAGCCATGGATGACGGCGACCGTCGGCGCGCCGAGATGATCGAGGCGATCGACCACCGCGTGCGCCTCGCGCAGGCGCTCCTCCACCATGGCGGCGTCGGTGAGCCCGCGAAATTCGCCGATGTCGGCGCCTGCGATGAAACCCGATGGCTTTGCGGAGCGCAGCACCAGGCCTTTCGGTACGTTTTTTTCCAAAGTCGCGAGCACCTGATCGAGCTCGCTGAGTACATCGACGGAGAGCGTGTTGGCGCTCGCGCCCGCCTTGTCGAGCGCGAGCCAGGCGATGCCGTCGTCGTCGCGGGCGAGCTTCCAGTTGCGCCAGGGCGAGCTCTCCCCGGCCGCCGCGGGCGCGGCGAGCGGCCCCAGCTCGAGATTGCGCGGCGCAAGCGTGTCCCAAACTTTACCCATCAGCGATCCATCATGTGGAAGAGAGAACCCCGACGGCGGCGGCAAGTTGAATTGCGCTTCGCGATTCTTGCGCTGTGTCCCGGACGAGCGCGCGTCAGCGCGCGAAGATCCGGGACCCAGGGGCCGCAGACTCGGTCGGCTCCCCTCCCCCTTGTGGGGAGGGGTTGGGGGTGGGGGTCGTTGTTGTGGCGCGAGTGGCGTGCCTCACAACGACCCCCACCCCGCCCGCCTGCGCTACGCTTCGGCGGGCGACCCTCCCCACAAGGGGGAGGGTAAGATGGAGTTCGTCGCTCGAGCGGAGATCCGAAATGTCGACCTATGATTCTGTTCACTACGTCGATCACGACACGGCCTCGAGCAACATGGCGCCGCCCTGGCCGCCGCCGATGCATTCGGTGGCGATGCCTTGGCGCACGCCGAGGCGTTTCATCGCGTTGACGAGGTGTAGCACGATGCGGTTGCCGCTCGCGCCCACGGGGTGGCCGAGGCCGATTGCGCCGCCGTCGACGTTGAGCTTATCGCGATCGATGCGCCCGGCGGCAGCACTTAGCCCGAGCACTTTTCGGCAGAACGTGTCGTCCTCCCAGGCGGCGAGGCAGGCGAGCACCTGTGCGGCGAAGGCCTCGTTGAGCTCCCACAGGCCGATATCGCCGAGCGCGAGCGAATGCCGGCGCAGGATCGCGGTCGAACACAAGACCGGGCCGAGCCCCATGATGGACGGATCGAGCGCCGACCACTCGCTGTCGACGATTCTTGCACGCGGAGTCAGTCCATGCGTCTTCATCGCGTCGTCCGACGCGAGGATCACCCACGAGGCGCCGTCGGTGATCTGCGAAGAATTGCCGGCGGTCACCTTGCCCCACGGGCGTTCGAAGGCGGGCTTGAGCTTGGCGAGGGTGTCGACCGTGCTGTCGGGGCGCACGCCGTCGTCGTGGTCAAAAACCTTGCCGTCGCGGCCGAAGGCGGGCGCGATCTCGCCGTTGAACCAGCCTTCCTTCTGCGCCCGGGCGAGCCGCTGCTGGCTCTCGGCGGCGTATTGATCCGCATCGCGCCGCGAGACGTGGAAGACGTGGGCGAGCACTTCCGCCGTCTGCCCCATATTGAGCTCGACGATGGGATCGGTGAGCCCGCGCTCGAGCCCGATGACCGGCTTGAGGAAGGAGGGACGAAATCCCGCGAGCGCCGCAAGCCGCGACCAAACATCGCGCGCGCCGAGGAGCCGCGCGTACCAGTCGACCGCGCGCTTGCGGAAGATGAGCGGCGACCAGCTCAGCGCGTCGGTGCCGCCGGCGAGAACAAGATCGGATTTGCCCTCCCGGATGTGGTGGTAGGCGGTGTCGATCGAGAGCATGCCGGAGCCGCAATTGATCTGCACCGTGTAGGCGGTCATCGCCTCGCCCATGCCGAGCCGCAGCGCCGCGATGCGCGCGGGATTGGCTTCGTCGGCGAGCACGACGACGCAGCCGAGGATCACTTCATCGAAGGCATCGGGCGCGAATGGCTGGCGCAAGAGAAGCGGCTTGCCGCAAGCGACTGCGAGATCGACCGGCGTGAACGGGCCTGGCCGCCCGCGCGCGCGGATAAACGGCGTGCGGCTGCCGTCGACGATGTAGACCGGCCGGCCGGTTATTCCGCGGCCGTTGGTGGAGGCAGAGTTTGCGATGATTGTTCTCCTTTACCTGACTCCCGCACGCTTGTTCTGAGATTCCTACCTCGCGCTCGGTCTGCTCCCCTCCCCCTTGTGGGGAGGGGCTGGGGGTGGGGGTCGGAGTTTGCGGACGCAGCTCGCGCCATAACTACGACCCCCACCCCGGCGCTTCGCGCCGACCCTCCCCACAAGGGGGAGGGTAGAGACCGAGTTCGCCGCGCGTTCATCCCACTCCACAGGAACAGCGGCAGCGTTTGCGTCTGCATCATCCGCCTCCCCCGGCGACGGAGTGAGTCTGCCGCGCGCGCTCGGTCCATTGCAACGGCGCGGCGTCGGCGGCTTGGCGCGGCGCGAGTTCCTCCGGCGAAAAATCGTCGACGGCGATGGCAGCGGCGACCGCGTCCGTGGCGGCGCGCAATTGGCTCGCCTCCGTGTCAGTGATCAGGCGCTGCGCGCGCGCCGCGTCGACGTCGCGCACTCCCGCGTTGCGCAGGCGGTCGCGCAGCGGCTGCGTCTCGACGGTGGCCGCAAAGGCGCGCTCGAGCCGCGCCACACCCTCCTCGCCGCAGCCGTGAAAGATGCCGACCGTGACGCGGTCGCGCGTCGCCGAGGGTGCGAGCAGAATTTTCGCACAAGTCTGCGTGAGGCGATCGGACGGGCCGCGCCGGGTAAGCCCGAACGGCAGCAGCAGGAAGCGCAAATACCACGCGACCGGCCGGTTGGGGAAATTGGCAAAAATCGCGTCGAGCCGCGCCTCGATGGTGGCAAAGCCGTCCTCCATGCACCAGGCGACGAGGGGCAAGTCGGCGCGCTGGCGGCCCTCCTCGTCCCAGCGCTTGAGCACGGCGGAGAGAAGATAAAGTTCCGAAAGAATGTCGCCGAAGCGCGCCGAGAGCATTTCCTGGCGCTTGAGCGCGCCGCCGAGCGTGAGCAGCGCCATGTCGACGGCGAGCGCGAAGGCTGCGGCGTAGCGGGTAAGCCGCCGGTAGTAGCGGCGCGTCTTTCCCGCCGCCGGCGTGCGCGCAAAGAGCCCGCCGGTCCAGGCGTGACCCCACGCGCGCAGCGAATTGGCGAAGCTGTGGCCCGCATGCGCCCAGAACGCGCGGTCGAATTCTTCGAGTCCGCGCGCGCGGTCGGGATCTTCGAGCGCCGCCATTTCCTTGAGCAGGTAGGGATGGCTGCGGATCGCGCCTTGCCCGAACTGGATGAGGCTGCGCGTGACGATGTTAGCGCCTTCGACCGTGATGCCGATCGGCACCGAGCGATAGAGACCGCCGAGATAGTTGAGCGGGCCTTCCTGCACACCCTTGCCGCCGTGCACGTCCATGGCGTCGTTGGCGACGACGCGCAGCCGCTCGGTCGCCTGCGCCTTCATGATGGCGGTCACCACCGCGGGCTTGTGGCCGGCGTCGATGCCGGCGCAGGTGAAGCGCCGCGCCGCGTCGAGGAGGTACGCGGTCGCCGCCATGCGGCCGAGGCGTTCCTGGATCGCCTGGAAGCGGCCGATGGGCACGTGAAACTGCTCGCGGATGCGCGCATAGGCGCCGGTGACGTGCGCCGCGAAGGCGGCACCCGCCGCCGAGGTCGAGGGAAGCGAAATGCCGCGCCCCGCCGCGAGCGCGCTCATCAGCATCTTCCAGCCCTTGCCGACTTGGGCTGCGCCGCCGATCACGTTGTCGAGCGGGATGAAGACGTCCCGCCCGGAGGTGGGGCCGTTCTGGAACATGTGCAGCGCCGGCAAGTGCCGCCGCCCGATCTCGACGCCAGAAAGATTCGTCGGCACCAGCGCGAGCGTGATGCCGATCTCCTCGCGCTCGCCGATCAGGCGATCGGGATCGTAAAGCTTGAAGGCAAGCCCGATCACGGTCGCGACCGGCGCGAGCGTGATGTAGCGCTTGTGCCAGTTGAGCTTGATGCCAAGAACCTCGCGGCCCTGCCAGACGCCGCGGGTGACGACGCCGGAGTCGACCATGGCGGCGGCATCCGAGCCCGCTTCCGGGCTCGTGAGCCCGAAGCAGGGAATCTCTTTGGCTTCGGCGAGCCGCGGCAGCCAGTAATCCTGCTGCTCTTTCGTGCCGAAGTGCAGCAACAGCTCGCCGGGCCCGAGCGAGTTCGGCACCATGGCGGTGACGGACCCTACGAGCGAGCGGGTCGAGAGCTTGCGGATCACTTCCGAGTGCGCATAGGCGGAAAAGCCGAGCCCGCCATAGGCTTTCGGGATGATCATCGCGAAAAATTTGTGCCGCTTGAGGAAGTCCCAGACATCCGGCGGCAGATCGCGCAGCTCCCAGGTGATGCGCCAATCGTCGAGCATGTGGCAGAGCGCCTCGACGGGCCCGTCGAGAAACGCCTGCTCTTCGTCGCCGAGTTTCGCCGGCGCAAAGGCGAGAAGTTTTGCCCAATCGGGCTTGCCGCTGAAAAGTTCGCCGTCCCACCACACGTCGCCCGCCTCGATCGCCTCGCGCTCGGTGGCGGAGAGGCTCGGCAGCGCGCGGCGCGCGAAGCCGAAGATCGGCTTGGTGATCCAATCGCGGCGGAAGGAGGATTCGCTCATGCGAGTCTCGGCCAGCGCGGCGGATTTGAAGTGCTCAGAATACGGCGAGGCGGCATGGGAGCTTCAAATCCAAAGGCCAGACTACACTACGAGGGGCGCTGCCGCATGGGCCCGCTGACCACTTCGCCGTGAGGGAAAATTGAGCAATAGACCGCGTTCAAGTCGACCTGCCGCGCCCGCTCGCCCTCATGCTGAGGAGCATCGCAGCGCGACGCGGGCGCAGCTCGTTCCGCAGCCGCAGCGCGCTGCGATGCGTCTCGAAGCATGAGGGGCCACGCTCGCGGCTCGTCCTCATCCTTCGAGACGCGCGTACGCGCGCTCGCGTTTGTGGAGCGTCTTCGGCATGCGCTCCTCAGGATGAGGACGACAGACCGCGTCGCAATTGCATCTTATCATTTTCAAACAGCCTCCTTCGTTCCCGCGGCGCGTTTTCTGCGCCCGGGCTTTGAAACTTTGGCTTCGCTACCCCCGAATCTTTAGGGGTGGCGGAGCGCCGAGAGACGTACGGGTGCTTGCGAGGCACCCGTTCGGCGTGTTTCGGACACGCCAGGCGCTTCGGAGGCGCCTTGCGTCCCTCGGCGTGGGACGCCCGCCTCCCGGCGCTCTCACCGTGGCGATTTTGGGCCGGGCCGCTGCGGTTGCCGCACCGGACTTGCGTCCGGATCGGCTTCAGCGCGCTCCTCGCACTCCGGCCGTAGCGGCTGGAGGGCGGGATGCCGAGCCCCTGCGGCGAACGGTTACCAGTCGCGCGCCGCGGGACGCCACTCCTTGCTCCGCATCCAGGTGGTGGCTCGAGAACACGCCCCAAATGAGCAAGGATAGGCATGACTTAGTATGCCCGCAATGCGTAGTCAATAGAGGAGTTGTGCGTAGTCACTAAGACGCGATGTAGTCACGTAAGCGATTGCCGAGCGGCACTTTCCGGGGTTGGCGGCCGAGGTTGCAAATCTCCTAGCTCGGCGGTGCCGCAGGAAGTGGGCCTTCGAATCTAGCGCGCGACCTGACGCTTTCCATGCTGTAGGAGGGAGCAGCCGGTAACACTTTTCCGCTTCTTTGTTGTGCTCCAACAGGAGAAACCTATGTCCGCAACGGATGCTGCCGCCTTCCCTTATGCCGTACATCTCGACATCAAATTCGATGCGCTCGATGTTATCGACGTTCCATCGCTTGTGGAGACGTGCACCGACCAATGGTACAATCAGACGCTTTGCAAGGTAAACGATTCAGTCGTGCGTCTCGGCGTCATGCAGGGCGAGTACCATTGGCACAAGCACGACAATGATGACGAATTCTTTTTCGTGCTCAGCGGCACGTTCATCATCGATCTGGAGGGCCGCTCTGTCGCGCTTTCACCACAGCAAGGCTTTGTGGTCCCAAAAGGTGTGATCCACCGAACCCGCGCCCCAGAGAAGGCTGTCGTCCTAATGATCGAGACGGCGTCGATCGTGCCGACCGGCGACGCCTGACAATCTGCCACTGATGGAACCGCACACATCACCGCTCCGCGACTGATCGAGTAGTGAGAAGCCGAGCGTCGCGCGCGGCCGCTTCTCGAATGCTGCATTCGAGTGCATGGCTAGCGCCCGGCGATGGCGGCGACACTTTCACGAATCGTTAACCGTCTCGTGTGCACGGTCGTGGGACGGGTCTCGTGGTGCATCGCGTGACCCTCTTGAAACACTCCGAGAACAACTGAGGATCACATGGCAACACTGGGGCAAGCAGCGCGCCTGACGGAACACGGCAAGACGATACTCGCTCGCGCAATCTCTGGTCGGCTCTTCGCCGGCAGTAAGGA
>DATFQX010000234.1:0-2108 GCA_035263865.1 Xanthobacteraceae bacterium
CGGATGCGCGCGGATACCCATGATGGCCCGGAGCAAATTGCTCCACTTCAGAGGCCTGATACATTGATGCAGCTCTCACGTTCGTTGATCTCGGAAGTCCATCTTGTACCGCACGGCCGGGCCATACATATTGGCACGAAGTGTGAGTGTCGCTTCGTCCCCGTTATGGCTGCTTTTGAGGGCACTGCGGACGAAAAATAGTCAATGTGTCGCCGCTCACCGCGTCAGATATCGAAAGCGCGAGCAATTGCGATCGGATCAGACCTTTTAGCGATATGTAGATACCTTGCCGTCGACTCTCGCCGGTGCCATTCAAGATGTGGAGTGCCTTCGTCCGTCGTAGCGATTCGTGGCCCACCTTCGATCTCCAAACCGTGCTCGACACGCTCCCCTCACGCCCGGAACGCTGCTACCGCCTTGTTGTCGAACCGCAGGCCAAGACCCGGCCTGTCGGGCAGAACCAACGCCCCCTTCTCGAGCCGCGGCGTCTCTTCGAACAAGCGCAGCATCCAGGGCATGTACTCCACGGTGAGCCCGTTCGGGCAGGCTGCGACGAGATGCGCGTGGATCTCGGGCATCACATGGCTGACGACCGGCAGGTTGAACGCCTCGGCCATGGCGGCGACCTTCATCCACTGGGTGATGCCGCCGACGCGAGCGAGGTCGATCATCACGATGTCGACCGAGCGCGCCTCCATCATGTGGCGAAACGGGACGATGCCCCAGACGTATTCGCCGCCAGCGATCGGCGTTTTGAGTGCCGCCGTGACGCGGGCTAGGCCCGGGTAGTCATCCGCGTCGGTCACGTCCTCCAGCCAGAACAGGCCGACGTCCTCGACTCGGCTGCCGATGTCGATCGCCTGCTCGGGCCGCCAGCGCTGGTTGATGTCGCACATCAGCTTGATGTCCGGGCCGATCGCGTCGCGCACCAGGCGCACCCGACGGATTTCCTCCGCTGGCGGCGGATCGCCCGGCAGCGCCATCTGCGTCTTCATCTCGACAAAACCCTTCTCCACCAGGACGCGCGCAGCGTGCTGCGCTTGGTCGTGTGTCAGCCCGCGGCGCAGCGAGCCCGACGCATAGGTGGTGACGCGGTCGCGATGGCCACCCAACAGCTTCCACAGCGGCTGCTCCGCGGCCTGGCCCATGATATCCCACAGCGCAGTATCGATCGCCGCGAGCGCCAGCGTGAAGATGCCACCCGGCCCACCGGACGATCCGGCGGCGCCACGCAGCCCGGCGATGATGTTTTCGATGCGGCGCGGATCCTCGCCGATCGTCTGCGCCGCGAGCTCATCGACCGCGGCGCGCAGGCTGCCGCTCAGGCGGCCGCCCCACAGGGTCACGCCAATGCCCTCGATCCCGGCGTCGGTGCGCAGCCGTAGGATCACGACCGGGCGAGTGCGGCCGACTTCCTCCGGCATATTCGCGAGTGGGTCATCCTCCGGGATGTTGAGGGCGGCGGACTCGTAGCTGGTGATCTTCATGTCAAATCCTCCCTGCGTGGCCGATATTGTCCAGCCGCTCGCCGTCGACGACTGGGTCAGCGAGCCCGGTCGTCATCAAGATACTTCACGGCGTCAAGCCCGCCGATATTTGCTAGCCGAGCCCAGTCATCGATACGATGGGGTGAACGGCAGCACCTTGCGACGGAGGCCAAGGCCCTTGAATTTACGGTCTCTATCGGGAGTACTGCGGACGCGGATAGATGGACAGAGCAGCCATCCCCACTACTTCGGACTTCAAATACATCGATCGTGACCCGCAGCGCTTCCGCCACCGACCGTAGCTGCGGCAGGGTAGCAGTGAGCATTGGATTAGACACGTTCGCGAGAATACCGACCCGACGCGAGGAACTGATGGCCGGGCCGAAGGCCCACCTTCTCGAGTAATTCGGCCGCGCGGGCTTCTGACAGGGAGGGACAGCCATGATGAGCCTCTCGCCCAATCTGCCACCTGACAAGCAGCGCGAGATGCTGCACCAGATGCTGATGATCCGGCGCTTTGAGGAGCGCGCCTCGGCGGACTACCTCGCCGGGAAGATCTACGGCGTCGTGCATTGCTATATCGGCGAGGAGGCGGTCGCGGTCGGCGTTTGCAGCACCCTT
>DATFQX010000235.1:0-3551 GCA_035263865.1 Xanthobacteraceae bacterium
CCGGCCATTCGGATTCTATTATTGCCGAATTTCCCTGGCCGGGCCGCTCCTCGGGGACTTTTGCAACAAAATCGGCCACAAGCTGACTCATGCAGCGCAACAAATATGGGTCAGGGTCAACGAGTGGTGGCCACCATCGTCGCAGCCACTTCGTGGAACGTCAGTCTCGCCCAAAATCCGCGGAGGGGAAATGCGTGTGGTCATTGGGATGTTGGCTGTTTTGGTTCTCGCGTCCGGGGCAGTACTCGCTCTCATTCCGGCGAAGGAGCACGACTAAACTCAACGATGATCTTGACCTTTGATTTGACGGAATTCGAAATGAAGCACTCGCCTTCGGCTCTTTCCATGATTTCGCGGGCACGCTCGAGCTCGCCTTCGCCCTTGACGGTTACATGTGGTCGAACCGTCATCTCCGTGATGCGAAATTTGCCCTCGACGTTCTCCAATAGGCCTTCGGCTTCGCTTTCGTACGCGGCCGGGGTCAGGCCTCGCGCTTGGGCGAGGGAGAGGAACGTCAGCATGATGCATGTATTGAGCGAGCCGACGAGCAGCTCTTCGGGCGTCCAGACGTCCGGTTCGCCTTTGAACTCAGGCGGGCTTCCAACGGCGATGTTTGCTTTTCCCACTGCCGAAAGCAGACCTCGCCGTCCGGAAGTCCAGGTGGTTTTGGCCTTGTAGCGAAAAGACTTATAAGTGGGCATCGCCGCAGCTCCTCGGTTCGGGCAAGCACGTCAACGCCTTTGCGATCGACAAGTTGCCTAAGAGCCTGCTTCCCAGGGCTCCAGCGCGCTCCCCGCCGGGCAGGTCAAACGCCAAATCAGGCCTGAGGGCGCATATTCAACATCGACCGCACCGTCTACGCTGTACTCCGTCATTGCTTCCATAACGATGGTGCCGAACCCATGTTGCTTCGGCGCACACACTGGTGGCCCGTCGTGTTCGGTCCAGCTCATCGTGAGGGTACCGCCATCGATCCCCCAGCAGAAATCCACACGACCCTTGTCCGTCGAGAGCGCCCCGTATTTGCCGGCGTTGGTGGCGAGCTCGTGAAGCGTGAGCCCGATGGCCTGTGCGGAAGCCGCTTTCAGGTGGAGCCTGGGGCCGTTGACGACGATGCGAGAACCGATGAGGTCGGCGAAGTGCGCGAGCTGGGCGCGAACAAGGTCCTCGATGTCGACCCCGTTCCATTCGTTGCGGACAAGCAGGTCCTGATTGGCGGAAAGCGCCTGGATGCGATCGGAGAAGCGCTCGATGAAATCTTCGGGCCTTTTGGTGGCGGTCTGACGAGCGATCGCGTGAACGACGCTAAGGATGTTCTTGGCACGATGACTGACCTCACGCATCAGAAGCTGGATATGCTCCTCGTGAGCTTTCTGCTCGGTCACATCCTTGGCCATGCAAACAAACAGGCGCCGCCCGTCCGACTCGGTTCCCAGGGCAGAGATAACAATGCTCCAAAAGCGCTCGCGGCCGTCTTTTGTGCGGATCATCCCTTCGGACGCATGCGCCTCAGGCTCCGTCCAAATGACCTTGCGGATTTGCTCAAGCACATTGCCCGAGCGTGACCCATAGGCTCGAGTCGCCCAGTCCTCGATTCGGCGCAGTTCCTCTCTCGAATAACCGCTTCCTTCAAGCCAGCTCTGGCTGATGGCAAGTATTTCCTCCCCATCATCGAACAAGAGAATTGGCAATGGCGAATGGATGAGTGAGGACCTGAACCGTTCCTCACTCTTGCGTAGCTCCTCCTCGGCATGTTTTCGCCTTGTGATGTCCTCAACCACACTGACGAACTCGTTTGACCCGTCGCTCTTACGCACGCGGCCGACAGTCAGCCTGCCCCAGATGATCGAGCCGTCTTTGCGCAAATACCGCTTGTCCATATCATAGCTGTCGATCATCCCGGCGCGCATGCGCTCGACCAGTGCAAGATTGGCCGCGAGATCGTCAGGGTGGGTGATGTCCTGCAACGACTTGGTGACGAGTTCATCGACCGGGTAGCCGAGAATGCGGCACAGCGCCTCGTTCGCCCTGATCCACCTGAGGTCGGGGCCTAGGTGTGCGATACCGACCGCCGCATTCTCGAACGTGGCCCGGAACCGCGCCTCGCTCTCGGCGTGCGCGTGCCTAGCCTCGACTTGTTCGGTTATCACTTCGCTGAACAGCAGCGCGCCACCAATCCGGCCGTCTGCGGTGCGCCAAGGCTTCATCAACCACCGGCACCAGTCGATGCGGCCATCGTGGCGCGGGAAAGGGTCCTCCTCGTGAGCCAATTCCTCGCCCGCCAGCACGCGTGCATGAACCTCCCGCCAGCGCGGCGGAATATCGGGGAATATTTCGTAATGCGAACGGCCGATGAGTTCGATGTCAGGCGGCAGCTGGAAATCAGAAACGTAGCGGCGCGAGGTTGCCAGATAACGCATTTTATCGTCGAACATGGCGATGACGGCCGGCGCGTGCTCGACGATCAGCGCCAGCTGGGCCTCGCGCTCAGCAAGACGCGCCTCCGTTTGCTTGTGCTCAAAGTCCCAGTGACCTAAGCCGGCCGCCGCTTGCGACAGGCGCAAGCGTTTCTCGCTCACACGTAAGTTCTGCTCTGCCTCCAGCCGCTCCCAGGCTTGGGCGAGGAAATTGGTTACCGTGCCGAGCCAGGTGATTTCACCATCGGTGAATCCCTCCCGTGTCGTCGAAGCGATTGAGAACGTACCAAGCACGCGATCCTTGGATGCCTTGAGCGGGTGGCAGGCATAGGCCGTAGCACCGAGGAGGTGCACGAAGGCGCCTTTCGGATCGCATGCGATACGCTGCTTGTTGGCCACCATCGCCTCGCAACCTCCCGCAGCAGTCCCACAAAACGCCTGACCGACTTCGAGAGACTGGACCGCCTCCAGGTATTCCGGCGGTATACCGCGCCCGAACACCAGCTTTAGGTGCTGCCCAGCGGGATCGAGACGATAGTTGAAACAGATATCGGCGCCGAAGGCGGAGCTAATGTGCTCAAACGTCACGCGGGCGAGTTCGCCCGGTTCCGAGGCGCGGATCAGGTCCGAGGTTACCTGAAGCAGCAAAGCTTGCTGCTCGGCGGGCCAGCGATGCGTATCCTCGGCGCGCTGGCGCTCGTTGACATCGAACGGCCTCACGGCGTCCGTGTTGTCGTGTAGCGACACAGCCACCTCATTCACATTGCGCAATCAAAGGCTGCAAGGCGGAAATTCAACTGTGTCGAACCGGATGCAGCGCATGGGAACAACCTCTTCATCGGCGAACGGAAAAGATCGGAGCCTGCGTTGCCGACCCGTTCGCCAATGGCGAGGGCGCGGAAGAGATTGATACGTTCACCCTCCCCGTAGGGCGCAGGCGGCGGGTGTACCGACCCGAAGTTGGAGGTTGGCGCACCAAAGCGCGCACTGTCAACTCCAGAATGCTGTAAAAGTTGATCAGATAGCGGGCCGATGGGCCTCGCAGACAGGGAGGACCACTCCGGCTCGTGAGCGAGGTTTTCGTGATGTCCGCGACGAGCGTGCGCCGTGACAAGGCGGCGCTCTCCGGTGGGG
>DATFQX010000236.1:0-8985 GCA_035263865.1 Xanthobacteraceae bacterium
TACAAGCCCGCCCACTGGCTCGCCTATTGGGACGTGTTCACCCGCCCCGCGACGAAACCGCGCTACGCGCGCGGCGCGCCCGAGACCTGGTGGTATGATCGCGACAAGGCGGCAAAGCTCGAGCGCGGATAGTCTCGACAGCGGAAGGACGCGCGTAAATTGGCCTAATCGGCCGGCGGCCCACGTCGTTGCTGCGTCACGAAAGCGTGTCTGAATGCGCCGCAGCGCGCTGAATTGGCGCTGGCTGCGCAACACTTAAGCGCGTGCCGGCCATCAATGGCTGATAACGACGGTAGTATTCCGGAATCGCGCAAGGGTGCCGGTTCATATACCATAGTCTGGAGCTATCGAGGCCGCGCGGCGAAAATCGCTGGCCGCACAAGACGATGTGAGATTGCGCTAGAGCGCATTCGTATGATCCGGACCAAATGCAAGCGGCTCGGGCCAACCTCTTCCCGCTTCACGGGGGAGGGAACGCGCCGGTTTGCGGCGCGGTTAGGGGTGCAGCGAGAACGAACTTTTCCAGCGCAGAGGCCGGCGTGACATGACCGCCTACCTCATCCGCCGCCTCTTATTCATGGTACCGACCTTGTTCGGCATCATGTTGGTGGCGTTCGTGGTGGTGCAATTCGCGCCCGGCGGCCCGGTTGAGCGCGTGATCGCCCAGCTTTCCGGCGCCGACACCGGCGCCACCTCGCGCATCTCGGGCTCCCCCGGCGGCGATCTCGGCGCGCGCGGCCAGCCCGGCGGCGCCGGCGCGGTCGACGCCGTGACCTCCAAATATCGCGGCGCGCAGGGCCTCGACCCCGAATTCATCAAGAGCCTCGAGAAGCAATTCGGCTTCGACAAGCCGGCCTACCAGCGTTTCTTCATCATGGTGTGGAATTACTCGCGCTTCGATTTCGGCAAGAGCTATTTTCGCGACACCACCGTTCTCCAGCTCATCAAGGAGAAGCTGCCGGTCTCGATTTCGCTCGGCATCTGGCTCACGCTCCTGACCTATCTGATCTCGATCCCGCTCGGCATCCGCAAGGCGGTCAAGGACGGCTCGCATTTCGACGTATGGACCTCGGGCGCCATCATCATCGGGTACGCCATCCCCGGATTCCTGTTCGCCATCCTGCTCATCATCCTGTTCGCCGGTGGCTCGTTCTTCAACATTTTCCCGCTGCGCGGGCTCACCTCCGATTACTGGTCGCAATTGTCGATCCCGGGAAAAATCCTCGACTATTTCTGGCACCTCGTGCTGCCAATCATCTCCATGGGGCTCGCTGCCTTCGCCACCATGACCCTTTTGACGAAAAACTCGTTTCTCGACGAGATCCGCAAGCAATACGTGCTCACTGCGCGCGCCAAGGGCTGCGCCGAGCGGCAGGTGCTCTATGGGCACGTTTTTCGCAACGCCATGCTGATCGTGATCGCCGGCTTCCCCGGCGCCTTCGTGCACGCCTTCTTTGCCGGCTCGCTGTTGATCGAGACCATTTTCTCGCTCGACGGTATCGGGCTGCTCGGTTTCGAGAGCGTGCTCAATCGCGATTACGCGGTGGTGTTCGCGACCCTCTACATCATGTCGCTGGTCGGCTTGGTGGTGAACCTCCTCTCCGACCTCACCTATACCTGGGTTGATCCGCGCATCGACTTCGAGACGCGGGAGGTGTGAGGTGGACGAGCGCACCACCATCACGGTCCCCGAGACGACGGCGCAGACGCCGATGGGGCTCGGCGTGCCGCCGGAGCGGCATCGCTTGGCGCTCTCGCCGCTCAACCGCCGGCGCTGGCTGAGTTTCAAGGCGAACCGGCGCGGTTACTGGGCGTTCTGGCTTTTCATGGCGCTGTTCGTCGTGTCGCTGTTTGCCGAATTCATCGCCAACGACAAGCCGTTCTACGTGCGCTACGACGGAAAGTCGTTTTTCCCGGTCTTCGTGACTTATCCGGAGACCGCCTTCGGCGGGGAGTTCGAGACCGCGGCCGATTACCGCGATCCCTACCTGCAAAAGCTCATCGCCGAGAATGGCGGCTACATGCTCTGGCCGCCGATTCGTTACTCCTACAACACCCACAATCTCGACCTGCCGACGCCCGCGCCCTCGAAGCCGACCTGGCTGTTGACCGAAGCCGAATGCAAGGCCGTGGTGCAGCAAAAGGGCCTCAGCGGCTGCCGCGACCTCGAATACAACTGGCTCGGCACCGACGATCAGGGCCGCGACGTGGCGGCCCGCCTCATCTACGGCTTCCGCCTCTCCGTATTGTTTGGGCTCGCGCTCACCATCGTCTCCTCCATCATCGGCGTTGCCGCCGGTGCGGTGCAGGGCTATTTCGGCGGCTGGACCGATCTCTTGTTCCAGCGCTTCATCGAGATCTGGACGTCCATCCCCTCGCTCTATCTTTTGCTCATCATCTCCTCGGTGCTGGTGCCCGGCTTCTTCGTGCTGCTCGGCATCTTGTTGTTGTTCTCCTGGGTGTCGCTCGTCGGCCTAGTGCGCGCCGAGTTTCTGCGCGGGCGTAACTTCGAATACATCCAGGCGGCGCGCGCGCTGGGTGTGTCGAACCGCACCATCATGTTCCGCCACCTCTTGCCCAACGCCATGGTCGCAACCATGACGTTCTTGCCGTTCATCCTGTCCTCCTCGGTGATGACGCTCACCGCGCTCGATTTCCTGGGCTTCGGCCTGCCGCCGGGCTCGCCGTCGCTCGGCGAGATGCTCTCGCAAGGCAAGGCCAACATTCAGGCGCCGTGGCTCGGCATTTCCGGATTCTTGACCGTCGCCACCATGCTCTCGCTGCTCATCTTCATCGGCGAGGCGGTGCGCGACGCCTTCGATCCGCGCAAGACCTTCGGGTAACTGGGATGGAAGCGCCCTACGACAGGCTGCTCGAGGTCAAGGAGCTGTCCACCGCCTTCCGGCAGGGGACGCGCGAGACGCTCGCGGTCGATCGCGTCTCCTTCGACATCAAGAAGGGGGAGACCGTGGCGCTGGTCGGCGAATCCGGCTCCGGGAAGTCGGTGACCGCGCTCTCGGTGCTCAAGCTGCTCCCTTACCCCTCCGCGCGCCATCCCTCAGGCTCGATCCGCTTCAAGAACCAGGAGCTTTTGACGCTGCCGGAGGCCGAGATTCGCCGCGTGCGCGGCGACGACATCACCATCATCTTCCAGGAGCCGATGACCTCGCTCAATCCGCTGCACACCATCGAGAAGCAGATCGGCGAGATTCTTCTGCTGCATCGGGGTCTGACCGGGCTTCCAGCGCGCGCGCGCACCATCGAGCTGTTGAGGCAGGTCGGCATCCCTGATCCCGAAGTGCGCCTCAAGAGCTATCCGCATCAGCTCTCCGGCGGGCAGCGCCAGCGCGTGATGATCGCCATGGCGCTCGCCAACGAGCCGGATCTCCTCATCGCCGATGAGCCGACCACCGCGCTCGACGTCACGGTGCAAGCGCAAATCCTCAACCTGCTCAAGGAGCTGCAGACGCGGCTCGGCATGGCGATGTTGTTCATCACCCACGATCTCGGCATCGTGCGCAAGCTTGCCGACACCGTGTGCGTGATGAAGGAGGGAAAGATCGTCGAGCACGGGCCGGTCGAGCGCGTCTTTACCGCCCCGCGCCACCCTTATACCCGCGCGCTGCTCGCCGCCGAGCCGAAGCCCGACCCCGCGCCCGCATGCCCGACCGCGCCGGTCGTGATCGAGACCAAGGATCTCAAAGTCTGGTTCCCGATCAAACGCGGTGTCATGCGGCGCGCGGTCGGCTACATCAAGGCGGTCGATGGCGTGAGCATCGCGGTGCATCAGGGCGAGACGCTCGGCGTCGTGGGCGAATCCGGCTCCGGCAAGACGACGCTCGGGCTCGCAATTCTGCGTCTCATCTCCTCGGACGGGCCGGTCGTATTTCTCGGCAGTACGATTGCCGGCCTGACGTTCCGCAAGATGCGGCCGTTCCGCCGCCACATGCAGATCGTGTTTCAGGACCCCTACGGCTCGCTCTCTCCGCGCATGTCGGTCTCCGACATCATCGAGGAAGGCTTGTGGGTGCATCACCCCAAGCTGACGAGGAGCGAGCGCGAGCAGCGCGTGATCGGCGCGCTGCGCGACGTCGGCCTCGACCCCGACACGCGCTTTCGTTACCCGCACGAATTCTCCGGCGGCCAGCGCCAGCGCATCGCGGTTGCCCGTGCCATCGTGCTCGAGCCGACTTTTGTCGTGCTCGACGAGCCGACGAGCGCGCTCGACATGCTCATCCAGGCGCAGATCGTCGATCTTCTGCGCGCGCTGCAAAAGCGGCACAACCTCACCTATCTGTTCATCTCCCACGACCTGCGCGTGGTGGCGGCGCTCGCCTGCCGCCTGCTCGTGATGCGCCACGGCAAGGTGGTGGAGGAGGGCGCTGCCGACGAGGTTTTTGCCCGGCCCAAGAGTCCCTACACGCGCGCCTTGCTCGCCGCCGCTTTCAACCTCGAGGCCGCGCCCGAAGGCGTCGTCGCGCAGTGATAACAGCGCGAGCGACAAACTCGGTGCTTACCCTCCCCCTTGTGGGGAGGGTCGGCGCGAAGCGCCGGGGTGGGGGTCGTGCGCTGATCCGCCAATGGACCCCCACCCCCAACCCCTCCCCACAAGGGGGAGGGGAGCAGACCGAATGCGCGGCGTGAGCAATCCGTCCAACCCAAAAGCGCTCGCTGATCAACCCGCCGACGTGGCGATCGAGGCGCGCGAGGTTCTCGCGCACGCATTTCGTCCCTACGAGCGCGTGCGCGCGCGCCGCGCGGGTGACGAGGTCGAGGTGCGCGACCTGTTGCGTGCCGGACCGGCGGTCGCCGTCTTGCCGATCGATCTTAAGCGCGGGGAGGTCGTCCTGATCCGGCAGTTTCGCGTGGCGGCCCAACTCGCGAACGGGAAAGGCGATCTCGTCGAGATCGTCGCCGGACACGTCGAGCCGAACGAGGCGCCGCGCGATACCGCGCAGCGCGAATGCCACGAGGAGATCGGCGTTGCGCCGCAATTGCTGGTCGAGCTGTTCACCTACCTCACCTCGCCCGGGATGACCGACGAGGAGGTGACGCTCTTTCTCGGCCTCGTCGATGCCTCGCGCGCGGCGCTTGCCCCTGATGCCCGCGAAGCGAGCGCGCTCCTGCGCGTGTCGATCGACGCCGCGCTTGGCGCGCTCTCCGCCGGCACGCTGCGCAACGGCCCGCTCGTTGCCGCGCTGCAGTGGCTCGCCCTCAATCGCGCGCGCCTTGCCGAGATCGCCCGCACCGGCGCAGCCTCGCGGTAGCCCGCGTTTCAAATGCAGTTCAATGCAAGAGCGGCAAATTCGGTCTGCTCCCTCCCCCGTTTGCGGGGGAGGGGTGGGGAGGGGGTGTTCGCAAAGACTCCTTTTACTGCGTGCCCCCTCCCTGTCCCTCCCCCGCTTGCGGGGGAGGGAACGATGTGGCGCTACCCTTCGTGATCGGACGAACCGTAGCTGTATGTCAGCTGAACCTTCCCTAATGCCCGCGATCCTTCTCGCCGTCACCGGCACCGATCCGCAGCCGTGGCAGGTGCGCTTGCGCGCGCTGGCGCCGCAGCGCGACATCCGCCTGTGGCCGGATCGCCTCGGCGATGCCGCCGACATCGCCTACGCCTGCGCCTGGCACGCGCCGCGCGGGCTCTTTGCAAAGCTGCCGCAACTGAAGGCGATCTTCTCGCTCGGCGCCGGCGTCGATCACATTTTTGCCGACCCCGATCTGCCCGACGTTCCCGTCGTGCACATCGTCGATCCGGACCTCACCATGCGCATGACCGAGTATGTGGTGCTGCACGTGCTCGCCCATCACCGCCGCCAGCGGCTTTACGATGTGCAGCAGCGCGAGCGCCTCTGGCATGAGCACGCGCAGCCGCCGGCAAGCGCGGTCGCCGTCGGCGTCATGGGGCTGGGCGCGCTCGGCGCCGCCGCGGCCTTAGCGCTCGCAAGCCTTGGCTTTCGCGTCGCCGGTTGGAGCCGCACGGCGAAAACGCATGCGGGCATCGAATGCTTCCATGGCGAGGCTGGACTCGAGTCCTTCCTTCATCGCAGCGAAATTCTCGTCTGCCTGTTGCCGGCGACGCCGGCGACGCACGGCATCCTCGATCTAAAGCTTCTGCGCAAGCTCAAGCGCGACGGCGCGGCGGGCGGCGCCTACCTCATCAACGCCGCGCGCGGCGCGCTGCAAGTCGAAGCGGATATTCTTGCCGCCCTCGAGGAAGGCTCGCTCGCCGGCGCAACGCTGGATGTCTTTGCGCGCGAGCCGCTACCGGCGGCGAGCCCGCTGTGGCGCCATCCCAAAGTGACCATCACGCCGCACAACGCCGCCTTCTCCGACCCGCACGCGCTCGCCGCCAACGTGGTGCGCCAGATCGAGCGCTTCGAGGCGGGGGCTCCGCTCGAGCACGTCGTCGACCGCGCCCGCGGGTATTAATCGTGCGCGAATACGAAAGAGACGCCAGACGTGCGGCGAACTCGGTCCGCTCCCTCCCCCGCTTGCGGGGGAGGGGTGGGGAGGGGTGGGGAGGGGGTGAACTGCGCGAGTCTTTTTGCGTGCCCCCTCCCTGGCCCTCCCCCGCAAGCGGGGGAGGGGACGCACCGAGCGCGGAGCGCCAATTTGCTGCCTCAACCGAAACCTGTTCTGAGTTTTTCGCATTTCGCCCAGCTCTAAGCCTTGGCCGCACCGCGATTAGGCGGACTCAGAACAATTCAGCTCTCTTAAGGACTTCGCTCCGCCGCGCCGGCATACTCCATGCTGCGAAACTGCCGTCGCGCGCCACCTCACGCCGCGGTGGCCGCGGCGGCCCGATTATCCTACTCTTGCGCCACCGGTATCCGTTCGCCAGCACGGGCAACCCATGGCACCGGCTCAGATCAAGCGCCGCGCGTTCCTTACGCTGCTCGCCGCCACAGCCGCATGGCCGCTCGCGGCGCGCGCGCAGCAGATGCCGGTGATCGGGTATCTCAACGGCGCGTCGTCCGCGCAGTTTACCCATCTTCTTGCTGCATTCCGCAAAGGGCTGGGCGAAGCGGGTTATGCCGAAGGACGCAATGTCGCGATCGAATACCGCTACGCGGACGGTCGCTACGATCGGCTGCCGGCGCTGACCGCCGATCTGGTCAACCAACGCGTAGCCGCAATCGTTGCAACCGCCGGCACTCCCACCATCCGCGCGGCAAAGGCGGCGACCTCGGCCATTCCGATCGTCTTCGTGATTGGCGGCGACCCTGTCACGTTCGGCATCGTAGACAGCCTCAATCGGCCGGGTGGCAACATCACGGGCGTCACGCTGATTGCCGCCCAGACGGTGGCAAAGCGGCTCGAGCTCCTGAAGAACCCGATCAGCAAGCCCCAATTGGCGGAGTTGCAAGCTGCGGCGCAGGCGCTTGGGCGACAAATCCAGGTTCTGGACGCTGGCGCCGACAGCGACTTCGAGACGGCCTTCGCGTCCATCGACCGGCAGCACATCGGCGCGCTCCTGGTTGCAGCGGATCCATTTTTCGATGATCGGCGCGATCAACTCGTCCCGCTGACGGCTCGCCATGCGGTTCCCACGAGTTACGTTCGGCGCGAATTCGTTGCGGATGGCGGGCTGATGAGCTACGGCACCGACGCTCGCGACGCGTTTCGTCAGGCCGGGATTTACACCGGCCGTATTGTCAAAGGCGAGAAACCTGGCGACCTGCCGGTCATGCAGCCGACGAAATTCGAACTTGTCATCAATCTGAAGACCGTCAAAGCGCTCGGCCTCACCGTGCCGGACAGACTGCTCACGCTCGCCGACGAGGTGATCGAATGAGGCGTCGCGAGACACCGTCATTGCCGGGCTTGACTCGGCAATCCATCCTTCTTCGTACGAAGATGGATGCGCGGGTCAAGCCCGCGCATGACGGATTAGCAGTTCTCGGACGCCGCGCGTTTCTTACGCTCCTCGCTGGTGCGGCCGCATGGCCGGTCAGGGCGCGTGCTCAGCAGCCTAAAAGAAGTGCGCGCATCGGGGTACTATGGCCAAATCCGCCGGCGACATTCGCGGCCATGCGTCAAGGCCTGGCGGATTTCGGTTACCTCGAGGGCCAAAACATCGCGTTCGAGTTCCGTTGGGCGGAAGGAAAGCTCGATCAGCTTCCCGAATTGGCGGCCGAGCTTGTTCGCCTTCAGGCCGACGTTATCGTCACGCTCGCGCCCCAGGCCACGCTGGCGGCCAAGCAAGCCACGCAAACGATTCCGATTGTCTTCGTGGCGATGGGCGATCCCGTCGCGAGCGGAGTCGTGGCGAGCCTCGCTCAACCCGGCGGCAACATGACGGGCACCACCCGGATGCTCCCCGAGATGAGCGCCAAGCACGTGGAGCTCCTCAAGGAGGCGGTCCCCTCGCTCGCCAAGCTGGCCGTTCTCTGGAATCCGACCAATTCGTCCCACACCCCGGCGCTGCAGGCCGTTCATACGGTCGCCCGGGCCTCATCGCTTGAGGTTCAACCGCTGGAAGTGCGCGCAGCCACCGAGCTCGACGGCACCTTCGAGGTCATCGTCCGGGAAAAAGCCGACGGCCTCCTCTTCATCGCTGACCCCGTCTTCTTCATCGGCCTCAAACGCATGGCAGACTTCGTGGTGTCGAGCCGCCTGCCTGCCATCGCCAACTTTACCGAATTCCCAAAACTCGGTGGCCTCATCGGCTACGCGCCGAGCATTCCGGATGAGTTCCGCCATGCGGCGAATCACATCGACAAGATCCTCAAAGGCGCCAAGCCCGCTGATCTGCCGGTCGAGCAGCCGACGCGCTTTCAGCTGGTGATCAACCTCGCCACCGCCAGGGCGCTCGGCCTGGAAATTCCGCCGATGCTGCTTGCCCGCGCCGACGAGGTGATCGAGTGATGGGGTGGATGGCCCCCTTTCGGCATCGACGTGCCAAGCTGGTGTTCTGTCGAATCACCAGGAACAGGGAGCCATCCATGAGCGAGGTTACGACGATCGGACTGGATCTAGCCAAGC
>DATFQX010000237.1:0-2734 GCA_035263865.1 Xanthobacteraceae bacterium
GGCGCAGCTGGCGAAAGCCTTCGGCATGCGCGTGATCGGGATCAAGCGCGATCCATCGAAGGGTGGCGAAGCAGCCGATTCCGTTCACCGCTTGGCTGACTTAAGGGCCATCCTGCCGCAAGCAGACTTCGTCGCATTGACTTGCCCGCTCACGAAGGAAACTGAAAAGATGATCGATGCCGATGCGTTCTCGCGCATGAAGACGTCCGCCTATTTGATCAGCGCAGCGCGCGGACGCTGCGTGGACGAGCCCGCTTTGATCAAAGCGCTGCAAGACAAAATGATTGCCGGAGCCGGCATCGACGTGACCGTGGAGGAGCCGCTCCAGCGTTCCTCGCCCTTGTGGGATTTCGCCAATGTTCTCATCACGCCGCACACGGCGGGCGAAACGCGGCGATATGAAGAGAATGTGCTCGATATCCTTATAGAGAATATGGAACGGCTTGGGCGTGGAGAATCCGCGCTACGCAATCAGATCATCTAATCTGCGCCCACGGAATACGCCATGCGCGCGTCATCTGCAATGCAGACGCTCGTTTCCTTGACCCAAACATCCAGTCCAGCAAAATAGTCCATGCTGCGCTTCTCCTTCTGATGCTTGAGGCCGCATATGCGGACCTCGTTTCACCATCAGCCTGAAGCGCAGCACCCTAATTTTCAGCTACCCACAAGCTGGCAGGCCGATTACCCCATCTAATGGCACCGATTTGCCGTGCAGGAATGTCCGCAGCTCGCTTGGCCGGGACCACGGTGGCTAGTCTTAGTCTAGCGCCAGTGCGCGTTTGCGCAGGAGGGCACGGAGGGGGTTTGGCGCGCCGGCCGGCTTGATATATTGCACGGAGCAATCGCTGGCGGCGGGAGAGAAACGTGGCAATCGTGGCTGAGCGGATCAGGACGATTTCGGTTACCAGGCTGCATCCCGTGATCGGGGCGGAAATCGGCGGCGTCGATCTTTGCCGCCCGCTGGATGCGGAAACGCTGCGCCAGATCAAGGACGCTTGGCACGAGCACAGCGTGCTGCTGTTCCGCGGCCAAAGCCTCAGCGAGGACGACCAGCGGCGGTTTGCGTCCTATTTCGGCCCGGTCGCCACGCGGGTGCCGCCGAAGCCGGGAGCAACCGGGGTCGGCGACGCGCCGGCTTGGAACGACATGATGCTGGTCAGCGACAAGCTCGATGCCAACGGCAAGCCGCTCGGCACGCTCGGCCACGGCGAGATGTGGTTCCACACCGACAAGTGCTACCACCGGCGCCCGCACCGCGTCTCGTTCCTCTATGGCATCGAGATCCCGTCCGCGGGCGGCCACATGAAATTTTCGAGCATGTATGCCGCCTATGACAGGTTGCCGGCGGACCTCAAGCGGCGGCTCGACGGCGCCATGGTGATGCAGGCCAGCAGTACGGCGTCGGTCGCCGGATCGATGTGACGCTGCCGCTGGAGAGCACCCATCACTGCCGGCAGCCGATCTTCGTCACCAATCCAGGCTCCCGGCGCAAGGCGCTTTACGTCGCCAGCCAGAACTCGATGTGGATCGAAGGTATGCCGCGCGACGAAAGCGAGGCGCTGCTGCAACGGCTGTTCGAGATCGCCGAGGACCCGGCAATCATCTACGAGCACGTCTGGAGGGTCGGCGACCTCATCATGTGGGACAATCTCGCCTGCCTGCACGCGCGCACCGACTGGCCGAACGAGCAGCGCCGCACCTTGCGCCGCTGCACCGTCGAGGGCGAGCCGCTTTATTGAGCGCATTCCACTCGACTTGACCTACCCAGTTGGTCATGGCCGACCGGCCCAGGCTCGCACGCAGTATACCGCTGGGCCGCTACGATCGGCTGCGAGCGCTGCCCGACGATCAAAGGAAGGCTCGTTCATAGTCAGCGAGAAGCGTAACGATGCTGGTCCCCGTGTTGACATTGTTGGCCGCTTCGAGCCCCTTGCACAGCCTGTCGCCCATCGCGCACCAAAGGTGCGGACGACGGCTTTCCGATTTCAATGTAGTATTCCGCCACCGCCGACACATACACCTATCGCCGATCCCGCATTAACCTCCCCATGCCCCTTCCCCGTATCGTTGTCGTCCCGCCCACCTTCGCCGAGATCGCCGAGCTTGCCCGCACGCTCGCACCGTCCGGGTTCGAGCTCGTCATCGTCCGTAACGAGCACACCGAGCTCGAAGCCGCGCTCGCAACCGCCGAATATCTCGTCTGCTACCCCAATGTGCGCACCAGCGAGACCTTCTATCGTGCCGCGCCCAGCCTCCGTCTGCACCAGCTGCTGAGCGCCGGCTACGACGATGTCGATCTCGAGGCTGCGCGCCGCGCCAAGGTGCCGGTTTCCAACAACGGCGGCGCTAACGCCATCTCGGTAGCAGAGCATGCCATGATGCTGATGCTCATGGTATCGCGGCGCGTGATCTCTCAGCATGCCAATGTTTCGGGTGGACGTTGGCGCGGCAACGGCCCGGCACCGCGCATGTATGAAATCCACGGCAAGACTCTCGGCATCATCGGTCTCGGCACCATCGGCAAAAAGGTGGCGCGGCTGGCGCGCGCCTTCGGCATGCGGGTGCAGTATTACGATATTGTGCGCATGACCGAAGATGCCGAGGACGCGCTCGGTGTGCGCTTCCGCCTGATGGGCGAGCTACTGGCTATCTCCGACATCGTCACCCTGCACGTGCCGCTCAACACGACGACCCGCCACATGATCGGCGCGCACGAGCTTGCCTCGATGAA
>DATFQX010000238.1:0-2445 GCA_035263865.1 Xanthobacteraceae bacterium
CTCTGCTCGTCGGCAGAAATGGGTCAATCGCGACTTTCCGCTGACCTCCCAGTGACCGGACGAACTGCAATCCGCTTGGCGGCGAACGACTGACGGCAGCAAGTGGCACACCTCTGACGCGTTCGCGCATGCAGCAAAATACGGCAGCTCCTTGCAGATGAGCGGAGATTGAGATGACCAGCTCAGGCCGACCGGTCCTGGTCTGCAAAGACCCGTCTTCAAACCGGCGCAACCCTGTTTCGATGACCGTACGTGACCCACTCCGGACTTAGAATAATGCTGGCGCACAGCACTCGTGTTGCAAAAGAGCTCGGCATCGCGGCGACAAACGCGTGCGCCGCAGCGAAGTCTGTCTGCGGTCACGATCGAGTTTGGCTGGTGGTTCGGCCCCGAGATCGCTTCGTCCTCGTCGGCGCAATGGGCCCAGTTGCGGACATCGCCGCGCGGCTTTTCGCTGGCGGCAGCTGCATCGGTTCGATTGGGCACTTTATTGCACTGGCCCGAGGATCGGCCAGCCAACCAGACTGCACTTCACTTGATTGGAGATGGTACTGCTGTCGCGGCTCACGGGAGTTAAATTTTGGCCAAGATCGAGGACATCCATTTCCGTCCAACCGAGCCGCGCTCGTTTCGTGTGTCGGTGATTACGCAATGGAGTGGTGTTCTGGCCCGCGAGCGAAAGGAGGAGTCTACCGCTACACCGGATACTTTCCGGCGTGCTCAAGCAGCAGTGCACTGACCTGCTCCGGCACCTGATCCGCCGGATAGTGCCCCACCCCTGCCATGGGCTCGAAACGATAGGGCGCGGCGATGAACTCAGCCGTGCCTTCCGCCGCCAGACGACCGACGGTATCGTCGTTGTCTCCCCAGATGTAGAGCGTCGGCACCTTGGTCGGCGCGACCGGATCGTGTCGGACGCCGCGGGCACGATACCAGGCGATCGCCGCTTCCATTCCTGCCGGATTGCCGAGCACTGAAAGGTGCGCTTCGATTTGCGCAGGTGGCACGCCATTGCGTGTCAGCCGGTCACGCACCCATTTGGCATTGTCGGCCAGCACCTTTGGCCCGGCATCTGGCTCAAGCAACCACTTATGGTGGCTGGAGCGTTTTGCCTGCTCGCCGTCGGGCATCGCAAGGGCGCGGAGAAAAGCGCGGGGGTGCGGGCGCGAGAGCATGGTGAGCGAGGCAACGCGCTCGGGCCAGCGGTCGGCGATGTCCCAGGACAGGCTGCCTCCCCAATCATGGCCGACGAGATGGAAGCGTGGCGCGCCATGGCCTGCCGCCTCGACGATATCGAGCGCGTCGCGGATCAGCAGCTCCATGCGATAGGCGTCGAGATCCTTGGGGTCGGGACGCGCGCCAGCCGCATAACCGCGCTGGTTGGGGGCAATGGCGCGGTAGCCCGCGGCAGCGAGTGCTTCGACCTGCGCTGTGTAGTAGTGTCGGGAGACGCAAAAACCGTGCAGCATGAGAACGGGCGCGCCGTCGTCGGGACCGCCCACGGAGACATCGAACACCAACCCCGGCGCAGTCTCGATCTGACGTACCTCGAACATGGCAAACCCTCCCGAGACATCGGCGGGAGAGCAATGCGCAGATCGCGTGCAGAGGTCAATGGTGCGTCCGAGGCTGAAAGTCATCCAGCCTACGAGGTCTTAACGGATTGGACGCGCGCTGTCTGGGAGAAGGACGTCTATGGACATCATGCCCGGTTTCACGATGACCGACATGGAAACCAGTGGGGCCCGCATCCGCCTTCGGCACGCCGGCAGCGGGCCACCTCTGCTTCTGCTGCATGGCAACCCGTTGACACACGTCTCCTGGCATGCCGCCGCGCCGCAGCTCGCGCAGCGCTTTCACGTTGTCGCGGCTGACCTGCGGGGCTACGGCGACAGTTCGGCGCCGACCGAGGCCCCGGATCACTCGAACTATTCGTTCCGTGCGATGGCGCAGGACCAGGTAGAGGTTATGGCAGCGCTCGGCTATCGCCGCTTTTCCGTCGCCGGACACGATCGCGGCGGGCGAACAGTCCACCGTATGTGCCTCGATCACCCGGACAAGGTCATCAAGGCCGCAGTGCTCGATATTGTGCCCACTCTCGACATGTGGGCGGCAATGGACAAGGAAGGCGCGATCGGAGGTTGGCACTGGCCCTTCATGGCACAGCCCGCCGATTTACCGGAGCGAATGCTCGGAAGCGTTCCGGCGGATTGGTTCATGCGCAAGAAGCTGCTGAAACTCACCGCCAACCTAAATCACATTCCGTCGGCGATCTGGGACGAGTATGTGCGCTGCTTCAACGAGAAGACGATCCGCGGTTCCTGCGGCGACTACCGTGCGGCGGCGACAATCGACTGCGAGCTTGACACCGCGGACCTGCACCGCAAGATCGGCATGCCGCTACTTGTGCTCTGGGGAGCGCAGAGCAGCGTAGGACGTCGGTTT
>DATFQX010000239.1:0-2785 GCA_035263865.1 Xanthobacteraceae bacterium
GTTCGCGTGTCACAGGCGCTGGCGCGTATACGGCAACTTGTGCCGTCACACACCCGAGGCAGGAGCCGTATGCGGGAAAGCCGCACGTACGGATCTGTGCGGGGGGCGTGCGATGAAACGCACGTCCCTACCGCTACAACGACGCGAGCTCATCACACTGCTCGGCGGCGCAGCAGCCGCATGGTCGCTCACGGCGCGCGCCCAGCAGCAGGCGGCGCCGGTGATCGGGTTGCTCGACCAAAGATCGCCTGACGCGTTGGCGGACCGTCTTCGCGGATTTCGCCAAGGCCTAAAGGACGCAGGCTTCGTCGAGGGCCAGAACGCAGCGGTGGAATACCGCTGGGCAGAGAATCAAGCGGATAGGCTGCCAGAGTTGGCGGCTGACTTGGTTCGCCGGCAGGTTGCCGTGATCGTCGCGCCCGCAGGTCTCGCTCCGGCCTTGGCAGCCAAGGCGGCAACCAAGACCATCCCCATCGTCTTCGTGATCGCCGACGATCCGGTCAGACTCGGTCTCGTCGCAAGCCTCGCCCGGCCAGGCGGCAACCTGACTGGGATCAATTTTTTGAGCGGTGAGTTGACGGCGAAACGGCTGGAACTCCTGCGCGAACTGATGCCCTCAGCCACTCGCGTGGCCGTGCTAGTCAATCCAGCCAATGCTGAGAATCCCGAGAGAGAAGTTGAAGCGGCAGCCCGCAGCATCGGGTTGCAAATCCAGACCCTCAACGCCAGCACCGTCCGCGAGATCAATGCGGCTTTCGCAACATTTGTGCGTGAGCGGCCCGATGCCGTTTTTGTCGGTCTCGATCCCTTCTTTAACAGCCGGCGCATCCAATTGGTCCAACTGGCGGCGCGTTACGCGATCCCAGCGTCATATCCCGCGCGTGATTTTGCCGAAGCTGGTGGGTTGATGAGCTACGGAGCCGACATTGCGGATGCGTGGCGTCAGGCCGGCTCCTATGCCGGACGCATCCTCAAGGGGGCGAAGGTCGCGGACTTGCCCGTTGTGCAGGCGACCAAGTTCGAGCTGGTCTTCAATGTCCAGACCGCTACGATGCTCGGCCTCACCGTGCCGGACAAACTACTCGTGGCTGCCGACGAGGTGATCGAGTGAAGCGCCGCGAGTTCATCACGCTACTTGGCGGCGCGGCGGTGGCGTGGCCGCTCGCGGCGCGTGCGCAGCAGCCGCGACTCCCCATCATTGGCTATCTCCATGGCGGGTCGGCCGAGCCGCGCGCCCTAATGATTGCGGCGTTCCGCGAAGGACTGGCGGAAGCCAGCTACGTCGAAGGCCAGAACGTAGGGATAGAGTTTCGGTGGGCGGAAGGTCGAGCCGACCAACTGCCGGCCATGGCGTCGGAGCTGGTCCACCGGCAGGTCGCCGTGCTGGTGGCAGCCGGTGGAGATGCTGCGCCCAAAGCCGCCAAGGCCGCGACCGACCGCATTCCTATCGTATCCGCCAGCGGCGGCGACCCGATCGCCACGGGTCTTGTCAAGAGTCTCGCGCGGCCCGAGGCCAATCTCACCGGCGTGACCTTCTTCACCACCACGCTCGGGCCGAAACGGCTCGAACTACTGCGCGAGCTTGTGCCAAACGCTGCCGCCATCGCGATGCTGGTGCATCCCGGCAGCACCGGCGACTCAACCGAGGTTGCCGGCGCCGCCCGCGCGCTCGGACTACCGCTTCGCACGCTGCACGCCGCGAGCGACCGGGACATCGACGCCGCGTTCCGAACGCTCGGGCAAGAGCGCACCGACGCCCTGCTCATCGTTTCCAATCCCCTGTTCACCGACCGGCGCGAGCAGATCGTCACCCTCGCCAATCACTACCGCATCCCGGCAATATATGCGTTGCGCGAGTACGCCACTGCCGGGGGCCTGATGAGCTATGGCGCCAGCATCAAGGACGCGTACCGCCAGACCGGCGTCTATGCCGGCCACATCCTCAAGGGCACAAAGCCCGGCGAGCTGCCGGTCCTGCAGCCGAGCAAGTTCGAGCTAGTGATCAACCTGCGCACCGCCAAGGCGCTCGGCCTCGAACTGCGGCCGACGCTGCTCGCCCTCCCTGATGAGGTGATCGAATAGCGGCGCCTTTCGCTGCAATGCGTTAGGTCGCGATTGGCACTTCTCGGACCTCGCGACATGTCCGACTTCCGCAAAGTGGGCCAAAGCGGACATTGCGCCGACATCGCCGAATGACCGGTCATGACGCGAAGCCGACATGAGCAAGCCGCTTTCGCTGCGATGCACGGCCGTGACCTGCTATACTCCGCATGGTCCTTGGGTTTGGGTCAGCGCGATGAAGCGGCGCGAGTTCATCACGCTGGTGGCAAAGGGCAAAATTTTGAGAGGATCGTCATGAACCGCCGTCATTTCCTAACCGCAACAGCGATCGGTGCTGGCGCCGGGGTCAGTTCGATTGCCATGCCGGCTGTTGCTCAGTCGATGCCACAGATCAGATGGCGGCTCGTAGCGAGTTGGCCGAAGTCGCTCGATACGCTCTACGGTGCCTGTGAAGTGTTCGCGAAGCGCGTCGCTGAGATCACCGATAATAGGTTCCAGCTCCAACTCTTCGCTGCCGGCGAGATCGTCCCTGGCCTGGCGGTGCTCGACGCCGTGCAAAACCAGACCGTCGAGATCGGCAACACCGCGGCCTATTACTACATTGGAAAGGATGCGGCGCTCGCCTTTGGTACCGCCGTGCCATTTGGTCTCAACGCGCGACAGATGGAATCATGGCTCTTGCATGGCGGCGGCAACGATTTGCTGCAGGAGGTATTCGCGAGCT
>DATFQX010000240.1:0-5578 GCA_035263865.1 Xanthobacteraceae bacterium
ATGCGGCTTCTCTCCGGCGCGACGAATTCATCGAAACGGCTCGCGATCGCACTCGGGTTGCCCGCTCCCGACAATCCGCTCGACGTGGTGCGCGCCTATCGCGACCGTATGAAGACCCACCGACCGATCCCGCCCAAGACCGTGGCGAAGGGGCCGGTGTTCGAGAATATCGACCGCGACGGCAAGGTCGACGTGCTGAAATTCCCGGTGCCGTTCCTGCACGAGCAGGACGGCGGCCGCTATATCGGCACCGATGACCTCGTGATCATGCGCGACCCGGAGGCGAACTGGGTCAATGGCGGGACCTACCGCGCCATGGTGCAGGACAAGACCCACGTCTCGGTCTGGATCTCGCCGGGCAAGCACGGACGGCAAATTCGCGAGAAGTACTTCCGGGCCGGAAAGCCGTGTCCGGTGCTGATCTCCTGCGGGCACGATCCGGTCTTATTCCTCGCCGGCGGCAACGAGCTCAAATTCGGTCTCTGCGAATACGACTATGCCGGCGGCCACCGCGGTGAGCCGTACGAGATCGTGCTGAGCGAGCTTCACGGCCTGCCGATGCCGGCCCATGCCGAGATCGTGCTCGAAGGCGAGATGGTCGAGACCATCAAGGCGAAGGAAGGACCCTTCGGCGAGTTCACGGGTTATTACGCTTCGAGCCCGAGCGAGCAGCCGCTGGTGGAGGTCAAGCGCGTCTATTACCGCAACGATCCGATCCTCGGCATCGCCTCGCCGATGCGCCCGCCGTCTGATTTCTCTTTCAGCAAATGCGTGATGAAAGCCGGCATGATCTGGGACGAGGTCGAGCGGGCGGGACTGTCCGGGGTCGCCGGCGTGTGGGTGCACGAATTCGGCGGCGCGCGCATGTTCAACGTCATCGCCATCAAGCAGGCCTATCCCGGCCATGCGCGCCAGGCGGGGCTGCTGGCGGCCGGCTGCCAGTCGGCCTCCTATCTCGGGCGCTTCATCGTCGTGGTCGACGAGGATGTCGACCCAACCGACTTGTTCGACGTGATGTGGGCGATGTGCACACGCTGCGACCCTGCCAACGACATCGAATTCGTGCGCCGCACCTGGAGCGGACCGCTCGATCCAATGCTCGACAAGGCGAGCTCGACCAATTCGCGCGCCATCATCGATGCCTGCCGGCCATTCGAGCGGCTTGCGGATTTTCCCATGGTCGCGCGCGCGAGCCCCGAGTTGCGGCAGAAGGTCAAGGACAAATTCGCCGATCTCCTCGGCAGGATCGGCTGCGCCTGATACGGACAGCCCTCCTGCGCGAATGGCAATAACGAATGGCGAATAATGAGCGACTCATTCGCCACTCGCTACTCGCTTATTTGCTACGCGCCACTCCCCCGGCCCGCCGCCACACACGGAGAACCCAACCATGCCCGACTCATTCGCCGAACTGCGCCACGAACTGGCCGTCGCCAACCGCGTTCTCGCCAACGAAGGCATTATCGACGCGTTCGGACACATCAGCGCCCGCAATCCGAAGAATCCGGACCGCTATTTCATCTCGCGCCATCGCGCTTCGGAGCTGGTGGAGCCGTCCGACATTCTGGAGATGACGCTCGATTCCAAGCCGGTCATGCCGACGAACGTGCGTCTCTACAGCGAAATGGTGATCCACGGCGAAATCTACAAAGCGCGGCCCGACGTCAACTCCGTGTGTCACCATCATGCCCCCGCGGTGCTGCCCTTCTGCGCGACCGGGGTGGAGCTCGTCCCGCTCTTCCACCTCGGCGGCACGCTCGGAACGAAGGTGCCGTTCTGGGACAGCCGGGATGAATTCGGCGATACCAATCTGCTGGTGAGGACGCCGGAGGAAGGCGCCTCGCACGCCCGCGCGCTCGGTCCGCACTACATGCTGCTGCTGCGCCGCCACGGCGCGTCGCTTGCCGGCAAATCGCTGCGCGAATGCGTCTTCCGTTCGATCTACACCACCCGCAACGCCGAGCTGCAGTTGCGTGCGATGGCGATCGGAACGCTAGGACCGCTTTCTCCGGGGGAAGTGGAGAAATGCGGCGGGCACAACCTCGGTTCGCGCGGGGTCGAGCGGGCATGGGAGTATTGGGTGACGCGGCTGCAAAAGGCGGAAGCGATGTGGGCCGCTGCCGGTTTGCCGCGACTGAAGGACCTTGCCGCGGTGGCGCGGCCGCAAACGGCCGGGCTTGCGCCGGCGCGGCGCGCGGTGCGGCGCGAATCCCGCGCAAGTCGAACCGGCGCAAGGAAACGGCGGTGATTCGGCCGCGTTAACGCTCCGTTAACACTCCTGGGAGTTACAATCGCGGCGTGGGCAGCGGGCCTACGTCGAGTGCCGCCGGCCGCGATTCGAAAGCGGCAACACCACGGCGGGAGAATTCACAATAGTTGACGCGTAGCGCCCGATTGTCGCCAAAAACGATTTGTACCCGCCCCTCGCGCGAAACATCGGGGGAACACGATGCAAACAAAGCGAACTTACCAGGTGCAACATTGGCCCGACGGCCAATGGAATCCCGAGCACAACTGGCGCAAAATCGAAGCCGCCAGCGAAAAAGAGGCAGCTGAGAAGGTGTGCGGTCTTGCACTGACCGAGCACGGGACGCTCGCACAGCTTCGCGCCCGCGTCCTCACTTTCGGCGATCTCAAGCAGCGCAGCGCCACGTCGTTTTATATCGTGGAATAGGTCACGCGCGCTTAGCCACGATTTCCCATCCTCCCATCACCCATCGCTCGATGACGTGACCGCCGCTGGCGGTCTCTCGCGTTGCGAGCCCCCTCGGCAGGGGCATAGCGCGCATCGCTTTTGCGTATACGCGCGTGGCGCCAACCACGCGGCCGTCGCGCCGCGTTCCGCATGGCGAAACGTGTGCGCTGCGGCGCAGCGGCGAGCGTTGCGCACCTGCCCGTTATCCCGTAATGACAGCGCACGGTTCCACCACAGCTCGCTTGCAACAACGGGCGGCACGGATCGCGCAAGCCGCAACCGATTCGAAGGGAGGCCCGCAATGACGGGCATGTACGATCAAGTACGGCCGGGCATTGGTCACAACCAGCCCGACGAATATGCCGAGGAGAAGAAGCACGAGAAGTGGGAGCGCTGGGCCAAGAAGCGCACCTTCGTGCGCGCGCTGGAAGGCACCTACAGTCACCTCTACAAGGCGTTGCTCGAGGAGAAGCGGGTCTATCCGTCCCGCGACGTGCCGTGGAAGGGCGGCCCCGGCCAATTCGGCAAGAGCGTGATCAGCCCACAAGCGACCACCATCATCCAGTCGATGGAATCGCATATCGAGGCCTACGCGCCCGGGGCCTACGGCCAGAAGCACGGCCACCTCAACAGCGCGGTGTTCTACGTGCTCAAGGGCCGCGGCCATGACGTGCACGATGGCCGGCACATTCCCTGGAAGGCCGGCGACGTGATGATCGTCGAGAACGGTTGCGTCCATCAGCACTTCAACGACGATCCCGAGAACGAAGCAATTCTCCTGGTGTTCAAAGCCAAGCCGCTGTTCCTGTTCATGCACCTCCTGTTCCAGAAGATCGTGGAATGGCCGCCCGACAAATTGCCGCCCGGCCAGGACTCCTACAAACCACCGGCCGACATTTGAGGAGCACGAGCGATGCCTTTCGAGGACAAAGGTCCGGCGTTGTCCGGCTCCGCCACTTGCAGCTTCCACGCCGACGACGTCGCGGCTTCGCAAGATTTCCGCAAGCAGTATGAAACGCGGACCAACGTCGTCAAAGCGGAAGAGATGCCGTGGGAGCGTTCCGCCGACGGCTTGATCAAGCATCTCGTGCACCATCGCCTGAACACGCGCGAATGCTGCGTCGAGGCCTATATGCAGTTCCTCAAGGCCGGCGAACGCTCCGGCAAGCATCGCCACATGTGGGAGGAGGTCATCTTCGTGGTCGAAGGCTCCGGCTACGACCTGCATTGGGACATGAAGTTCGACTGCCTCGATGCCTTCAAATGGGAATGGGCCGAGGTGCCGAAGAAGTTCGAGTGGAAAGAGGGCGACTACATCTACATCCCGCCTTTCACCACCCATCAGCACTTCGCGACCGCAGAGGCGCGGCTCATCATGATGAGCAACCGGATGGTCAAGGAGATGGGCTACGACTGGTTCGATCAGGTGGAGAACGCGCCGGGATTCGAACCCGGCCAAAAGTCGCAGCGGTGACGTCCGAGGAGTTGCTCGATGCGTGTTGGCACTTGGACCCGGCGCGTCGCGGCCGCGGTCCTCACATTTGCGCCGCTGTCGCTCACGCAGCCGACGGCATATGCGCAGTCCCCGGCAGACTTCTACAAGGGGCGCAACGTCGAGCTCTACATCGGCTACAGCGTCGGCGGCGCCTACGATCTCTATGCGCGCGTGCTGGCGCGCCACCTCGGCAAGCACATCCCAGGAAACCCGACCATCGTCCCCAAGAACATGGAAGGGGCCGGAAGCCTTCGCCTCGCCAACTGGCTCTACAATGTCGGTGCGAAGGACGGCACCGTGCTCGCCACCATCGGCCGCGGCACCGCGTTCGATCCGCTGCTCGGCTCCAAGGGCGCGCAGTTTCGCGCCGACAAGTTCACCTGGATCGGCAGCGCCAACAACGAGGTCAGCGTGTGCGTCGCCTGGAAGACGAGCGGCGTCACCGGGTTCGAAGATACGCTGAGCAAGGAGCTCATCGTCGGCGGGACCGGCCAGGCGGCCGACACCGATCAGTTTCCGCGCATTCTCAACGGCGTGCTCGGCACCAAGTTCAGAATCGTCACCGGCTATCCCGGCGGCAACGATGTCACGCTCGCCATGGAACGGGGCGAGGTGAAGGGGCGCTGCGGCTGGTCGTGGTCGAGCGTGCTCTCGACGCACAAGCGCTGGATCGAGGACAAGTCGATCACCGTTCTGGTGCAATTGTCGCTCAACAAGCACCCCGATTTGCCCGACGTTCCACTCGTCATGGATTTCGCCAAGACCCAGGACCAGCAGCAGATGTTCAAGCTGATCTTCGCACGTCAGGTGATGGGCCGGCCTTATCTCGCGCCGCCCGACGTGCCGAAGGACCGCGCCGAGGCGCTGCGTAAAGCCTTCATGGACGCGATGAAAGATAATGAATTTCTCGCCGACGCCGAAAAGTCGCAGCTGGAGATCACCCCGGTCGACGGCGCGGAGGTGGAGACGCTGGTGAAAGAGCTCTACCAGACGCCCAAGCCGCTCGCCGACAAGGCGGCGCAATTCATCCGGCACTAGGTTGCGCGCGACTCGCGGTGAACGTGATTGGTTCGGCGTCGCTTTAAGGTCCTCGCAATTGCGTGAGCCGATGGGCACAATGCGGCATGAATGATCGCAAGAGCGCGCCGATGCGGGACCAGGCCGGGCGAAGCCAAGCCGCGAAGGAGAACTATCGCGGCTGGCAGTCCGATGTGATCGTCGACCTGATCAAGCGCTACGGCTTTCCCCACATCACGCTCAATCCCGGCGCAAGCTTTCGCGGCCTGCACGATTCGCTGGTCAACTACGGCGGCAACGAGCCGCCGATGATGCTGTGCCAGCACGAAGAGATCGCGGTGCAGATCGCGCACGGCTATGCCAAGGCGACC
>DATFQX010000241.1:0-12186 GCA_035263865.1 Xanthobacteraceae bacterium
CTTTACCGGGAGAGAGTCGAACTCTCTGGATCGCTACAAAAGGTTTCAGATCTCATCCTCCTCCTCTTCTGGACTTGGCCTGGCGCAAGGGAAGTTTCGTTTTGGACCTCCCTTCACATCACTCGATCACCTCGTCGGCGCGGGCGAGCAGCGTCTGCGGCACCTCAAGGCCGAGCGCCTTGGCCGTGGTCAGATTCACGACGAGATCGAACTTGGTCGGTTGTTCGACCGGGATGTCGCCTGGTTTTGCTCCGCGCAGAATCTTATCGACAAAGTCGGCGGCGCGCCGGAACAGATCGGGGAAGTTCGCTCCATAGGACATCAGACCTCCCGCTTCGACCCCTTCCCGAAAGGTGTGCATCGTCGGCAGTCGCGCGGCGAGCGCCAAGGTATTGATGCGAACGCGGTGGATATTCACGAGAGGGTCGATAACGACATAAAGTGCCTCCGCGCGGCCATTGAGCGCTTCGAAGGCGGGCACGATGTCTTCGCCTCGCCGGATTTCTAATGTGATGACCTCAAGGCCGAGCGTACGGGCTGTTGCCTGAACTTCGCGCATATCCAGCACGACGGAGGGAGCATCAACATTGGCCAAGATCGCCAACCGGCCGAGGCTAGGGACAACTTCTCGCAAAAGTTCGAGCTTTTTGGCGGCAAGATCGGTTTGCTGAATTGAGAGGCCGGTGACGTTGCCGTCCGGTCGCGCCAGACTTGCGACCAGGCCAGTGCCGACCGGGTCTCCCGCCGCCGCGAAAATAACGGGGATGACCGACGTCGCCTGCATAGCAGCCACGGCTCCGGCAGTCGACGACGTGACAATGACATCAACTTTGCGCCGGACGAACTCGGCTGCGATCTCGGCGGCACGCTCTGTGCGTCCCTCTGCCCAGCGATACTCGATAGCGACGGTTCGATTTTCGATCCAGCCGAGTTCGCGCAGCCGCTGCACAAAGGCGGCGACCCATTGGCCTTGGCTTGCAGGCGTGGCCGAGCCTAGGTACCCGATGGTTGGCAGCTTTTCCGGCTGCTGCGCGCGCGCCGCGAGCGGCCACGCGACGGCCGAGCCGCCGAGCAGCGTGATGAACGCGCGCCTTTTCCACTGACGGAAATGCATCCGATCCCTCACGGGCCGGGAGCGCATCGCAGGATATCGGAAGCGGGACCCGCGCGATAGGCGAGCCGCTGGGAAGCCCCAGGACGCGTTCGCCCGCCTTTAGGGCCATCCCCACTACCTCGAGTCGGGTATAATGCGTCCTAGGCCATCTCTGGCCGATTGCGCGTTACCCGAGGCGTTATCCTGACCCGCCGGTTGATGCTTTTCCGGCGCAAACGTGGGTCTAAGCGCTGCTTGAAGATCACGACGTCCGACGGCTCGGGGCTGAACTCGTGATAGATCCGTAGCCATCGGAGGGAACGAAGGCTTGGCGGCGCGTCGACTCCGCGTCCGGCGGCCGGTTATGCGCGCGGATGTCCTGAGTTGAGTAGAAGATCGGAATGCCGGGGCGCCGCGCGGCGGCGAAGAGTCGCTTGGTCGGCGCGATCGCACGGTGGGCATAGATGCCGCAGGAATTTGGATAGCGGGCGTTGAGCTCGTAGGGCGAGTGCGGCCCACCGCGATAGACGAGATCGTAGAGATCGATCGCGAGCAGCGCCGGACGCGCGCCCACGAAGCTCTCGCGCCGCCAGCCGGAATAAAGCTCGAGGTCCGCTTGCGGAATGACGTCGCGCCAGCAGTGATCGTTGAACTTGTCGATGGATGCCATCCTCACCTCCCGCCATCATTGCCGTGATGCGTTCCACACGCTCAGACGTCCGCTCGCCAAGGCACGATCCGAGTCATCGACCTCTCGTCTAACCTGCGGACGTTGCGCGCGATGGCAAAGCCTGAAAGTTCAAAGAGCTAAGCAGCCGCGCACAGCGTAATCCCTCACTCCGGCGCGATGCCGGCCGCTCGAATTACTTTACCCCATTTCGCGCTTTGCTCGGTGATGAAGGCAGCAAACTCGGCTGGTGTGTTCGATTGCGCTACGATGCCAAGCGCCATGAAGCGCTCGGCGGTTTCCGGCCGTTTAAAATCCGCCGCCAACGCGGCGTTGAGCTTATCGATGATCGGTTGCGGCGTGCCGGCACGGGCGAAAAAGCCCTGCCAGCTACTGGCATCGTAGCCAGGTACCGCTTCGGCAAGAGGAGGCACGCCGGGTAGTTCCGAGTTTCCCTTGGCCGAGAGCACGGCGAGAACTTTCAGCTTGCCAGCCTTGATTAGCGGTAGCGCGGGCGGAATATCGACGAACTCCATCGAGACGTTGCCGCTGGCGATGTCGGTGAGCCCAGGAACCGCGCCTTTGTATGGAATATGGTGAATATCAGTACCGGTCATGATCTTGAACTGTTCGGCGAAGATCTGATGCGGGCTGCCGATACCCGACGATGCGTAAGTCAGTTCGCCAGGTTTGGACTTCGCGAGTGCTATGAGATCTTTCACCGAGTTCACCGGTAGCGTCGGAGAGACGACTAGGGCGAATTGGGTCAGGCCAGTGAGCATGACCGGCGCGAAATCCTTTGCGAGATCATAGGAGATCGACTTCATCACATAAGGGAGCAGGATGATGATCGAGGGCGAGTGCAACAGCGTGTAGCCGTCAGGCGCGACTTTGGCAGCATAAGAGATGCCGATACTGCCGCCCGCGCCTGGCTTGTTTTCAACCACGAAGCTTTGACCCAACGCGCGCTGTAGGACCTCTGCTTCGTATCGCGCCATGATGTCGGTTGAGCCGCCGGGCGTGAACGGCACGACGACGCTCACCGGGCGGCTCGGATAGTTGTCAGCGGCTTGGGCGTGCCAGGGCACAGCAACGAACGTGCACAGGACAGTTGCAAGCGCGATAGTGCCAGGCCGGCTCATGCTTTCCTACGCCGATAGCGATCGGGGATTGGTGCGCTCCCGGTACTGCTCAGCTTAGACCCCTTCTTTGCGACGGCTAAAGCGGACATATTGCGACTGGATTCCACTTATGAAGAAGACCGTCCTTCGGGGCGGCCTTACATCGCGCGTGCGCCGCGCAGGTCAGACAGCCGGGCTCCAGGGAGCCTGGACGAAGCGATAGCCCTGGCTGTCCTTCTCCATGTGCCCGAGCGCCGGAAACGGTGCGTGGAACGTCTGCACGAGCATCTTGTCGGCGACCAACATGTCGAGGACCTTTCGCCGCGTCGCTTCCGCCATGTCCGGAATCTGATCGAAGGAGGCGTGCCAGCCGGGATTGCGCACGAACAGCTCCGGGCGATTGGTGACGTCGGAAAACACGAACAGCCGCGCCGACCCCGATGCAATCACGTACGAGGTGTGGCCAAGCGTATGGCCTGGCGTCGAAACCGAAGTGATGCCCGGCGCAACCTCCTTGCCCCACTCGTAGGTGGCGGTGCGCTTGAGAACCTCGCCGCTCATCACCCGGCGGTTATCCTTGAACAGACCTTGCATGCGGCCCGGGGTGGCGCGGCTCATCTCGCCGTCGTCCATCCAGAACTTGTGCTCGGCCGCCGGAACCAGGATTTCCGCATTCGGGAATGCAGGCTTGTTATCGGCGTCGAGCAAGCCATTCACGTGGTCAGGGTGGTAATGCGAGATGATGACGGTATCGATCGCCTTCGCGTCGATGCCGGCGGCTGCGAGATTCTGCTGGTACTGGCCGTGGGTCGTGTTCGGCTTGGCCTCGGCGGCGCCATACCCGGTGTCGATGGCGACCAGCTTCGAGCCGGTGTTGACGACGATCGGATTGAAGACGAGCGTCATCGCATCTCTTGGCATGTGCGCCGCTTCGAGCGCAGCGTTGACGTCGTCCTTCTTGGCGTTGTTCACGAACGTATCGGGTAGCGGGAACGAGCGCGCTCCATCCGTCACGACGGTAATCTCATGGCTGCCGACCTTGTAACGATAGAGTCCGGACGCCTGTTTGCCGACGGCGGGCGCAGCGGCACGCGCGGGTGCGACGATCGATCTCGGGCTCGCGACGGCCGCAGCGGTAGCGGCGGTGCCTGCGAGCATTGAGCGACGGGTGAATTTGGTCATCGATTTCTCCCTGAGGCAGCGAGTCCATTCCTGGGCGCTATTGCTGCGTTGGTAACGGGCACTTAGGTGCTTTCTTTCCCCCGAGTATCCCTCGTGGCTTCACGATGGGACAGTCTAGTGCGGAAGCGATGGGGCTAACAGGCCATCAGCACGCGTTTTCGTCCAATCCGCATTAGATGATTTTCTGCGGTGCGTTGGGACGCGATGGCACGTTGCGACATTCAATTGCGGCGCATCAATGCGGTAGCGATGGGGATGGCAGCGGGCGATCCGCTGAAGCACATTGGTGCGTGCGCGCTAGCGCTAGCGAAAATGGCATGAGACCCAATGCCCCGGTGCGACTTCGCGCAACGGCGGGGTCTCGCGGCGGCAGCGCTCCTGCGCGTAGCCGCAACGGGTATGGAAGGCGCAGCCCGGCGGCGGATTCACCGGACTGGGCACGTCGCCGGCCAGCGGGCGCTTCGCCCGCTTGAGCTTGGGATTTGGAACTGGCACCGCCGCGAGCAAGGCCTCCGTGTAGGGGTGCAGCGGATTGAGGAAGAGCGTCTTTTTCTCCGCGTATTCGACGATCTTGCCGAGATACATCACGGCGACGCGGTGGCTGATATGCTCGACCACGGCGAGTCCATGGGCGATGAACAGGTAGGAGAGCTTTTTTTCCCGCTGCAGGTCGATCATCAGGTTGATCACCTGCGCCTGGATCGACACGTCGAGCGCCGAGACGGGCTCGTCGGCGACGATCAGCCTGGGGTTCAGCGCCAGCGCGCGCGCAATCGAAATGCGTTGGCGCTGACCGCCGGAGAATTCGTGGGGGAAGCCCTTCATCTGCGCGGCGCTCAGGCCGACTTGCTCGAACAGTCGGGCCACGAGCTCGGCCCTTTGCTTTCGCCCGCCAACATCGTGCACTTCGAGCGGCTCCCCCACGATGTCGCCTGCCGTCATCCGTGGATTGAGCGAGGAATACGGATCTTGAAAGATCATCTGCATCCCGCGCCGGTGCCGGCGCAGTTCGGCTTTGCGCAGATGCGTGATGTCGTAGCCGGCGAGCTTGATGGCGCCGCTCGTCGGCTCGAGCAGCCGCAGCACGGTGCGCGCCACCGTCGACTTGCCGCACCCGCTCTCGCCGACCAGCCCCAGCGTCTCGCCTTCGCGCACCTCGAAGCTGACCCCATCGACCGCATAGACGTGCCCGACGGTGCGGCGGATGATGCCCCGCTTGACCGGAAAATGTTTCTTGAGGTCGGTGACCTCGAGCACGGCCTTGCTCATGGGGCCGCTCCAGCGAGCTCGTCCGAGTGCCAGCAGGCGGCCCAGTGTCCCGCCCGTTTTTGCTCGAACGGCGGGTAGATCGCGCGGCACTTGTCGTCGGCCAGCGGGCAGCGCGGCGCAAACACGCAACCCGCGGGAAGACGGTAGAGCGGCGGCACGACGCCCGGAATCTCCTTGAGCCGTCCCCCCGTTCCGGGGGGCGCGCCACCCATACTGGTCAGGCGCGGGATCGAGGCCAGCAGTCCCAGCGTATAGGGATGCAGCGGCTGCTCGAACAGAGCATCCACGTCGGCTTCCTCGACCTTTTTGCCCGCATACATCACGATCACCCATTGCGACGTCTCGGCGACGACTGCGAGGTCGTGCGTGATGAGGATGATCGCAGTCCCGAACTCGTCCTGCAGCGCGAGCATGAGATCGAGGATCTGCGCCTGGATGGTGACATCGAGCGCGGTCGTCGGCTCATCGGCGATGAGGACCTTGGGATTGCAGGCGAGCGCCATGGCGATCATCGCGCGCTGGCGCATGCCGCCCGACAGCTGATGCGGATATTCGTTGGCACGCTGCGCCGGTTCGGGAATGCGTACGCGACGCAGCATCTCCACGGCCTTGTCCCAGGCCGCCGATTTCGACAGATCCTGATGCAGCTCAATCGTCTCGCTGATCTGCGCGCCGATGCTGAGCACCGGATTGAGCGAGGTCATCGGCTCCTGGAAGATCATCGAGATGTCATTGCCGCGCACCGCGCGCATTTGCGCTTCGTCGAGCTTGGTGAGATCGCGGCCGTCGAGCTCGATCGCGCCAGAGACGATACGGCCGGGCGGGTCGGGAATGAGCCGCATCACGGAGAGCGCGGTGATGCTCTTGCCGCAGCCGGATTCGCCGACAATCGCCAGCGTCTCGCGCGGACGCAGCGTAAACGAAAGGTCGTCGACCGCTTTGATGATGCCGAGCCGGGTGAAGAAGTATGTCCGCAGCCCCGCGACATCGAGAACAGGCCGCCCGGCCCGTTCCTCGGGACGCTTGGCCATTGCCGCGTCGGAGCTCGACCGATTCATATCAACTGCGCTGCCTCGGATCGAGAATGTCGCGCAGCGCATCGCCCAAAAGGTTCGTGCCGAATACCGCGAGACTGATGGCGATGCCGGGAAAAACAACGAGCCACGGCGCCGTGCGGACATATTCAGCCGCCGATTGCGACAACATGCGGCCCCAGGACGGATAGGGCTCCGGCACGCCAAGGCCAAGGAACGACAGCGCAGCCTCGGTGAGTATGGTCGAGCCGAGCTGCGCGGTTGCAAGCACGATCAGCGGCGCAAGGGTATTGGGCAGGATATGGCGCACCGCGATGCGCGCCTCGCTCATGCCCACGGCCTTCGCCGCTTCGACGAAGGGCAGCTCGCGCAAGGCGAGCGTGTTCGAACGGATCACGCGCGCCACATAGGGGATGAGCGGGATCGATATGGCAATGATGGTATTCTGCAGCGATGGGCCGAGCGCGGCCGCCATCACCAGCGCCAGCACCAAGAGCGGCAGGGCCTGCAGGATATCCATCACGCGCTGGACGATGAGATCGACCCAGCCGCCGAGGTAACCGGAGGCGAGCCCGAAGATGATGCCGAAGCCGCTTCCCAGCACCGTCGCGCCGATGCCGACCGCGAGCGAAATCCGCGCGCCGTAGATGATGCGCGCATAGACGTCGCGACCAAATGGATCGGTGCCCAACCAGTGGGCGCTGCTCGGGGGCGCGAGCGAGAGCGCGGCATTTGTCGACAGCGGATCGTAGCTCGTGAGGACGTTGGCGAATACGGCGGCGAACACGAACAGGCCCATGATCGCCGCGCCCGCCGCGCCGAGCGGATTTCGCCAAATGAGATAGCGCAGCCGCGCCAAGCGGGTGTGCGCGGTAGCCCCGGCCTTGACCAGTTCGGCATCGAAATCGACGGTGCTCATCCTGCGCTCCAGCCGCTAGCCCTCAGCTCTCCGAATATTTGATGCGCGGGTCGAGGACGGCATAGAGCATGTCGACCGCGAAATTGATGAGCACCACGATCGTGGCCACGAACATCACCAGATTTTGCACGATCGGGTAATCGCGCTGGGTGAGCGCGGTCACCAGATAGCGGGCGACGCCGGGCACGTTGAAGACGGTTTCGGTCACGATCAAGCCGCCCATGAGGAATGCCGCCTCGATACCGATCACCGTGACCACCGGCAGAATGGCGTTGCGCAGCGCGTGGTGATAGTTGACGCTCCGCTCGGAGGCGCCCTTGGCGCGGGCGGTGCGGATATAATCCTGGCGCAGCACCTCGAGCATGGAGGAGCGCGTCAGGCGCAGCATCAAAGCGGAGCTGCGAAAGCCGACGGCCGCTGCCGGCACGCTCAGCAGCAACAGCTCGCCCCACCACGTTTCCGGCGGCGCCGTGTAGATGGGAATCACATCGAAATAGGCGACGAACGCCATCAGGATCAAAAGCCCGAGCCAAAATGAGGGCATGGACAGCCCGCTCAGGCTGAGCACGCGCAGCACGTAGTCCATGCCGGAATTCTGGCGCACGGCGCTGATGACACCCAGCGGGACGCCGATGAGTACGGAGAAGCAGAGCGCGAGGCCCGCAAGCTTGGCGGTGATCGGAATGCGCGGCACAATCTCCTCGAGCGCGGGCCGCTCGGACACGTAGGAATAGCCGAGGTCGCCCTGCGCGAGCCCACCGATCCAGGTGGCGTATTGAACGACGATCGGCTTGTCGAGGCCGAGCTCCGCCTCGATCTTTGCCTTTTCCCGCGGATTAACGTAGCCCGCCGCATCGTACAGAATATCGACGATGTTGCCGGGCATCACCCGAAGCATCAAGAAGATGATGATCGATATCCCGAACAGGGTCAGGAGCATCAGCGAGAAGCGCCGCGCGAGATAAGCACCCAAGGGCTTTATCCTTCCGTCTGTGCCGCCCGCATCGCGTTTCGGTAGCACCTCAGACCGTGATGCCCGCGCACAGCGCGTCGCAGACGCGCGTGAACGCGCTTATGTCGCGGGCTTCCACGTCGTCAAAGCCGTGCAGCATTAAAGACGTGGATGGCCGGGACAAGCCCGGCCATGACGACGCGATGAGACATCATCAAATCTCGCTAGTACAACTCACCGATCGAGCCAGACATCCTCGAAGCGCCAGCCGTTGTACGAGCTGTTCGTCATGATGGTGACGCCCTTGACTTGCGGCGACCAGCAAGTCCCGCGGCGCGAATGCAAGATGATCGGCCGCGCGACGTCCTCCTGCAGCTTCTTGTCGATCTCCCAAACGAGCCGCTTGCGCTTCTCGAGATCCGTTTCCGCCGACTGCTGGTCGAACAGCTTCTCAAGCTCCTTGTTGCAGTAGTCGGTGTAATTGCGCTCCGATCCGCAACCGTAATTCTCGTAGAAATTCTGGTCCGGGTCATCGACCGAATTGCCGGTCAGGTTGAGCCCGACCGCATAATCCTTGCGGGTGACCTTGCTGTGCCAGTTGCTCGTTTCCACCACCTCGAGCTCGCCATCGATATAAATGTCCTTGAGCTGATCGATCAGGATGACCGCGGGGTCACGATAGATCGCGATGTTTCGAGTCGAGACCTTGAGCGCGAGCCGTTTATTGGGCCCGTAGCCGAGCTTCTCCACGAGCTTGCGGGCTTGCGCGCGGTTTGCCTGGATCTCCGGCCCGTAACCGGGGATGGTCTTGAGCATCTCGGGCGGCATCCCCCATACGCCCTCGGGCGGCGGCAGCATGGACGCGCCGAGATCGTCCTTGCCTTCGGAGAGGATGTCGACGAACGCTTTCCGGTCGAGCGCAAGCGCCATGGCCTGGCGCAGATCGGCATTGTCGAACGGCGGCTTATCGCGGTTGACGATGAGATTCGTGCTCACATTGATCGGCGCGAGCGAACACACCGCTTGCGGCGCCTGTGATTTGACGTCCTTGAGCAGCGGAATCGTCACTTCGGTCGGGAAGGTCATGTCGAACTTGCCGGCAACGAAGGCAAGGATCGCGGTCGACCGATTGGGAATGATGGTGAACTCGATCCCATCGAGGTAGGGGCGGTCTTTCTTCCAATAGTCCGGATTGCGCGTGATCTTGATCGATTCGTTCTGCTTGAACTCCACGAACTTGAACGGACCCGTTCCGATCGGTTTGATCCGCATGTCGCGCGCCGAGACGTGGCAGGGATAGATCGGCGAATACCCCGACGCGAGCAATGCAAGCACCGCCGGCTGCGGCCGCCGCAGCTGCAAGGCCACCTCGTCGTCACCGTTGACTTTGACTTCCGCGACGTTCTTGTACCAATCCTGGCGCGGGTTCTTGCGAAACGAATCCTTCGATTTGCCCATCAGCAAGTCGAAGGTGCATTTGACGTCGTTCGCCGTGAACGGCTTGCCGTCGTGCCACTTCACGCCGTGGCGCAACTTGAACGTCAGCACGGTCTTGTCGTCGCTCCACGCCCAGCTCGTTGCCAGGTCCGGCACGATCGAATCGAAACTGTTCTGCGGCACATTCTGATTGTACAGAACGAGATTGTTGAAGATCGGCATGAACGGGATCACCGTCGAGTACGTGGCCTCTTCGTGGATCGAGGCGCTCGGCGGATTGTCGCGGTGATAGATTTTCAGGATGCCGCCGTGCTTCGCCTCGCCGGCGACGGCGCTGGTGAAGAAACCCGCGGCGATCAGCAGCGAAGCCGCCACCACCCATCGATGTGCCAGACGCATTGCGATTCCTCCCTGTTCACCCGCCCTCCTCCGGCGCTGCGTGCTCCGCGGGACGGTTTCTTGCATCCATAACTGCGGGCAGAGGCTTTCGGTTTCGCCCTCCCCGAAGCCCGGCGACTGCCCGCTCGCCCGGACGGCAAACTTCTGCGCAAATGCCACCGATGGCAAGGCACCTTGGCGCGGCTTGTCGACGCCCCATGGAGAGGTGGCGGCCGCACGCAAGCGCTGCGTCAGCTTGCACACCCCATGTTGGATAGGAACCATTGCATGGGTGCGGCTCAAGATCCGTTGCTACGCCAACGCAACCAGGCCGCTCCAGAATTGCTGCCCCTTGCCCGTGTCGACGTCGTATTTGCGAACGAAGGCGAGCTTCCCGTCGTCCGCGATGCGATAGATCATGAGGCCTGCGGTCAGCGTTTTGACTGCGTTGCCTTCGCGCACCAGAAGCGGCTTGATGCTTGCCGCAACCAATAGGCGCGCGCTCGGGTCGATGCCGAAGGTGCGCAGCTGAATGCCATAGCCCTCAATCGTCTGAATGAGGCTCGGCTCACCCGTGTTGGCATCGATGGCGAAGACCGCAAGGTTGTTCTCCCCGCCGCTGAAGACTTTCCTGCTTTCGAACGCGACCTCGTCCTGGTTGCGGTTGGTGAGATAGACGAAACGGCCGTTCGGATGCACGTGGATCGCTCCCGCGCCTTGACCAGGCTTGACGGCGGCAGGATCGGCCAACGTGTCCTTGACGAACATCGGATCGCGCCCGAGCGCGCCGTCCGGTCGAAGCTTGTAGACATAGAGCTTGTTCTGCCGCTCGATCGACACGAAGACCCACGGTTGCGTGGGATGGAAATCGAGATGCCGCGGTCCGAAGCCGTGCCCGGTTCCCGGCGCGATCGAGGCAAGGTTGCTCAGCCCGCCGCGGTTAAATGCAAAGACCTTGAGCGCACCGGGATCTTTCAGTTTGCCGCCGGCGGCGTTGTTGCCGCGCGTCACCAGGATTGCGGTGCGGTTTCCCGGCGTCGTGCGGATCTGATGCCCATAGATGCCGGTATCGAGCTTGGCGGGCTGTCGCACCGCCTCACCGATCGAGCCGTCGCGATTGATGTGGTGCACTGTGACGTTGCTCGGGTCGTTGTAGGCGGTGAGCAGATACTCGCCGGACGCGTCGACGCTGGTGTGGATCGGCCGCGACGGCAGCGCTTGCGGCTCGCCATGCGGCTCCAACGCACCCGAGAGGGGGTCGATGCGGAAGGCGTTGGCGCGGTGCGTGGTGCCCGCAACTCCCGGTCCCCCGTCGCTCGACACGACATAAAGGCATCGCCTCGATGGGTGCGGCCAGGCGTATTGGACGTTGGCCGGTAGAGTGATCGTCCGGCGTTTTTGCAGCGCGGCGTCAGCAATCTCGACGTCGAAGAGGCTCAGCTCCGGGCCGACGCTGGAATAAAAGAAAGTCTTTGCCGTCACGTGTTGACTCCGCGCGCGTTTGGGATTGCAACCGTCCCGGCAAAGCGTGCGGTCGCAGCGGGGCGGTTGATCACGGCATTACTCGCGTCAATCGGGTAATCCACCCGCCGAATTTACATGACGGTTCGCGCCAGGATCGAGGTTTTCCATGCGTCTTAAAGACAAAGTCGCCATCGTGGTGGGGGCAGGCCAATCGCCGGGCGAGGGCATGGGCAATGGTCGGGCGACCGTGCTTCGGTTCGTTCAGGAAGGCGCCAAGGTGCTCGCCGTCGACAACAATCTCGCCTCCGCCGAGGAGACGGCGGCGATGGCGCGCCAGTCGGGCGGCGACTGCGTGGCGTTCGAAGCCGACGTCGCCCGCGAGGTGGCGCTGCAGGCCATGGTCGAGGCGGCGCGCACCCGCTTCGGCCGCATCGACATCCTGCACTACAATGTCGGGGTCAGCATTGCCGGCGGCGATGCGCCGCTCGATCAGATCACGGAAGAGGCCTTCGACCGCATCGCGGCGATCAACCTGCGCGGCTGCATCATGGCCTGCAAGCACGTGCTGCCGGTGATGCGCGCACAGCGCTCGGGGGTGATCATCACGATCTCGTCGGTGGCGGCCTGGGAGCTCTATCCCAACGTTGCCTACAAGGCGACCAAGGCCGGC
>DATFQX010000242.1:0-2551 GCA_035263865.1 Xanthobacteraceae bacterium
GGCCTCATATAAGCTGACGATTTGGTGCACCGCGCAAGTTGGCAGAGGTGGGCCAACAGCGGACCATGCGGCCCGCTCGCGTCGTATCAGATCTCTATCCGCGTCTTGCGGTGGCGCCCCGGAACGACTCCGCGAATATGATCGGCTTGATCTCAATGGCGATGCGGTGCGAGCTCCTGCGGACGCGCCCTCCGCGTCAACCCGCCCTCCTCGATCCATTTCTTGGATGATTGGGCGGCCCGCTCGATGAGCTCACTCGACGCCGAGAAATCGAAGGGAGATACCGCGAGCGGGCAAAGCGTCGGCATGAGATGCACGTTGATGTCCTGGGGAAGCCGCTCCAATTCGTACATGAGTTGCCAAGCAATCATAAGAGTGATCGCATGTAATGCTTTGCCGATCACCGTCCTCGGCGGTTCCTTCAGAGCGCAGGCGTAACCCGTCGGTAGTATGATGATCCGCGACGCGCCCAGGTCGGCCGCAAGGCGCACCGGCGTGTTGGCCGCGATAGCTCCGTCCATCAAAGCCTCGCCGTCGATGTGCACGGGGGGAAAGACGCCTGGGATCGCCGTACTCGCCAAAATTGCCTCGATTGCCTGACCGCTGCTAACCGAACTTGAGCAACTTGAGGGTGGTTTTTACGAATTTGCGGCGGGCGGTACGAGTCAGATCAATAGGTTAGGCAGCGCGCGGAGCTGATTTGGGCGTGTTGTGCCGACCTTGGGTGTTTTCTTGGGCGGGGCGGTTGGTTCAGATGGCGCATGTATTTGCGCTGTACGATTCGCAAGAAGGACGGCAAGGTTCACCGTTACTGGCGGTTGGTGCGCGGTGTTCGTGTCGGCCGGCGCGTCATCCAGCAGACAGTGGCGCATTTGGGCGAGCTGGATGAGCAGGGTCGAATTGAGGCGCGAGCACTGGCGCGTCATCTGATTGGCGTTCCCGAGCAGGCGCAATTGTTTGATGACGGCAGCCGAGACGTGGCGGTGCCGGTTCGGCTGAAAGGCATCCGCGTCGAGCGTTCGCGTCAATTCGGCGATGTGTATCTGGCGTTGGCATTGTGGCGCGGGATTGGACTTGAGGATCTATGCGAACGGCTGCTGTCGATGGGGAAGGAGCGCATTTCCTGGGCGAAGATGGCGGCGGTGCTGGTGACGGCGCGGTTCTGTGAGCCATCGAGCGAGTTGCACATTGCTGAAGATTGGTACCGGCGCACGGCACTTGCCGATTTGCTTCAGCTCGGGGATGAGGAGGTCAACAAAGATCGTCTGTATCGCGCGCTCGATCATCTGCTTGTGCACAAGCAGGCGCTTGAAGCGCACTTGTCGAAGCGCTGCGGAGAGCTATTCGCATCTCAGAACGAAGTGCTGCTATACGACGTGACGAGCGCCTATTTCGAAGGCCAGGCTGAAGCCAATCCACAGGCACAGCGTGGTTATTCCCGCGATCACCGGCCCGACTGCAAGCAGGTATGCATCGCTCTGGTGGTGACGTTTGATGGCTTTCCTCTGGGCTATGAGGTGTTCGCTGGCAATGTCCATGATGCGCGGACATTGCAAACCATCGTGACCACCATGGAAGCGCGGCATGGGGTGCTGGGGCGGGTCTGGATCACCGATCGCGGCATGGCCAGCGCCCGCAACCTGGCGTGGCTGCGAGAGACTGGCCGGCGCTACATCATCGGTGCACCGAAATCGGAACTGAAGGCATTCGCTGCGGCGCTCACTGCTCCGACCGGATGGCGCACGGTCCAGGAAGGCGTCGAGGTGAAGCTCTCCCGCAACCCTGAGACGGGAGAGACGGTGATTTTGTGTCGCTCGGCCGCTCGACGCAGCAAAGAACGAGCCATCCACGATAAGTTTAGCCGGCGCATAGAAGCGGCGCTTGAGCGTCTGGCTGCTCGTATCGTCCGCTCGAAGAAGCGCCTCGATCCGGCGAAGGTGAACCGGCAGATCGGCCGCATGCTCCAGCGCAACCAGCGTGCCGCCGCCCGCTTCACGATCAAGTTGGAGCCTGACGACTGCCCGGCAGGTTTCCGCCTGAGCGTCGCATACAACGCCTCATTCGACGACTGGGCCGATCTCTCAGAGGGCGCCTATCTCCTGCGCTCGAACATCGAGGATTGGAGCGATCAGCAACTCTGGAAAGCTTACATCCAGCTCACGCAAGCCGAGGCGGCCTTTCGCATCCAGAAAGATCAGCTGAACCTACGTCCGATCTGGCACCAGCGCGAGGACCGCGTTCAGGCCCATATCCTTGTCTGCTTTCTCGCCTTCGTGCTGTGGAAGAGCCTGGAGATGTGGCAGCAGCGCGCCGGTCTCGGCAACTCGCCGCGCACGATCCTCGAAGAGCTCGCGCGCATCCAATCACACGATGTCGTCCTGCCAACCGCAGCCCACGGTCACATCCACCTCCGCTGCGTCGCTCAGCCCGACACCGACCAATCGGCTCTCCTTGATCGCCTCGGCATCGTCCTTCCCAAGCGCATGCGCCTGCCAGAACAGACATTGCCGCCTCTCGCAGCCAGCGCCTGACCCCACATTCTCACCAAAAA
>DATFQX010000243.1:0-6900 GCA_035263865.1 Xanthobacteraceae bacterium
ATATCAGGAAAGTCGCGGGTCTGATCAAACCACGTGGCGCGGCCCGCAAGTTATCGAGGCGCCACATATTGGCGCCAGGGGCGCTGCAGCGGCGCGCACCGGCCAATGTTCGGCCAATGAATGACGTGCACCGAACGCGAAACAAACGTCTTCGATTATCGTTCTAAGTATCTGAATTTTCTTGATCGTCCGGGGTAGGCGCTTCGCTCATAACGGTCTGGTTGGAGGTTCGAGTCCTCCCGGGCCCACCATGATTCATTTGCGTTTTTCCCGTCTGGCTGCGGCGCCAACCAATGAAACAACCAATGCTTCGTTCCGGTTTGGTTTGCGGCCGATCGCCACGGCAGCGTCGGAGAAGTAATCGGGATGGTGGTGGCCGTAGACGCGATCCGGCGTCTCGACACTCATGCCGAGGAACCCGGCAGCGCGCCACATGCTGACGTCGTTCTGCATCAGCCAGGGCGCCGCCGTGTGGCGGAGGGTATGTGGCGTGATCTTGCCGGGGAGCTTCGCCAGTCGCACTGCGGTCTTGAGCGCGGTCTTTACAGACGCGATGGGCGCCCCATTCCATTACACGAAGTGCTCCTTGATGTTGTCCCTGGCCTGCCAGCGCCGCAGGTGCGCCAGTAGCCGAGGCGGGACCGGGGACGAGCCCGGAGCGCAGCGAATGGGCGCCGAAAGTTGCAGGAGCGAAGCCGCGGCCTTCACAATGTCGGCGACGATGCGAGCGGTGAGGCGCTGGGCAGCGACGCGCTGCGCTCGCCTATTCCATACCCGGCGGAACAGCGCACCTTCGGTAATGCCGGCAGCGTCCAGCCACTCTCCTAGGGCTGCAACGGGGCAGGCGATCTCGCCGCGCGGGATCGCGACCTTGCGACCGAGGCCTTCTTGGTCGGTCTTGCCTCGCCGGATAGTGATAAGTAGGCCCTCGGGCGTCTCCTCGAGGTCCTCGACGTTGAGCGCAACGAGTTCGGACCGCCGGAACGCGCCGGCGAAGCCGAGCAACAGAACGGCGCGGTTGCGCAAGGCACGAAGCGACGTCGTGTCTGAGGCCATGGCGATGACGATGTCGGAGGTTGCCGCCTTCTTGCGAACCGGAGCGGCGCCGACGGTTCGCCTGATGCCTGCCAACACGGCCTTGACGCTCTCTTCCGAGGTGGGGCTCGGCTGATTGGCGGCGCGGTGGAAATACCTGATGGCAGCCAAACGGCGGCCAAGTGTCGAAGGGCGTTTGCCGAGTGCAGCTTGGTCCGCAAGGAAGGCGCTGACCACTTCGGCCGACGCCGGCAAGGGAATAAGCCCGCGGCCGCGGCACCATTCGACAAAGATCGCAATGTCGCCGCTGTAAGCCCGCTGCGTGGACGCCGCTTTCGAAGCTTTCGCAAAATCATTGGCCAGCTCTAGCGCTTCCGTAAAGACAGCCGGCCCGTTCGCACTCTGTTTGATGGCCGCGGTGGCAGCTATGGTAAGATCGCGGCCAGCCTGGCGCACGAGAGGCCTCCTGCGTTGGGTTAGAGCCGGGTGGGGTGACAGCTTCCCCTCGGCTCGCTTTTATGCTAAACACAAATTGATGATGCGGTCAATATCTGCTAAACAGAAAAAGCGCGGTCGTCCGGCGACGGGAGTTACCCCAATGGTTGGGTTGCGCCTGCCTGAAGAGTTTACTGCGCGTGTTGACCAATGGGCACAGCAGAAGGGCATCACTCGTTCCGAGGCGATCCGCCGCCTAGTCGAACAAGCCCTGGCGAGACCAAAGCGCTTGAAATGAGAGATTTCAAAATCGGCGCCCGTTATCACCGCCGATAACAGGCTTTCCCATCAGTCAAGCTGAGCAACAAAATGCTGGTGACTGACCGGGCGCCGGAAGGCGCGCGCTGGGCTGCCTTCGACCTGTACCCGAGTGCGCCTCGATACGCGGACGCCGGCACCGGAATATCAAGTTCGTCCCGGATCCGCTGCCGATGAAGATCAGCAACAACGCGGTCGCCTACTACCTGTTTTTGGCGTCCCAGAAGGCCGTCGCAGAAAAGATCATCGGAGACATATTTGCGAAGTATAGGTGATACCTGGAGTCGCGTGCGCGATTACAGGTGAATCCGGTTTCGCTCGGCTACAGGATGGAGCGCACGCGGCGCCCGCAGCAGCAACATGGCGTCTGGCCGCAGGCAATTCATTTCGGCTTGAGCCGTTACAATCAATTACTTGCAGGTGGGCTGGCCGTTGACGACTGCCATGGCCTTACCGGGCGGGCACCCCTTGGGCTCTGGCTGAGTGACCTTGGGCGCGGGTGCTGCTGGAGGTGGTGCCGGGCGCGCAGCGGCAGCCGCCGGTGCGGGAGGTGGCATCGCCGGCTTTGCGCTGGGTGGCGGCGGGGGCGCTGGGGACGGAGCGAGCCTGGCAGCGGGCGCCGGTGGTGGCGGTAGTGAGGTGGGTTTTGCCGCGGCCGGGGGTGGCGCGATTGGCTTCGCCGCGGCCGGTGGATGTGGTGATGTCACATGCGTTGCGGCGGGCGGTGGCGACGGCGCACGTGCTGGCTTGGGAGCACCTGCGGGCGCCGCAGGCCGCGAGGGTAGTGTTGTCTCTGGAGGAGACGGTGATGCCCCGGGCAGGGTTGCGGATGGTGGTGCGAGCTTGGGAGCGGGCACTTGCGATGGAGGCGTTGCGCGCTTGGCGCGGCCTGCGGGTGCCGTCCCTGGCGTGACCGCAGCCGAAGGTGTCGGTGATGCCGGCGGCTTTGCCCCAGGCACTCGTGCAGGCGCCGCTCCGGGCTGGGCGCCACTTCCCGGGACGGGTGGCGCCGTCGGCGTGACCCCAGCCGAGGGCACAGCGCCACCCGGCACCGCTGGCAAGGGCTGCTGTCTCATTCCCGGCAAAGGCTGACCAAGGGGTCGCGTGGCCGCTTGCCCTGGAGGGCTTGTCGGAGTGCCCGGGCTCAGCGGATGCTGGTTCTGAAGCGTGGCGGCCTTCTGCGCGACCGATGGCGGCAGCGCCGGCGCGAGCGAGACCGCAGGGGCGGGCGCTGCCGGAGCCGACGCCGCTTGCGGGGTTCCCGTTCGCGGCGATACCGCTTGCGGCGAGGCGGCGGCGGGCTGCGCCGTAGGCGCGATCGCTGCCGCCGGCGTCACGGTTTGGGTTTGACCACTCGGGTTGGTAATCGTCACGGTATTCGTCACGTTGTTGACGACGACCGTGTTATGGATGTTGTTGTAGATCACGTTGTTCGGCGGCGACACCACATAAGCCGGCGGACTCACCCAGATGGGAACCGGCCTGTAGACCGGGATGGGCAGCACGAAAAGCCCAACGGGTGGCGGTGGCGGCGCAAGCACCACAAATTCCGGCGGCGGTGGCGCTAGAAAAATGACGGCTGGCGGTGGCGGTGCGAACGCGAAGACCGGATCATCAAAGATGAGAATCGGCCGCCTGATATAGACGATCTCTTCCGGCGGAGGCGGCGGCACGTCGTAGGCCAGGGCACTGAACTCGGGAGGCGGATCGAAGGCGGCGGCAAGAAAGGCTAGACGGCGGTGCGCGTCGGCTGCGTGCGGCCCCTGCGCATACCGCCGCAGATACGACCAATAGGCGGCCGGCGTGTCGACGAGTCGGGTTCGGCGCCACGTCAACGCCTCGCGCCGTGCGGCCATAATGGCGCGCACCCGCGCGGCCATGGGATCGTCGGGATAGGCGGCGAGGAAGTCCGAATAGCCGTCCAACGTGTCGCGCTCCAAAGCAGCGGAATAGGCCTCCTGCAGGGCCAGCTCGCGCATCGGTCGCGCGCGGATCGCCGCGATCTGTTCGCTCGAAACGGCGGGCGGCGGCGCATCGGCCGCCCGCTCGAAGAACACGAGCGCGGTTTCCACTTTGGAGGCGTGCCATGGCACCTCGGCGCCCTTGGTCACCTCGTTGACGCGCAGGCGCGCGCGATCGAAAACGCCGGCGAGCGGCAGCCCGCCTTCGCGCATCATCTCCGCCAGCGCTTGGGCGTAAGGCCCATACGGGCCTTGCCCTTCGGGCGCCACCGTCCCCGGCGCCGCGTTGAACGCGACCAGCAGTCCCGGCTCCGGCTCGACCAGCGCCAGACCGCCGGCGAGCGGCGAGCCGGACTTGGCGAATGGATTCGCCCGCGCGGCGTCGAGAACGACGACATTCGCCTTAAGCTTGAGCGCAGCCAGCGGCCGGATGTAGTCGGACATTCGTAGCGCTTCGGCTGCTACATCAGAATCGCGCGCAATCTTGGCATCGATGGGAACAAAATAATTCTCACCTTCGAGCTGCAGTCCGTAACCACTCATATAAACGAACGCGACCGTATCCGGCCCAGCGGCTGTGGCCTTCTCGAGGAAATCGCGAAACGCGCGGCGCAGCGAATCCTGATCGAGATCGCGAGCGCCGGCCACATCGAAGCCGGCTGCCTGCAGCGTCTGTGCGATTAGGCCCGCATCATTGGCCGGCGTCGTCAGCGCTCCGGCTTGGTAGCCGGCATTGCCGATGACGAGCGCAATGCGTTTTTCGGCTCGCGCGACGCCCGACGCGAAGGCAAGCACGAGCGGGATTAGCGCAAAAAGCACTAGCTTGGGGATGCGCGGCATGACCTTCCCCTCAAAAAACGGAAGCGCGAAGGCATTAAATTGCGGCGGCCCTGAATGGCATCTGAATAGAAGAGGTCATTAGTAAGGCAACGCGATAAGTTCCCACTGCAACCGCTTATGGCAAGCTGACGGATTGAGCCGCGCGGCGGGGTCCCGCTGCCCCACTAAGAGATGCACACCGCCGCCGCTAACTGGTCCTGATCAGGGCCGATAATGAGGGTTCGCGGTTGTGGCCGCAGAGCAGCGGGGTCGGAGGGCCCTGGTGTGTGGGGTTGGTCGAGCGGGGCTACGCGCCGATCGTAAGCGCAAGTGTCACCGAATCCCCAACTCGTTATCCAGCACCCAGTCGGACTTGACCACAAAGCCAGGGTCAATCGCTCCCGATCGACATGACCGCGATGCGCGCCTAATGTCCGCTTCGCCTCCAATAGCGGTCAAACATTGGCACCGCAGCGAAACGCCGCTTCGTGCCGATTGTGTTGCAAAAGTCACCGCCGAGAGGCTGTGGAATAAAAATATGCAACAATCGAATCGGAGCGGGTCGATTCTTGAATCAACGTTGCGCGTTGACGCCTGACCTTGAATCAATCTTACGCGCTCGGACTGGTAAAATAGTTTTGCTAACACAATCTGCCAATTCCGGACTGATGCGCCGCAGCAAAGAGCCATCGCTATTCGATGATCTCACTAGCCGCAACTAGCAGGGTAGGCGGCACGGTGAGTCCGAGCGCTTTTGCAGTTCGAGCATTGATGACCAGCTCGAATCGGGTCGGTCGCTGGATGGGAAGGTCGGAAGCCTTCGCACCCTTAAGAATTCGGTCTACATAAATTGCCAAATCGCTGAACAGGCCGAATGGGTTTACCCCGTAGGACATGAGACCCCCCTCCATTGTGGAATCACGATTATTGGTAGCTAGAGGCAGTCGGTGCTCCGCCGCAAACGCCACGATGCGGCCCCGCTGCACGTAGATGATCGGACTACGCTCCGTGACCAGGGCGTCTGCGCGTTCGCGCAGAATGGTGGCGAAGGCCTCATCGAACTGCTCTGAGCGGTTCACCGGCGCAAACACCGGGGGAATATCGGCATCAGCAGTGATGTGGCGGTACGACTCCCAGACCTCACTGCTTGCAATGCAGGCCACCCGCGCGACGGCGGGAGCCAGCTCCTTGAGCAATTGAAGTCGCTTCCCTATGAACTCTCCGCCGAATGTCCCGATCACGCCGGTGAGATTACAATGCGAATGTCACCATTGGCACGAAGCGGCGTTTCGCTGCGGCGCCAATATTTGACCGCTATTCGAGGTGGACCGGACATTTGACGCGCGTCGCGGCGTGCCAAATACGTGTGCTCAGAATTGAATTACATTCCGGCGAGCGGCAGTTGAGGCGACGCGACGAGCTAAGTTACTGCCAATGACCGATTTACCGCATCCCTGGCGGCCGGTTTCCATTCGCGGGCCATTTGCAGAAGTCGCTCGCGAAGCTTGTCATCATCAACGCGATTGGCAAGTCGCACGACGCAATCGCGCGCCAAGTCGTCCATTTTTTCGTCAGGAGTTGACATACTCGGTCCCCCTTGCACTTTGTCCCTGCGTAACAGGGAGCAAAAAATCGGTCCTGCATTAGGGCTTTGGTTAAATAATAAAAGATCGTTGCATAAATCCCACAATTCGTTGCTGTTCTAGGGCCGAGCTGTTTCGTGAGTTCAAATCGACCATTTAGTGATGGCCATCACAGCGGCCGAAGCCATAGTCCAGCATATTGCTCTCCATCGGATGGCTTGAGCTACCAGTCTTGAGCCTGCAATGGGAGAACTCAGATGCGCAAGGCCAGCCTGTTTGCCGTTACCGCCGCTGTGATCGCGACTGGTTTGGGAGTGTGGGTGACTTCGCCCACCAAGGCGCGCGTTCCTTCGATAGGCCAGGGGATTGATCCGCTTCAGGTAATGATGAACGCGAAGGGCCTCGCCGCTGCGGAGTTTGTCGACTACACCTTCGTGTTCCACTGAACAGTACGTGAGCTAAGTTAAACACTGCTCGGCTTCAGCTCCGCGGACCTATGCGTCATAGAAGGGGCTGCATTGAACTGATGATGAGCCCCGCTAAGTGGTGATTGCGCAGCCGAGTGCGCTTGTTCAGTCCCCGCCTGGCCGCGGGGTAGGTGCAGGCCTTGTCGAGAGCCTGTCGCAGCCGGGCGGGAACGCCACGGTTTTTTGCAATTCGAATACAGTTTGAGCGGAAAATGGCTGGAGCTGCTCAAGCAGATCGCGCCGGGTGTGACACGAGTGGCCGTGCTTCGAGATCCCGCCATA
>DATFQX010000244.1:0-6873 GCA_035263865.1 Xanthobacteraceae bacterium
CAGCGTTGCTACAGGCTACCCGCACAGTGCCCATTGTGTTTGTGATCGTCGCTGACCCGGTTGGCGCCGGATTCGTCGATAGCTTAGCGCGTCCGGGCGGCAACGCCACTGGATTTACCCCATTCGAATACAATATCGGCGGGAAATGGCTGGAGCTTCTCAAAGAGATCAGGCCGAGCATCACGCGAGTGGCAGTCATTCGCGAAGGCAACGCCAGCGGGATCGGCATGTTCACCGTGATCCAGGCGGTGGCGCCGTCACTCGGAGTGCAGGTGAGCGCAATTAATTTGCGTGACGCCGGAGAGATCGAACCGGCCATCGCTGCATTCGTACGGTCATCCGATGAAGGCCTGATCGTGACGGGAAGCCCGTTGCAGTCGGGTCACCGTGACCTGATCGTCTCGCTCGCGGCCCGGTATAAGCTGCCCGCGGTCTACGCGGCTCGCTACTTCGTCGCTGCCGGCGGCCTGTTCTCCTACGCACCTGATTTCCTTGACCAGTTCCGGCGCGCGGCTGGCTACGTCGATCGCATCCTGAAGGGCGAGAAGCCGGCTGACCTCCCGGTGCAGGCGCCGACCAAGTATGAGTTGGTGATCAATCTCAAGGCCGCCAAGGCGCTCGGCCTCGAAGTGCCGCCGATGCTACTCGCCCGCGCCGACGAGGTAATCGAATGAGTGCGCCAGCCGCAAGCTGGTGCGATCCAGCCGGTGGAAGTCCGGCCCAAGTTAAGGAGTAGCGTCCGCTTGGTAGCGAGTGTTGCGTGGCCACTGGCGACAGTGGTTGCGAAGCCGCGACCGCTGATACGCGAGCCGCCGACAGGACCGCCGACAAAACCCAAACCCCCACCGCGGCCAGCGAAGCCCCTAGCGCTGACTCCCACGTGCCCACCGAAGCGACCGCCTCTGCCGCCACCACCACCGCCTGGACCGGCTTCCGCTGCGTCGGTGATCGGGAGAATTGTGAGGAGCAAGATCGCGGCTGTGGCAATGCCTCTGATCAAGCGAGCCTTGGCGGGGGTGGCTGTCGCTGAGCGCATCGGCGCCAGGAGGGGCTGAGCGCAGCCGCTGTCGTAGTCTGCGCTGGCTTGAGGCAGAGTCTGGTCGCGACCATTCGGCGCGTGCTCGCGCGCCACCAATAGATGTCCCAACTGTGCTGGTCAGGATGGCGCGCCGCCTGGCAGCCGCACAGTAAATACTGAACCCTTGCCCGCCTCGCTCGCCACAGTCAGTCGCCGCCCATCATGCGTGCGAGCTTGCGCGTGATGGCGAGCCCGAGCCCCGTGCCGCCGAACCGCTGTGCGGTCGTAGCATCGGGCTGGGCGACTCCTCGAACAGCTTTGCCTGCTGCTCTGCGGTCATGCCGATGCCAAGTGCTGGTGGCTGCTACTGCTGCGCGGCATCGCAGCCGTTCTTTCGGCCTGCTCGGCATCGCCGCTGGCATCGTCACCTTCGCATGGCCCGGCATCACCGCGATCTTTTCGCTCATGGGCGAGATCGACGCGATCGCCGAGCAGGACAGCGCAGCCTGACCGGTACAGTCTCAGGAATGCGACTCAAAATCCGCCCTGACAAAAAATCCCACATTCCGGGAACTTAGCTGGGCAATAGCAGTTCCATCCGCGTCAAAAGGCGGGGGGACAAGTGGGGCAAACAACCGAGGACAACCAAGATGGATGGTACGCCTGCACGACGCGGTGCCTCCCAGCCTGCTGATGAGGCCACAGAAAAACGCTGGCGACTGATTCACCAGAACCGTGCCTTTATCGCAGCACTATGTGAAGCGATTCGATCTGGAAGTGAAACCGCAGCCGGTGTTACTGCGACTGTGCGGACAGGAAAAAAGAAACTTTAGGTAGCGCGGATCAGCGTGACGCGCGATAGCCGGGCTCACCATCCGCCCCCGAGCGACGGCGTAGTTACCACAAACTGGAATGGGTTGCCCCATGTTGCCGCCAAAGCCACCGAAGCCGCCCCCAGGCCACCGAAGCCGCCACGGCGGGCACTGCATTCGTCATGTGATGACCGTCACAAAAAAGCGCTTTCGCGTGGGTGATGTCTCCAACTGCTCTCCCGATCAAAGCAAAAGGGAATGGCCACACTGCCGCGCCCGCCGAGCAGCGTGATGAACTCGCGCCGCTTCATTCGATCACCTCGTCGGCGCGCAGCAGAAACGATTCTTGAATCGTGAGGCTAAGCGCTTTGGCAGTCGTGAGGTTGATGACGAGATCGAACTTCGTCGGATGCTCGACCGGAATATCGCCCGGCTTCGCTCCACGCAGAATCTTATCGACCAAGCCGGCAGCGCGGCGCCACATGTCCGGCCAGTTCGGCCCATAGGACATCAGACCGCCCGCTTCGACGTATTCCCGCACAAAGTACATTGTCGGCAGCCGCGCAGCGAGCGCCAAGGTATTGATGCGAATGCGGTTGACGAACAGGACCGGAGCAGGCACGAGGTAGAGCGCTTCCGCCCGGGCCTTGAGCGCCTCGAAAGCGGCGGCGATGTCTTCGGCCCCATGGATTTCGAACGAGGCAACTTCGAGACCGAGGCTCCGCGCAGCTTCCTGAACCTCGCGGAGTTCCAGCGCGACGTAGGAATTGCCGGCCTCGGCCAAGAACGCCAATCGGCGCAGCGAGGGAACGATCTCGCGCAAGAGTTCTAGTCGCTTGCCGGCAGTTTCGGGTGTCTGACTCGAGAGGCCGGTGACGTTCCCCCCTGGTCGCGCCAGATTCGCGACGATGCCGGTACCGACCGGATCGCCCGCCGTCGCGAACACGATCGGGATTACCGATGTCGCCTGCTTTGCCGCGAGGATGGGCGGAGTGTTGTGGGTAACTATAACATCGACCTTGAGCCGGACGAGCTCCTCTGCAATCTCGGCAAAGCGCGGGATACGTCCCTCGGCCCAGCGATAGTCGATCGTGACGTTGCGGCCGTCGGTCCAGCCTAGTTCACGCAGCCGCTGCACAAAGGCGGCGGTCCATTGGCTCTGTGCCGCCAACGTACCCGAGCCCAACACCCCGATCGTCGGCAGCTTTCCCCTTGCTGCCGCCCTTGCCGCGAGCGGCCACGCGATTGCCGCGCCGCCAAGAAGCGATATGAACGCGCGGCGCCTCACTCGATCACCTCGTCGGCGCGTAAGCGAATAGATGTTGGTAACTCGACGCCGATCGCCTTCGCAGTCTTGAGGTTGATTACCGTTTCGAACGTGCTGACTTGCTCTACGGGAAGATCGGCGGGCTTGGCCCCTCGCAGAATTTTGCCGACATAGTAACCGGCTCGTCGGAAAGGCACCACGTTATCCACGCCATAGGACATCAGCCCCCCTGCCTCAACATAGAACTTGAAGGCGCTCATTGCGGGCAGCCGGTACTGGATCGCGAGTTCGGCGAGCCGCTGCCGTCACGCGATAAAATGTGGGCTGGATAGGACGAGCAGCATCTGCGGGGAATTTTCAACCAGCGACTGAAAGGCTGCATCGAAATCGTAAGGTGGACGTTCAAGTTTCATCGATAAGACATGCAAGTTGAGCGACTTTGCTCGATTTTCCGCTGCGTTAAACTGATCGGCCGAGAGTGCATCCCAGAGCACTCCTAACCGGGTCCTGTCGGGAAAGGTCTGCGTCAATATTTCGACTTGCTTCTCAGCCAATTCCGGTAGGCGCACGAACACGCCGGTTATATTTCCGCCCGGGTGTGCCAAGCTCTTGACATAGCCGCGTGCGATTGGATCGTAATTGAAGGCGACGACAACAATCGGAATTGTGCTGCTTGCCGCGAGCGCGGCCTGCAGCACAACTTCGGGTCCAATGGCGACGAGCACATTCACGTTCGAGCGGACGAGTTCGGCTGCATCGGCAACAACGGCTCGCGGCTCTTGCTCGATTGACCGATATTCGACAGTTAGACCGCGGCTCTCGCTGAACCCGAGCTTCCGCAGTTCATCGAGCATGGCCGGATAGCCGGCGGCCACGCCACCGCTGATGCCGGTATTCTCTGGTCGCGGACCAAGAACTCCGATCCACCGCATCCGCTCGGGCTGCTGTGCACGCGCCGAGAGCGGCCATCCCACCGCCGCGCTACCGATAAGCGTGATAAACTCGCGGCGTTTCATGTCGAACATCGGACCTCCCCGTGTCCTCCTGCGTGCCAGCCGTTGAGGCGCATTGCTCAGTCCAAAGTATCACAAAATCGGAGGAAGACCCGGAAAGAAGAAGGCCCCGCACGGAGCGGGGCCAGTTGGTTGGGTCAACAATGAACAATAGTGTGTCGCGCAAAGCGCCCGCGAGGTTCAATTGTCCTCGCGCGGGATTGCCGCAAACATCGGCATGGTTAACGCGCCAAGCACCGCTCCGTGAACTCTAATGCACTAAGGCCCCAGCTTGCCCCAGGGCCTTTGTACTCATTGCGGGGCAGCGACGAGGCGCGCCGAGGCATCGGCCGCCCGACCGCTGACCAAGCCGATCACCGGCACCTTCGGCTGCTGCGCGCGCGCCGCGAGCGGCCACGCGCCGAGCAGCGATATAAACGCGCGCCGCTTCATGTCTGACATGGGGTTTCTCTTCCACCGCCCGACCTCGCGCCACCAGCGAACCAAACGCGGCCCGCGCAGTCGGTTTGCCGCACACTCAGCCTAACACGGAGCGACCGGCACGTCCTTGGGACAGACCTGAATCGTTCTGAATTGAAGGGCGCTGCCGTGCCTCCTGTGTTTCTACGGAAGGATGGGATCCAGACAAGCCCCCGCAAGCCCACCGGGGACATGTTCGCCTTTCGCGGCGCGTAGCCGCCGCGGAGTGTCTACCCCGATGTTCGAAAATGGTGCGTCTTGCCGCCAGTTCATCCGTGGTCGGCTAAATTAGACGCTGGCCGCTGTACAGCGCGCCGACTTGTCGTACGTCGTGCGGGCTTGAGATTCGGCTAAGGCTTCCCACATCCGGCTGACAACCCCTTGTGTTTCGGAGCATCGGAATTGGATGAAGCGTCAGCAGCCATTGCGCCCACAGTGGCACGAGCGTGCCACTCGCGCAGAAATCGGTGAGGTGGAAGCCATTGACAAGTTGATTGCTAACTTGCGACTGAGGCGAGAGAGCATTATCAACCGTACCAAAATGCGAACGTCAGTCTGGGTAGCCCATCATTCTGAACGAAGAGCGCCCCGCCGCAAATCTGCGGCTTAAAACCGATCAACTAGCTATTCCTCTGCGGTGCTTTTGCGCGCGGGATCAGCGTCATAGTCCAGGCTTGCCGCGTTGCTACTACGCGCCGGCTGGGCGATACCGCTATTCGGTCACCTCGTCGGCGATGGCAAGCAGCCCTGGTGGGAGCTGAGGCCGAATCTCAAAAGTCCATCGAGACGGTATCGCAGACCGAGCGGTGCAACATCGGCCACGCGGTCGCCGCGCCGCCGAGCAGCGTGATGAACTCGCGGCGCCTCACTCGATCACCTTATCAGCGCGCGCCAGAAACAGCGGAGGCACGACGAGCCCAATTGCCTCCGCGGCCCTGATGTTGACGACCAAATCGAGGTGGGTCGGCTGCTCGATCGGCAGGTCGGCGGGCTTGGCGCCCCTGAGGATTTTGTCGACGAACACGGTGGAGCGGCGGAAAGCTGCGTAATAGTTAGGGCCGTAGCTCACGAGTCCGCCTGCCTCAACGAACCCCTCGAAAGGGTAGACCACTGGCGCGCGCAGCTTGAGCGCGCCCTCACGGATCGGATCGCGCAGGTTGAACAAGCGGCCGGAGAGCATCACGATCAACGCGCCAGGACTCTCGGCTCCTTGCCCGGCGTAGGCGGCTTCGACGCTGGCGCGGTCGCGCACCGGCATTGGGATGAGCGTCATGCCCTTGCTGCGCGCCGCCTTCTCCGCCAGCGCGTCGAACCGCGCAGCGCCCGCATCGGCGGCATCGTTGATGAAGCCGATGCGCGCCAGGCCGGGCACCAACTCGCTGGCAATTTCGACGTGCTTCGTGAGAACCTCATCGTAATGAACGGCAACGCCGGTGATGTTGCCACCGGGGCGCGCCAGAGTCTGCACGAACCCGCTTTCCACCGGATCGTAATCGTAAGAGAGACTGAGCACGATCGGGATCGTCGAGGTCTTCGCCTTCATGAGCGCAGCGACCTCGCTGATGCCCGACAGTACCTTCGGGTTGAGCGCGATCAGCTCCTCAATCAGCCCCGGCAACCGCGTCGCCTCGCCGTTGCCGTAGCGCACCTCCAGCCGGTAGTTGCCGCCGTCGACCCAGCCCAGCTCGCGCAACCCGGCGCGGATCGACTCCTCGTAGGGCTTTACGACGCGCTCGCTCGCGACCCAAAGCAACCCCACGACCGGCAATTCCTGCTGCTGCGCACGCGCCGCGAGGGGCCACGCGGCAGCCGCACCGCCGAGGAGCGTGATGAACTCGCGTCTTTTCATTGATCGAATTGCATCTGATCCCCCGAGCAGGGAGTGCATGACAGAATATCGGATTGGCAAGGATCAGTTCAATGTGACCGATGAAGGGATTATCTTTCTGAGAGAGGTGACGCTGGTGTCTACTTGGACCGAGGACGACAAGCAAATTGCTACGCGCGCTCTGAAGACGCTTGAAGAGGCGAGCGTCGCGTCCCGTGGTGCGGCAATTTATTACCTTGAGCCGGTGCGACGCGAGATGGGGATTAAGCGCCCTGACGACATTTCGGAACGCTCGGATGCTTGGCTGGCAGTGTGCCGCCTTTGCGAGGCGCTGACGAAACCGGATAGCGAGGAACCGGTGTCCAAATGGCGAGATGCGATCAACAAGACGCAGGCTTGGCTTGACGCCATGCGGTAGGCCCTTCCTGGGCAAAAATCCGCTTGCGCGCCGAGAAAATCCGAACTCAAGGGTGGCT
>DATFQX010000245.1:0-2250 GCA_035263865.1 Xanthobacteraceae bacterium
TTGGCAACAATGTTCCCAATCGAAAATTGCGCATGATTCGCGTGTTAATTCGCGTTCGCGATACATCGACCCCCACCTGGTGCGATAGGCCTGTAGAGGGTCCAGCGTGCCGACCAACCCTGATCCCCTGCCGCAGCACAAAAAACAGTCGTAGCCTTCGTCGTGGATTGGACGACTGTCACGTTGTCGCCTTCCACGTAGCCGCTCTCTCTAAGGCCCTGCCGAAATCCGCGCAGACGGTCCGTCAGTGCCTCGGGTGATCTCAGGTCGAGGAAGCCGATCACCGGCATCGTGGGCTGCTGCGCGCGTGCTGCGCGCGGCCACGCCGCTGCGCCGCCGACAAGCGTGATGAACTCGCGGTGCCTCACTCAATCACCTCGTCGGCGAGAGCGAGCAGCGATGGCGGCACGGTGAGGCCGAGCATCCTGGCGGTCTGGGCGTTGATGACCAGCTCGAACTTGCTCGACTGCACCACCGGCAAGTCTGCGGGTTTGGCGCCCTTGACGATGCGGCCGGCATAGGCACCGGCCTGCCTGATCGAATCACGCAGGCTCGTGCCGTAGCTCATCAGCCCACCCGCCTCGGCAAGTTCACGCACGTGAAACGCCGAGGGGAGTCTGTGCAGCATCGCCTGGAGTGCCAGCTGGACGCGGCGGTCCACGAATAAAGAGGACGCATCAGCAAATACCGCATCGGGGCGCTCGCGCCCGAAGCCGGCAAACACTGCATCGATTTCGCGGCTGGTGCTGACCCTGAACACCTGAATTTGCAACCCCGTAGCACGGGAGGCAACTTCGAGGTCTCGCAATGTCGACTCAGCACTGGGGTTGTTTGAGTCAATGAGCACGGCGATACGAAGCGCTTGCGGCACCAGCTCGCGCAGCAGCGCCAACCGTTTTGCCGAGACCTCGGCCGGAAAGAAATTGACTCCGGTCAGGTTGCCGCCCGGCCGCGCGAGGGTCGTCACCAAGCCCAGCCTGACCGGGTCCTCGGGGACGACAAAGACGATGGGGATTGCCGCGGTAGCGGCCTTGGCGGCAAACGTGGCGGCCGGGCGCATGGCGGCGATCGCAACCACCCCGTGACGAACCAGCTCGTTCGCCAGCGCCGGCAGACGCTCGACCTCTTGGGCGGCCCAGCGATATTCGACCGTCACGTTTTCGCCCTCGATGAGCCCCGCCTCCTTCAGGCCCTGGCGGAATGGCCGCACGCGATCCGCGCTGCCGTCGGCCGACGCGGAATGCAGGAACCCGATTGTCGGTGCTCTCGGCTGCTGCTGCGCCCGGGCCGCCAGCGGCCATGCCGCCGCCGCGCCGCCGAGCAGCGTAATAAACGTGCGCCGCCTCATTCAATCACCCTCGTCGGCACGCGCGAGCAGCGATCAGCATCGCTGGAGCGTCGAGGCCGATCCAAAATCTCTGCGGCGCTCACGCTATTCTCCTCCTCGATCAAGCCGGGTGACATGGCGCCAAGGCCCTCAAGGTTCCAAACAACATTTCGGCTCTTGTAGCTCCCGCCACGCGCACCCGAACTCACGGCCGAGAAAATCGTCTTTCGCTTACCGGGCGTTGGCATCGGCAAAGACGCCCATCACGATCCGACTCGTCCCTACCAGCAGCACGCGACCGTTCGCCACGACGTACCGATAGCCCCGGGTTTGCGGCACGCGGGCGGCGACCTCATCGGGCACCGGACGCAGCTCGACCCCCGACGGCAGCTTGGTCCCCACATCCGCGTTGACGGCCGCGGCAGGCTCACCCTTGAGCGCCTCGTAGATGGCGCCGCGATCATCGTCCGTGAGCATCTTGAAGGTGTAGGCAATGGTGATGAGCTTGTCGTCGGCCGCGTTCTTCGCGGAGAACTTCGCCGGCACCGTATCGGTATTCGCCGGCGCGCCCGGAACCGCCAAGGCGCCGTTGACGAACGCCGCGTTCGCCGGCGGGCTGGCGTTCGGTGGCGGCCGCTGTTGGGCGGCGGCAAGGCCGACGCTGCCGACAAATGCCAGCGCGAGCGCGCTGGTGCGCACGAGATCACATCGCATGGCTGTCTCCTTTTCCTCCGCCCGCGACGGCGTTATCCCCCCAACACACCAGCAAACCGTATTCCTATTCGATCACCTCGTCGGCGCGTGCGAGCACGGTCGAGGGAATTTCGAGGCCGAGCGCCCTGGCGGTCGACAAATTGATGACGAACTCAAACGTGACCGAGCGCACAACCGGTAGATCGATGGGTTTGGCACCCTTGAGAATG
>DATFQX010000246.1:0-2826 GCA_035263865.1 Xanthobacteraceae bacterium
GCCGGACGAGGAGAGCTGGGAGGTGGTGCGTCACCTAAAGAAGGATGCCCAAACCGGCCACATCCCGATCATAGGCATGTCCGCACATGCGCTAGCGAGCGAGCGCGAGAAAGCCGTTGCCACGGGCTGCGATGAGTTCGAGCCAAACCGATCGAGTTTGAGAATCTGGTCGCCACCATTCGGCGCGTCGCCGCGAACCCGAGATAAGCGTTCTACTTCGGGGGATGCTTGGCCTCACTGTGCCCGACAAACCGCTCGTCGCCGCCGACGAGGTGATCGAATGAGGCGCCGGGAATTCATCGCGCGGTTCTGTTAGGATTGATACGCTGGGCTGACCGGACGGGACCAGTGACTGTGCCGACGAGGTGACCTTGTCTCTCAAAGGCGCAAATAGCCCAACGCGCGCGTAAGCCTCGTTCGACCGAAACGAAGGCGAGAGCGCACGTTAGCGACGAGCCCAATTCGCTGATCGAGTTGAGAAAGCCACTCGAAGCGCGCACCCGTGAACTCGCCGAGGCAAGTTGAACCGAGGTTCGACCGCGGGCGAGAAGCGCGAGAACGGGTCAATGATCGTCAGCACCCGCAGCTTGCGTCCGGTCGCAAGCTGATCATGAACGAAGTCCATCGCCCAAGTCTCGTTCGGTCGTGTGGCCGATTGCCGATCCTCGCGCAGGGGGAGCGATGCGTCTCGTGGCGTCCGCCGCGACGGAAGAAAAGGCCCCGCCAGGGCGGGGCTAAGGAGCAAGAAGGCAACAAAGTCGGTGGGGATCGTCGGATGCCCACGCATCCTAATTTCCAGCGAGCCGCGCGGACTTATGGGTTGTGTCTCGGCGAGTTTGCCGAGAAGTTTGACGATACGCGTCAATGAGGACCGATCGGCCGCGACTTGTACGTTCGTTCCAGTACATTTGGAACGAAACTCTCCAGTGTCGCCTTGGCCGCCTCTTTGTCGTAGGGTTCGGCCGGTGCCCGTTGTGGCTCTTCCGCTGGGGCGGGATTGACCTGCGGCCGCGCGCGCTGACCGGCTGGCTCGGCGCTTAGAGGCGCTTTCTGCTCAGCGTCGATATGAGCATCGTTCTCCCGATCCCGCATGAGCATTACGATCATCGACGCGAGCACAAGACCTATTCCGGCAACGACAAGACCTATCCCGGCAATGAAAAGAATCATCTGTACGAGTGACAATGCGAACAAGCACTCTGCGAGGGGGACCTTCCCTTGGCATTGGGCGGCCCCTCAAGCGGGTGCTGAGCATGCGGCTGCTCTCGCAGACCTTGAGCGCAAGCACGCTGCCTCGCGTCGCGCACATTGATCGGGATTGCCTCAATGCCAAGGGTAGGCGCCACGGATTGCATCGCGCCTAACAGTCCTGTGCCGGAGGGTATGGCGGGATCCCGAAAGACTGCCGCACGCCTGACGGCTGGCGCGACCTCCTTGAGAAGCTCCAGCCATTTCCCGCCCAAACTGTACTCGAAGGACATGAAGCCGGTCGTATTACCGCCGGGCCGTGCCAAGCTGTCCACGTAGCCGGAGGCGACCGGATCGCCAGCGACCGGGAATACGATCGGCACAGTGTGCGTCGCCTGCACCATCGGCCCCACGGTCGAGGAGCCATGGGCCACGATGACATCGGGCGCGAGCGCCGCCAACTCTGCTGCGTGGCGGGCGTTACCGCCCGGCCGCGGCAGACTCGCGACTAGGCCGCTGCCGATCGGGTCTCCCGCCACAGCAAAAACGATCGGGATCACCGCTGTCGCCTGCTTAGTCGCCGCAACGGCGGGAGTTCCATAGGTGACGATAACATCGACGTTGAGCCGAACGAACTCAGCCGCGAGTTCGGTATAGCGCTCGCCGCGTCCCTCCGCATACCGATATTCAATCGTAAGATTGCGACTTTCGAGCCAGCCGAATTCGCGCAGCCGCTGCACAAGAGCAGCGACCCGCTGACTTTCGGCCGAAGGCGTAGTGGCCCCCAAGTACCCGATGGTCGGCAGCTTCCCCGGCTGCTGCGCGCGTGCCGCGAATGGCCACGTCGCTGTCGTGGCGCCGACCAGCGTAATGAAGTCCCGCCGCCTCATGTCGAACATGCGACCTTCTCCCCAGTGGCGGGCAACGGCTGCCCGCTCGGGTCTGCGGCACACTGAGCCTGCCATAGGCGGGTCCGCCAATCCTTGGGACACATCTGAATTGTTCTGAATCGGCTTGGGCGCTGGGCCGACGCCCCAAAGGATAGCACGACAGGAGGGAGACTACTGCACTGCGGGATTTCGACCCGGCCTTTGTCCGCTATGGGTCATGTGTGGACGGCGCCGGATTGACAAGAGCTTTTTTACGTTGATGCAGCATTGGTCGGGTGCGGTCATGTGTCCGGCCTGTTGATGCGGCGCGGATGGCCGCTGGCCCTAATGCTCTGCGCGGATCAGGTCCCAATCGTTCGCACGCATTCGAAGATGCGCTGACCCTAGCGGGCTCTCCTGACCCCCGGAACGACCGTGTCTGCATTACGTCGTTGTGCCCTCGCCAATTCCTTATGACTTTCTGCCTCCTGTTGACGGTTACGTCGCCGGCAACAACCTCGGCTCCTTGAACCGCTCGCCGCGCACCATCATGGCCCAGGCCATACGTGCGATCTTGTTAGCAAGGGCAACGGCAGCGACCTTGATCGGCCGACGGTCCATCAGACGAGCGAGCCAGAGCCGCTTCGTGCCGTGCTGGCGCGCATATCGGATGACAGCCATCGCGCCGGCAACGAGCAGCCAGCGCAAGTGTCGATTACCCTGCTTTGAGATCCGGCCGAGTCTTTCTTTGCCACCGGTTGAGTGCTGT
>DATFQX010000247.1:0-4875 GCA_035263865.1 Xanthobacteraceae bacterium
TTCTTCCGTTCGCGGCGAGCACGCCTGCCGAATTGCGCGCCGTTGTGCCGTCCGCGCTATCGGGTTGCGACGGCCTCCTTGTTATGCCGGACGGAATGTTCTGGAACAACCGGACGACAATCCTCGGCATTGCATCGATGGCTCGCGTGCCCGCCATTTATCCGGAGCGGGAATACGCCGATGACGGAGGGCTCATCGCCTATGGGCCCAATGTGCCTGCGCATTTCCGCCTAGCTGCTGGCTACGTCGATCGTATCCTTCACGGAGCCAACCCTGGCGATCTTCCCATCAACGCCACCTCGCAATTCGATTTCGTCATCAATCTCCGCACTGCCCACGCCCTTGGGCTTGCGCTTTCGCCCGATTTTGTCTCCGCCGCCAACGAGGTGATCGAATGAAACGCCGCACGTTCATCACGCTGCTCGGCAGCGCGGCGGCAGCGTGGCCGCTGGCGGCGCGAGCGCAGCAGCCGGCGACGCCGGTGATCGGGTTCCTCAGCGGCAGATCGCCAAACGATTCCATAGCTAACGTAATCGCGTTCCAGCGCGGGCTGGGCGAACTCGGCTATTTCGATGGACAAAATGTGGAGATCGATTTTCGCTGGGCGCTGAGTCACTACGATCAACTCCCAGCGCTGGCGAGTGATTTGGTTCGCCGCAAGGTGACGGTGATCGTAGCAACCGGTGGCGGAGTTACCTCGACCCGCGCGGCTAAGGCAGCAACGTCGTCCATTCCAATCATCTTCGTCTCGGGAGGCGATCCGATTGACTTTGGCTTGGTGGAAAGTCTCAACAAGCCAGGCGGCAACCTGACGGGCGTCAGCTTCCTCCTCGGCGCGCTGGAGGCCAAGCGGCTTGAATTGCTGCACGAGCTATTGCCGAAAGCGGCGCTCATCGGCGCGCTTGTCAATCCGACTTTTCCGGCATCCAAGACACGATTGGAAGATGCGCAGGTGGCAGCGCAGGCGCTCGGAAAGAAGCTGGTAGTTGTCCATGCCAGTACAGAGGGCGAGTTGAAGACGGCCTTCGCAACGCTCACCCAACAGCGGATCGAAGCTCTCGACATTATCGCTGATCCATTCTTGGTCGGCCACGCGGAACAAATCGTTGCACTGGCAGCTCGTAATGCGCTGCCCACCATCTCTCCGCTACGGGAATTCGCCGTGGCAGGAGGACTGGTGAGCTATGGTACCAGCATTATGGAAGCCCATCGTCTCGCCGGCATTTACGCCGGGCGGATTCTCAAGGGCGCGAAGCCCACTGATCTGCCGGTGGAACAACCGACCAAGTTCGAGCTGGTGATCAATCTGAACACAGCCAGGTCACTTGGCCTCGAAATCCCGCCGACGCTGCTCGCTACCGCCGACGAGGTGATCGAATGAAACGCCGCGAGTTCATCACGTTGCTCGGCGGCGCGGCGGTGGCGTGGCCGGTCGCGACAAGGGCGCAGCAACCGGAGCGCGTTCGGCGCATCGGCGTGCTTATGGGCTATCCCGAGAGCGACTCGGAAGCTCAGACCAAAATCGCCGCGTTTCGGGACGGACTCCAGAAGCTCGGGTGGACGGAGGGCCGCAACACCCGGATCGAGACTCGCTGGGCGACACCTGCCGACGCGGAGTCGATGGAACGATTCGCGAAGGAACTCGTCGCGCTACAGCCCGACCTCATTCTTTCGAGCATCACACCCACCACAGCCGCGCTCCTGCAACAAACGCGCACCATCCCCATCGTTTTCGCGACGGTTGCCGATCCGGTCGGCTCAGGCTTCGTCGCAAGCTTTCCGCGACCGGGCGGCAACGTTACCGGTTTCGTCGTCTTCGAGGCCTCGTTGGCTGGCAAGTGGGTTGAGCTGCTCAAGGAGATTGCGCCGCGCGTCAACCGGATCGCCTTCCTGTTCAACCCGGCAACGGCGACATATGCCGAGTTTTACCTGAACCCCTTCAAAGTTGCCGCTGCGTCCTTCGCAGTAGAGGCGATCGCAGCCCCTGTTCGCGACAGGTCCGAAATCGAATCCGTCGTTTCCGCTCAGACCCGCGAGCCGAATGGCGGACTGATCGTGATGCCGGATTCCTTCACGGACCTCCATCGAGCAGAAATCGCATCGCTGGCAGCTCGCTATCGTCTCCCTGCCGTCTATCCGCGCCGAATCTTCACTGAAGTCGGCGGCCTGTTGTCCTACGGAATTGACCAGTTCGATAATTTTCGCCTCGCGGCGACCTATGCCGATCGCATCCTCAAGGGCGAGAAACCGGCCGAGCTGCCAGTTCAAGCGCCGACCAAGTACGAACTGGTGATCAATCTCAAGACCGCCAAGGCGCTCGGCTTGGACGTGCCGCCGCTGCTTCAGCAGCGCGCGGACGACGTGGTAGAATAAAGAGGCTGCGTTGTTGCGATTGCTCACAGCCGCTTCTGGCACATCGCGTCAATTCGCGGCAACGCAGCACTTCGGTCGCTTTCGGAGCGAAGCGGACATGCCGCGACCGTCAGGAGCGTGCCAATCTGACGAAAATGACCTACGGCGGACCTCGGGGCCGATTCAGAACAATTCAGGTCCATCATAGGGATCGCAGCGGCCCCGATGTGCTATGGAGGACGGGTTCGCGACGAGCGCAATTCTCCACGATCCGTCGCGCCGACGAGGCGAGCATGAAGCTCTGGGCTGTTCTCCTCATTCTCACCGCCGGCGTTTTCCGTACCTCGCTAGCGGCCGACTATAAGCCCGAGTTTAAGATGTCCATCGTAGGCCCCAACCAGGAGACCCCTTGGGGCCGTGCGGCGACGAGATTTGCGGATACCGTTAAATATCGGACACAGGGCCGCATCCAGATCAAGAATTACTTCAATGGTCAGCTTTTCGCAGGCAAACAAATGACAGAGTTTGCATACTTGCAACAGGGCTTGGCCGACTTTTCCATTGGATCAACGATCAACTGGTCTCCTCAGGTGAAGCAGCTAAACGTCTTTGCATTGCCGTTTTTGTTCCCGGGCTACGCGGCTGTAGACGCCGTGCAGGGCGGTGAGCCAGGCGGGCGCCTGTTTGAACTGATTGAGCGGAACGGGGCGATTCCGATTGCGTGGGGAGAGAATGGCTTCAGGGAGCTGACCAACTCAAGGCGGCCTATTCGTCGGCCCGGAGATCTCGATGGACTGAAGGTCCGCGTCGCCGGGGCCCCGCTCTTTGTTGACATCTTCCAAGCCCTCGGGGCGAATCCGGTTCCCATGAACTTTGACGAAGCCCTGGAGGCTTTTAGGCAAGGCACGGTGGACGGACAGGAGAACCCCGTCGAACTCATCATCCCGCACAAACTCTGGGCGGTGCACAGGTACGTCACGCTTTGGCACTACACGATCGACCCGCTGATTCTCGCGGTCAGTGGCAAAACCTGGGTAGGTCTCAGCCGTGAAGATCAGAGAGTCCTCCGGAAGGCTGGGGAGGAGATCATGGGTCAGCAGAAGAAGGAAGCGCGGGAAGGCTTGGAGGAGTCCACGATAATCATCGAAAAACTACGAGACCTTTACGGGATGGAAGTGTTCCATCCCTTGCCGGCGGATATCGAGTCGTTCCGCGACAAGACCCGTTCTGTGTACGCTAGGTGGAGCGAGGAGATCGGGATTGAGTTGGTCCGCAGCGCGGAGGGAACGGTGGCGAAGGCGAAGTAAATTGAACTCGCAGCCCCGTACTTGGGCATAAAGGTCCAGGAAGTTGCTCACGGCCGCTCAAGGCACAGCTCAAAGACCCGCGTGCCATTGAGCACTATCTCACCATCTATCGGGCGGAGCGCAAACGCTTGGCAGCGGAGGGGGCCGGCAAGCGCGCAATGCTCGAACGCACGCTCGGCCAGGCCAAGCGTGAAATCGATCGGATCGTAGATCAAATCGGCCGTGGTACGATTTCTGAGGAGGAAGCTCGTGCTCGCCTTCCGGAACTGCGGCGTCGACGAAATGATGCTCAGGCTGAACTCGCCGCCTTAACTCCAGTAAAGGCAGTGGAGCTCCACCCGACCGCGGTCGAGCGCTATCTCGCGGCGACCGAGAACCTTGCCGCCACGCTGAGTTACCGGGCCATCCACGACGGCGAGGAATTCGCCGGTGCGCTGCGCGAATTGATTGCAGCGATCGTGATCTATCCAGCGGACCGGAACGACCCGCGGATCGAGGTGACCGGCCGCTTGGCCAAGCTCACAGGCGATGATCTCTTTCCGCAGTCCTCGTTGACAACATCCGTAAGAAACAAGCGATTTTGGGGGATTTTGTCTTCGCAGCTTAGATTAGGTGTACTAGCCATAACTTAATCTGACAGAGGTGTCCTGTCCCCATGGCCGTCGCGGTCGCGTCCTCTTTCGCGCAGTGCATTTGCCGTCTGCTGTAATTGAATCCTGCTTCCCCGGCACGGTCGCGCGATTGGCTGATGCGTACTTTCGTCGCCCTGCGATCATCAAGGTTCGCAACAAGGCTTGGCATTTTCTCTTTTCATTAATTCGTAGCTCGACGGCTCCCTGTTGCAGAGCAGGCGCGAATTTTGCCGCAACCATTGCGGCACCTCATCTAAGTACGCCGGACGAGTGCATCCAGTTCCCGGTCTGTTGCGAACGCCTCATTCATGAGGCGCGATCATGCGTGGATAGAGCCGGAAAATCGACATTCTTGCGCGGAGGCCGGGCCCCGACTTCACGAATGAGTGAGCCTGTAACAGGACGGCAAGAGCGTTCGAATTCATCAACAAGGTCGCATGACCCCACCACGAGGAGAATACGAATTCGATGTCCGTCATGACGAATCTCAGCCGCCTTTTGAAACTGGGTGAAAGCATATCTAACGCCACGAAATGCTGGGCCCCGATCCCCCTGCGTCTGATCGTCGGGTACGGCTTCATGGA